>CALUOB010000040.1 GCA_944322175.1 uncultured Coriobacteriaceae bacterium
TCGATCTCTCCAAGAACCTCATCACTGACGAGACGGTTAAGCTGCTCGTCGACCTCGCGCGCGAGGTCAAGGTCGAGGAGCGCCGCGACCAGATGTATTCCGGCGTCCATATCAACACGACCGAGGACCGCGCTGTTCTCCATACCGCCCTCCGTCGTCCTGCCGACCAGGTTGGCACGGTCTTCGACGGCGACCAGGACTGCGTTGCCGACGTGCGCGCTGAGCTCGACAAGATGTACGCCTTTGCCGAGAAGGTTCGTTCCGGTGAGTGGAAGGGCGTAACCGGTAAGCGCATCGAGCATCTCATCTCGATCGGTATCGGTGGCTCCGACCTTGGCCCTGTCATGGTGTACGAGGCCCTCAAGCCGCTGGCTGATGCCGGCATCGACTGCCGCTACATCTCCAACATCGACCCGAACGACATGGCCGAGAAGGTCCGTGGCCTCGATCCCGAGACGACGCTCGTCATCATCGTGTCCAAGACGTTCACTACGCTCGAGACACTCACGAACGCTCGTGGGGTGCGCGCATGGATGCTCGACGGCCTCAAGGCTTCCGGTGCCATCGATGGCTCCGACGAGAGCCAGGCCGAGGCTATCAAGAAGCACTTCGTTGCCGTTTCCACGGCGCTTGACCTCGTTGCCGATTTCGGCATCGACCCGCAGAACGCTTTCGGTTTCTGGAGCTGGGTCGGCGGCCGTTACTCCGTTGACTCCGCTGTGGGTCTCTCGCTTATCGTGGTCTTTGGCCCCGAGCGCTTCGAGCAGTTCCTCGCTGGCTTCCACGCCATCGACGACTACTTTGCCAACACGCCGCTCGAGCAGAACGCCGTTGCGCTTATGGGTCTGCTCAACGTGTGGTACCGCAACTTCTTTGGCGTTGCGAGCCATGCGGTTCTCCCGTACAACCAGTATCTGCACCGCTTCCCGGCTTACCTGCAGCAGCTTACGATGGAGTCCAACGGCAAGGGCGTCCGTTGGGACGGCACGCCGGTTACCTCCGACACCGGCGAGATCTTCTGGGGCGAGCCCGGTACCAACGGTCAGCATGCGTTCTACCAGCTCATCCATCAGGGCACGGCGATGATCCCCGCCGATTTCATCGCCTTTGTGAACACGGCCAACCCCTATACCGACGGTGATCAGGACGTTCACGAGCTGTTCCTCGGCAACTTCCTCGCTCAGACCAAGGCGCTTGCCTTTGGCAAGACCGCAGACGAGGTCCGCGCAGAGGGCACTCCCGAGCCTATCGTCCCGGCGCGCGTCTTCACAGGCAACCGTCCTACGACGTCGATCTTCGGCGAGGCGCTTACGCCGTTCTCCCTTGGCGAGCTCATTGCAGTTTACGAGCACATCACCTTCGTTGAGGGCACGGTCTGGGGTATCGACTCCTACGACCAGTGGGGTGTTGAGCTTGGCAAGCAGCTTGCCAAGCAGATTACTCCGGCGTTCCACGACGACGAGGCGCTTGATGCTCAGGACGCCTCGACCAAGTCGCTGATCGCGTTCTACCGCGCGCACAGGAATTGACGCTGCGGACGCGTCTGACGGGCGCCTCGGGCCTCACTCGTCGGGCATGACCATAAGGTCTATGCCCTCCTCCTTCGGCCCGATCAGCCTCGCCAGCCGCGCCCTCGCTTTCGCGTGTTCAACCTGCACCGCATCGCTTCGCTCGCTCTGACATGGCGAAGGCAACCCAGGCCCTCGCTTTCGCGCAGGCAACTTGGTTTACATTGGCCGGCTCCCTTCGGGGCCGGCCTCGCTGTTTTACGGGTATCCTGCGGGGAGGGCTGGCCTTCGTGCACGAAAGTTCATGAACTTTCGTGCACGAAAGTCGGAAAACCCCAGGATCGGACTGAGAGAGGGTGCGAAAGTTCGTGAACTTTCGTAGCCAAAAGTCGGCCCATCTCTTTCTGAGGGGCTTTGACGCTGGCCTTCTGCAAACCGAAGCCGGGTTGCGCCTGAAAAGCGAAGTCGATTTGCAGAAGGGCCTGCGGAGACGCCGAACCCGAATTCGTTTTTCAACAACAACCCGATTTCGGTTTGCAGAAGGTGCGGACGCGCAGCCGCAGGGCGGACCCGCACGGGGCCGGGCCGGAGATCGGAGAACGGTTCGCACGTGCGACGCTTTCACCCGGAGGCCGTGTGCACGGCACCGCCGGGCCGGGACGGGCGGAAAAGGGGCTGGGAGGCGAGAGAAGAGCCGATCCTAATCTGCCTCTTAGGTTTTGACGGCTATTCGAGTACTTTTCTGGAACCTTCGGGTAGACCGAGATCCGGCAACGCTCTGACCTGCGAAAACGCTGTCCGGAGACCCCGGTCTACTCGAGGTTTCCTCAAAAGTACTCGAATATCCGGAAAAACCTTCATGCGCGGGCGATCATGAACCGGTTTATCAGCTCGCAGCGGACCCCTGCCCGGCGATACGGGGCGCCGCGCCCGGCAGCGCGGCGCCCCCGTCTGACGACTGGCGCCACGGTTCCGACAAAACGGGGCCCCAAAGTGTCGGAGACGTGGCGTCGGTTGCCGAGAATTGTCGGAAACGTGGCGCTGCTGATGTGTCGCGTTGGCTGCATCTAATAGACAATTATGGTCTTCGCGGGTTGACCTGGTCGGAGTATCCGCTGGCATCGGCTTGGCTCATGCAAAGAAGACGGCCGTCCTTCGTTGGCTTGAAGGACGGCCGTCTCACTCACTGTATGTGGGGAAGAGCCTACTTCCCGAGGGGCGGGAGCACAGCGATGCCGGCGGCATTTGTTCCGAGGTGGGTGGCAACGGTGCAGCCGATGGTCGAGGTGCCGTGGAAGTCGTATGTGAGGCCGGAACCCTCGAGGGCGCTCGTGAAGAGGGCGCACTCCTCATCGCCTCCGGTAGTGACAATGCGAACGGTGGAGCCAGGGTGTTCGCCGATGAAGCTGAGGGCGTCAGTCATAACGGTGTCGACGATGCGCTTGGTGCCGCGAGCCTTCTTGGCAAGCTTGACCTCGCCGGTCTGCCATTCCGTCGTCACTGCCAAGCGCAGGTTGAGCATCTGGGCAGCAAATCCGGCGAGCTTGGGCGCGCGCCCGTTCTTTACAAGGTTCTCGAGGGTGCGCGGAATGATGAGAAGCAGAGCCTCCTCTTTGGCGCGCTCGATATCCTCAACGACATCTTCAATGCTCATACCAGCGTCAGCGCCTGCCTTAGCGCGCTCAACCAGAAGCCCCAGCGTGCCCGAAACTGTGCCGGAGTCGATGACGCGCACATCGAGACCTTCGTAAGCGGCTGCGGCCTGCCTGCCGCTCTCGACGCTGTTGGACAGCGACTTTGCAATGCCGATGTAGATGGCGCCGTCGTGGCCTGCAGCTTTGATCTCGTCGAACACGTGGGTAAACTCACCCACCGAGGGGCACGAAGAGTGCGGCAGCTCATCGGTGGCCGCCATACGCTCGAGGTACTCTGCGCTTGAGATCTCGACCTGGTCGATCAGGTCCTCTCCACCGATGATGACATGGAGCGGGATGCACCAGATACCCGCGTCCTTAAGCTCGGAGAGCGGGATGTCGCACGTGCTGTCGGTAAGGATGGCAAACGACATGAGGTTCCTTTCCTCAAACAGACAGTCCGAGACAAGTATAGTACGAGTGTCATAGCTGCGTGTATTTGCTCATAGAATACGAACAGGTATTGAGACCTCAATATGTAAGCAATGTGATAGCATATACGAGCGTATAGAACAGCCCGTATCGTGGCATACCCCAACCGAACGGACGCCCTGCATCATGGCGCCTAAGGCGCGCCGTTCAGGTATAGTAATGGCATATGTGCATACGCGCTTCAAGGTCTTTGCCGGACCTGTTTATCGAGCGCTTGGGATGGGAGGAACACGTGCTTGAGCTGAAGAACGTGTCGTATACGGTCAAGGCCGGACAGGATTCTTACGACGACCGCGACCATGATATTATCCGCGATCTTTCGCTTACGGTTGAGGAGGGCAAGCTCATTGTCATCACCGGTCCCAACGGTGGCGGTAAATCAACGCTCTCCAAGCTGATCATGGGCATCGAGCAGCCTACCGCGGGCACCATCACATTCGACGGGGTTGACATTACGCGCATGCCCATCGACGAGCGCGCTCGCCTGGGCATCGGTTACGGATTCCAGCAACCCGCTCGCTTCACGGGCATGAAGGTGGCAAAGCTCATTCGTCTCGCCTCGGGCGAGAAGCACATGGGCGCCGCCGCCTGCAACAAGTACCTGTCCGCCGTGGGCCTGTGCTCGGCCAACTACCTCGACCGCGATGTTGACAAGTCGCTCTCGGGTGGCGAGCTCAAGCGTATCGAGATCGCCACGATACTTGCGCGCAATCCCAAACTCGCCATCTTCGACGAGCCCGAGGCGGGCATCGACCTGTGGAGCTTCGACAAGCTCACGGCTACCTTCGAGGAGCTGCATCGCACTCAGCCCGACCACACGATCCTGATCATCTCGCATCAGGAGCGCATCATGCAGATGGCCGATGAGATCATCGTCGTCAAGGACGGTCAGGTCGCCCGTCGCGGCACGCGTGACGATATCTACCCCACGCTCATGTTCAGCAAGAACCAGGACCCCGCCTGCGGCTTTACGCCCGCGGCGGAGGCCGTTACCTACTAACTCGAGGCGCCGCAGGCGCTCATGCCATCGTCCAGAAGGAGAATCGCATGGCTGATACCACTTCCGCACCGGTTGCCGGCCAGGTAGGCTCCGAGCTCGACCTCGACGCGATTTCGCGCGAGATGCTCGAGGTCATCGCCGACATGCACGGCGACACTCCCGGCGCTGTCAACATTCGCCAGAACGGCTGCCTTGCGTGCCGCACCAACACCGAGCACGTGACCATTACCAGCAAGACCGACAACCCCGGCATCGACATCCGCGTCGACGCCGGGAGCAAGAACGAGCACGTGCACATCCCGGTCGTCGTGACCGAGGAGGGCGTGCACGACGTCGTGTACAACGACTTCTTCATCGGCCGCGATGCCGACGTTTACATCGTTGCGGGCTGCGGCATTCACAACGGCGGCGAGAAAGACGCCGAGCACGACGGCATCCACCGCTTCTTCGTGGAGCCGGGCGCGCACGTGACCTACGTCGAGAAGCACTACGGCGAGGGCGAGGGGACGGGTGCGCGCATCCTGAATCCCACCACCGAGGTGCATCTTGCCGAGGGCGCCTCTATGGAGATGGAGATGGTCCAGATCAAGGGCGTGAGCTCCACGATCCGCAAGACCACCGGCACCCTTGAGGCCGACGCCAAGCTCGTCATCACCGAGAAGCTTATGACGCACGGCGAGCAGCACGCCACGAGCGACCTCGATTTTGAGATGGTGGGCGACGGGGCTACCGTGCGCGTCATCTCGCGTTCCGTGGCGCGAGGCAACTCGGTGCAGGTCTTCCATCCCAACGTTACGGGTGCTGCGGCATGCCGCGGCCACGTGCAGTGCGACTCCATCATCATGGATAACGCGCGTGTTACGAGCATCCCTGCTATCGACGCCAAGTCTACCGAGGCGCAGCTGGTCCACGAGGCCGCCATCGGCAAGATCGCTGGCGAGGCCATTACCAAGCTCATGACGCTCGGGCTCACCGAGGAGGAGGCCGAGGAGCAGATCCTCGAAGACTTCCTCAGCTAGACCGAGCGCCAACAAGCGAGCCGCTTGAGCCGTCCCGCATGCGGGGCGGCTCTTTTTCTGGCTCGGTTGCCGGGGACCGTTCGCCGATCTGGCGGCCCGTTCGCCGTTGCGGGGGCGGGGTGCGGAATGCGCCATCTGGTTCAAGGAGAGTAACAAAGCGTAGCGCCCGTGCGTCTCGACCACGCAAGCCGTGCGGGTTTGAAGTTCTCGAAGGCGAAAGGAGCCCCACGATGCGTGTACCCACCCGTTTCTTTCTCAAGACGATGGCCCTTGCGGGCTGCCTTGCCGTGTCGCTTGCCGTTGCGGGCTGCAACCAGCAGGCGACCTCCGACGACGCCGCGCGCGTAGACGAGCTCGAGCAGCAGGTGGCAGACCTGCAGGCTCAGCTCGACGAGCAGCCGCAGCAAGAGTCTCAGGATACCGAGGCAGACCAAGGCGCCGCCTCTGACTCGGAGGGCAAGCAGCCTCAAAGTAGCGCATCCTCCCAGAAGCTCGACGATGCGGTAACGTCCGAGTATCCCGAGATCGCCGATTTCGAGAAGCGCGTGGCCGAGCTCGAGAAGACCTGCGCGGCGGTTGAGGCATCTTCGGATCGCAGCACCAACTACCAGACGTTTATCGACGTGAAGCACCAGATCGAGACGCTCGAGCACGAGATGGACAGCTTCGACGAGGAGCAGGAGTACGCCGCTCAGAGCGGATCGCTCCCGTACGAGGACTACATGACCATCGAGCGTTCCATCGACCGGCTCGATGATCGTCTCGGCTACGCCGAAGACGGCATGGAGATCACCCTCGGCATCGACGATTAGCCTGTCGATCGCCTCAGCAACGACTATGGCTCGCGAGCGCCCGTCCCTTGTTCCGGGGCGGGCGCTCGCCGTATGATTATGGTCGTTGTCGTTATCGATGGAGGATACGTTGCATTCCGATCTAGCGTTTCTCGACCGCCCGGTTGCGGTTTTTGACTTTGACGGCACGCTGTGCAACACGGCCCCCGTCATCTTGCATACCGCCGAGACGGTTCTTGGCGAGCTCGGGTTTACGCGCGAGCGCATGGGCGATCTGACGCGGCTTATCGGTCCGCCTCTGGTCGACGGCTTTCGCGACTGCTTCGGCCTGTCTCAGGAAGATGCCGAGAGGGCCACTGCGCGCTACCGTTACCTGTTTGACTTTGCGGCCCCTGACGACTACCCGCCTATCCCAGGCGCTCTCGAGCTGCTCGACGTGCTTCGCGGTCAGGGTCGCCGGATTGCCGTTGCCACGTCCCGTCGAGAAGAGAGCGCCGTAAAGCTCGGTCGCGAGACCGGTATTCTCGAACGCGTAGATGCGCTCGCAGGCCTCAAGGAGCCCGAGCGGCATACCAAGGCGGAGTCGATCGCGGCGGTTCTCGACATGCTCGGTGCTTGTCCTGGCGAGGCCTTTATGGTGGGGGACCGCTACCACGATGTGGAGGGTGCTGCCGAGCTTGGCATGCCCTGCGTGGGCGTGTACACGGGCGCCGCCAAGCCCGGTGAGCTCGAGGGCGCCGGTGCGTCGCTTGTGTGCGCGGGTTTGGGCGAGCTGCTCGAGCGCATCCAGCACCTTGACCCGTCTCCTTCTTCCTCTGCGATGGGGTAGTATGGAGGGCGAAATGTAAGCGAGCCTGCGACCTGATCGGAGCAACCATGATCGATCCTGAGTTTGAGAAGAGCGTCGACGCCTACGTTGACGAGGTATGGGAAGACGTCGTCGCCGACATCGCGGCGGTTGTGAGCCATCCGTCCGTTGCCGACGAGTCCAAGGGATGCCCGGGCGCTCCTTTTGGGTCCGAGGTGCGCGGCGCGCTCGACTGTGCTCTCGGTATTGCCGAGAAGCTCGGCTATGAGGTGAGCGATGACGACGGATACGTCGGCATTGCCGATCTTCCTGGTCAAGACGACGCGCAGATCGCTACGATCGCGCATGTCGACGTGGTTCCCGCAGGCGCGGGCTGGGCTACCGACCCGTATGTCATGGAGCGTCGCGAAGGCTGGCTTCTCGGCCGCGGCGTTATCGACGACAAGGGCCCCGCGATCCTGTCGCTCTACGCCGGCGCGTTCTTCCCCAAGCACAACATCCCGCTCAGGCACAGCTTCCGCGCCCTTCTCGGCTGCGACGAGGAAGTGGGCATGAGCGACGTGCACCATTACCTCGAGACGCACGACGATCCGGCGTTTCTTTTTACGCCCGATGCCGAGTTCCCGGTGTGCAACGCCGAGAAGGGCCAGTTCAGCATGACCTTCACGAGCCCGGTGCTCGAGGGAGGAAACGTTGTGTCGTTCGAGGGCGGCACGGTGACCAATGCGGTGCCTGGCTCTGCTGTGCTCTGCGTTCGCGCTAGCGCGTCTGAGCTGCCGAGCGCGGAGCGCATCGATATCGAGGACGCTGGTGACGGCGTGGCGCGCCTTACCGCCCAGGGCGTGGGCGGGCACGCGTCGCTGCCCGAGGGCACCGTCAACGCCATCGCGCTTCTCGTTGCCTACGCGCGCGAGAACGGCCTTCTCGCCGCATGCGAGGAGCCAGTCTTCGGCCTGCTTGCGGCCATTCATGCCGATACGGCGGGTGAGGCGCTCGGCGTTGCGTCGACAAGCGATGCCTTTGGCCCGCTGACCTGCATTGGCGGCACGATTCGCTCTGAAGAGGGACGCCTATCCCAGACGATCGACATCCGGTTCCCCGACAGCACGAGCGCAGACGAGCTCGACGAGAAGCTCACGGCATTCGCCGCGCAGTTTGGCTGCGAGGCCCATGCCATGACCAAGAAGCCGCCGTTCTCGGTGAGCGCCGAGTTCCCGGCGGTGCAGGCGCTTCTCTCCTCCTATATTGACGTCACCGGCAAGGACGCGCGTCTCTTCGCCATGGGCGGCGGCACCTACGCCCGCAACTTTGCCTGCGCGGTGAGCTTTGGTCCCGAAGAGGAGATCGAGGACCAGCCTGAGTGGGCGGGCGCCATGCACGGTCCCAACGAGTCAGCGTGCGAGGCGCAGCTCCGTCAGGCGCTCAAGACCTACATCGTTGCCATCGACCGCCTCATGGCTTTGGATTATGAGGCGTAACGCCCCTGCGGCGCCTACAGCAAGTTGAGCCGTCCGCCCGCCCCTGCGCGGGCGGACGTGCAAGGAGAGGAGAACAACGTGGCCATTCTGCTCGGCTGCGACAGCGTGTCTCTTGAGTTCCCGACCAAAGCGGTGCTCGACGGCGTCACGCTCGGCGTCAACGAGGGCGACCGCATAGGCATCGTCGGCCGCAACGGCGACGGAAAGTCCACGTTGCTCGGCGTGCTCGCCGGCAAGGTCGAGCCGGACGAAGGGCGCGTTACGCATCGTCGCGACCTGCGGGTGGGTGTGCTCGGGCAAGCGGACGGGCTGCTGGACACGAATAGCGTCGAGCGAGCGGTGGTGGGCGATCAGCCCGCATATGAATGGGCGGCCGATCCGCGCGTACGCGCCATCATCCATGCGCTCATCGCCGACGTTCCGTGGGACGCTCCCGTGGGCTCGCTCTCGGGCGGACAGCGGCGTCGCGTCGATCTCGCGCGCCTGCTTATCGGCACGTGGGACGTGCTCATGCTCGACGAGCCGACCAACCATCTCGATGTTCGTGCCATCAGCTGGCTCGCACGTCATCTTCAGGAGCGCTGGCAGCCGGGACAGGGCGCGCTTCTCGTGGTTACGCATGACCGCTGGTTCCTCGATGCCGTGTGCGACCACATGTGGGAGGTCCATGACGGACAGGTCGATCCGTTCGAGGGCGGTTACTCCGCCTACATCTTGCAGCGTGTCGAGCGCGAGCGCGCCGCCGCCGTGCGCGAGCAGCGACGCCAGAACATGATCCGCAAGGAGCTCGCGTGGCTCTCGCGCGGGGCCCAGGCGCGCACGTCGAAGGCGAAGTTCCGCATCGACGCCGCGCGCGAGCTTATTGCCGACGAGCCTCCGGTGCGCAACACCTTGGAGCTCAAGCGCTTGGCGACCGCTCGACTCGGCAAGCAGGTCATTGACCTCGAGGGCGTGTGGGCAGGTTACGGCGGCGACGGCGCTCCCGCCGAGCCCGTGCTGCGCGATCTTACGTGGCTCATCGGCCCTGGGGACCGTTTCGGCATCTTGGGTGAGAACGGCGCAGGCAAGTCGACCCTTCTCAAGGTCCTTTGCGGCGCGCTGGCACCCGAGCGGGGCCGCGTCAAGATTGGGCAGACCGTGCGCTTCGGCGTGTTGACGCAGCAGCTCGAAGAGCTTGCGCCTCACGAGGAAGAGACGATCAAGAGCGTTCTCAGCTCCTGCAAGCGCACCTACGTGGTCGACGGCAAGGAGACGAGCCCCGAGAAGCTTCTCGAGCGCCTGGGCTTTACGCCGGAGCAGTTGCTTGCACGTATCAAAGACCTCTCGGGCGGGCAGCGGCGCAGGTTGCAGCTCCTGCTCACGATACTCGCTGAACCCAACGTACTCATCCTCGACGAGCCGGGCAACGATCTCGACACCGATATGCTCGCAATCGTCGAGGACCTTCTCGACGGGTGGCCGGGCACGCTCATCTTGGTGAGCCACGACCGCTACCTCATGGAGCGCGTGACCGACCAGCAGTTTGCACTTGTTGACGGCGGCCTTCGGCATGTTCCGGGTGGCGTGGACGAGTACCTGCGGATACTGGCCGATCGCGAGGTGGCGGAAACGGCGGCCAACGCGTCCACGGCGCCTCGAGCAACCGTGCCGCAAGCATCGGCCGATCGTTCTGCGTCCGGCGGCGATGCCCTGACGCGCGCCGAGGAGTACCGGCTCAAAAAACAGCTCTCGTCGCTGGAGCGCCGCATGGAAACGCAGCGCGCCAAGATCGAGGAGCACCGGGCGCAGATGCTCGAGGTCGACCCTACTGACTACGTGGGGCTTGAGGAGCAACAGGCAAAGATCGACGCGGCGCAAGATGCGCTCGACGAGCTCGAAACCGAATGGCTCGAGCTTTCGGAACGTTTGGGGGAGTAGGGCATGACGCTGGATCGGCAGCAATTGCAGGTGGTGGTGACGCTCGGTTTCTGCGGGCTCGTTTCCGCGGCGGACAACTGGTTTGTCTCGCCTGCGCTTCCTGCTATCGCCCAGACGCTCCAGATCCTGCCGACCACAGCGGCTGTGATTCTCACCGCGTACATGATTCCCTACGGCGGGCTTCAACCGGTCTACGGTGCACTCGGCGACGGCTTCGGGCGGCTCAGGCTCTTGCGCGTCATTGTGCTCGGGCTTGCCGTGGGAACCGCCTTGTGCGCAGTGGCGCCTACGCTCGCGCTTTTGGCTGCGGCGCGCGTGGTGACCGGCTGCTTTGCGGCGGGCATCATTACCGTGTCGCAGGCTTTTGTGGGCAGCGTGGTAGGGCATGACCAGCGTGGGCGCGCCGTTGGTATTCTCATGGGCATCACCTTTGCCGGGCAGGGTCTTTCGGCGGGCCTCGGGGGCATTCTGACCGAGCTCGTGGGATGGCGCGCGGCGTTTTTCGCCTTTGCGGCGCTCGCGCTTGTAGCGTGGGGCCTCCTGTTTCGTCTGCGCGAGCCCGCCCACACAACGCAGCCTGGCCAGACGGCGGGGCATGCGGCGGGAATCGCCGCAATGTTTCGGCGCGCGCTCGGCATTTTCTTTGGTCCCAAGCGCGCGGTCTACGCGCTTGCGTGCTCAACGGGCCTGCTCTTCCTCGGTGTGTACGGATTCATGGGAACGTTCCTCGCCGAGCGCTGCTCTTTGAGCTCCACGGCTTCGGGCTTGGTTATGATGGCGTACGGCGTGTGCTGCCTGGTGGGAGGCACTCTGTCGGGAAAGATCGGCGAGAAGCACGGGCTCGCGCGTGTGGTGGCAACGGGGGAGTGCTGTGCCGTTTGCGCGGCAGCTCTTCTGCTTGTTGCGACTGCTGCGGCGTCCTGGGTCCCCGCGCTCGCGGCGGCGGGCCTTTTGGGCTTCGGCTACATCTTCGTGCAGCCGACGCTCGTGACGTACTCCATGGACGCGGATCCGGTGTACACCGGGCTCTGCACCGGGCTCATCGGCCTCGGCGTGTTTGTTGGCGGGGGAGTGGGAAGCGCTCTCGGCGGTGCGCTTCTCGCCTCAAGCAGCTATGTTGCCCTGTGGGCGGTCGCCGCTGCGGGGCTCGTGCTTCAGCTGATCGTGAGCGCGCGCTGTTTAGCCCGTTAGCGAGAAGAGTTGTGAAGGGAATGTGTAAACCAAGGCTAACTATATTTTAACTTGTACATAGCAAGAAGTTCGCTATAGTTAACTCAACGACAGGGATCTGACGGCGATGAAATAAACAGACCCTGTCAGGTGATATGCATCCCTCCCCTCTGTGCGTATCCCACGGTGCAGGAAGGTCGAGATGGCTTGAAGCTGCGAGCGCAGCTGGCAAGCGTCTCGACCTTCGCTCTTTAGGTGCGACGCTGCAAGCGCGTCTGACGGGCATCTCGGGCTTCACTCGTCGGGCATAACCATAAGGTCAATGTCCTCCTCGTTCAGCCCGATCTGCTCCGCCAGGCGCGCTCTCGCTTTCGTTGGGTCAACCTGGTTCGCATCGCTTCGCTCGCTTTGTTTCAGGCGTGGGGTAGCGGCATTCCTTTACCTTTGATATCGGTGTTTTTGTTCCGCGTCGCTTCGCTCGTCTTGCCTTCTCTTACAGCGCCCTCCAAAGTGTGAAGGGCGTTCACAGAATGGGGGCGAATGTAAAGCGGCTTTTACACAATCTAGCTGCGTATGTAAGCGCACGGTAAAGCACCGTTATTCATCTGTAAGGCATCTTGCTCCTCGCAAAATGGCTATCTGCGACGCCCTAGCATACCTATCGGATCAAGGGACCGGGTTCGGGAATGGGCCCGACGGTCTCGTACGCTTGTTCCGAAAGGAGAACCATGCAGGGTTTCGATATGTCTCGCCGCACTTTCGTGGGCGCTTTGGGCGCCGTTGCCTCGGTTGCGGGCCTCGGTCTTGTTGGCTGCGGCGGTCAGGCTGCTTCGGGTTCGGGCGCTGACGCCGCCCTCACCGGCAGCATCTCCTGCTCTGGCGCTACCTCGTTCCAGCCGCTCGTCGAGGCCGCTGCGAACGACTTCATGGACGCCAACCCCGATGTTTCCATCGCCATCTCGGCCGGCGGCTCCGGCCAGGGCCTCTCTCAGGTTGCCGAGGGCTCCGTGCAGATCGGCCGTTCCGACGTTTTTGCCGAGAGCAAGCTTAAGGCTGATCAGATCGAGGGTCTCGTTGACAACCAGATCTGCATCGTCGGCATGGGCCCGATCGTGAACGCGAACGTCGACATCGACGACATCTCCACCGAGCAGCTCAAGGGCATCTTCACCGGCGAGATCACCGACTGGGAAGAGGTTGGCGGTACCAAGGGCACCATCAACGTCATCAACCGCGAGGCCGGCTCCGGCACGCGTGCCACCTTCGAGGACGCGGTTCTCGACGGTGCCGAGGTTCCCGACAGCTTCCGCCCGGTTGCCGAGGTCGACTCCTCGGGTACCGTGGTCGAGCAGGTCGCTGCCACCGAGGGCGCCATTTCCTACGTTGCCTTCAACTACTTCGAGTCCAACGAGGGCGTCAAGGCGCTTTCCGTTGACGGCGTCGAGCCCACGCGCGAGAACGTCGAGTCCGGCGACTTCAACATCTGGGCTTACGAGCACATGTACACCCGTTCCGATGAGGACGAGGCAACGGCCGGCGTGACCCAGGCGTTTATCGACTACATGCTTTCTGACGAGGTCCAGAACGGTGCGGTCATCGACGAGGGCTTCATCCCCATGACCGATATGAAGGTCCAGAAGGACGCCGAGGGCAACGTTACCGCCCTGTAGGCTCCTGTTCGTTTGCTTGCTGCGGGGCATCCCCTGTTCTATTGGGGTGCCCCGTTGTTCTGATCAGAGAAAGGCGTCTTTATGGCAAAGCTCATGCCCAAGCGCCGTCTCGAGAACATCGGCCTGGGCATTACGGGCGCTTGCGTTGCGCTGGTCGCCATCGTGGTTATCGCCCTTATCTTCATGGTTGCCCAACAGGGCCTCACGACGTTCTTTGTAGACGGGCTTGATCCTATTGAGTTTCTGACGGGTCAGCATTGGATTCCCGAGCAGGACACCTACGGCGCGCTGCCCATGATCGTGGGCTCGTTCGCCGTTACGCTTCTCTCCACGCTCTTTGCTCTGCCGATCGCCATCGGCTCGGCAATGTTCGTGGTCGAGGTTGCCCCCGGTTTCGGACGTCGCGTCTTCCAGCCGTTCATCGAGCTTCTCGTGGGTATTCCCTCGGTTGTGTACGGCGTGCTCGGCCTCTACATCGTGAACTCCGCCATGCGCGGCATCTTTGGCGATGCCGCAGGCACGGGCGCCGGCATCCTTTCGGGCGCCATTGTCCTTGCGGTCATGATCCTTCCGACCATCACCACGCTCTCCATCGACGCGCTGCGCGCTGTTCCCAACGAGTACCGCGAGGGCTCCTACGCTCTGGGCTGCACGCGCTGGCAGACGGTCTGGCACGTGGTTCTCAAGAGCGCGCTGCCTTCGCTTATGACCGCGGTCATCCTCGGCATGACGCGCGCCTTTGGCGAGACGCTCGCCGTGCAGATGGTCATCGGCGGCGTCGAGCGCTCCATGCCCTCCGGACTTCTTGATCCGGCGTCCACGCTCACCGCAGCGCTTACCGCGGGCCTTTCCAACGCCACGTCGGGCTCGGTGTACTACCACGCCCTGTGGTCGCTCGGCCTGCTGCTGCTCGCGATGTCGCTCATCTTCATCCTGATCATCCACGTCATTGCGAAGAGGGGGGCGAAGGCACATGGCTAATCGCGACCTCACCGCGCATGTTAAGCGCATCGGCTCCCAGGACAAGATCGCCACGGGCATTCTCACCGCTATCGTGGGCGTCGTTATGGTCCTCGTCGTGGCCATTATCGCCTACATTCTCATTCGAGGCGGCATGCGCGCGCTCACGCCCGGGTTCCTCACCAACACACCGACCGACAGCGTGCTGCCTGGTATCGTCTATCAGCTCTGGGATTCGTTCTACCTGCTGCTCGTAACGCTCGTCATCTCGGTGCCGATCTCGCTCGGCGCAGCTATCTTCCTTGTGGAGTACGCGCCCGACAACTGGATCACCTCCGCGGCGAGCACCGCCATCGAGACGCTCTCGAGCCTGCCCTCCATCGTTGTCGGCATGTTCGGCTCGCTCTTCTTCGTGGTGACGCTCGGCTGGGGCATCTCGATCATCGCCGGCGCCTGCGCGCT
>CALUOB010000041.1 GCA_944322175.1 uncultured Coriobacteriaceae bacterium
TCGAAGTAGCCGGTGCCCGTGAGGCCAAAGAGGATGGTCTTGGCCTCGCCGGTCTCGCGGCACTTCTCTGCCTCGCGCATGGCAACGAGGATGGCGTGCGCGCTTTCGGGCGCGGGCAGGATCGTCTCGAGGGTGGCGAACTTCTCGGCGGCTGCGAAGACGTCGGTCTGGTGCACGGCCACAGCCTCGAGGTAGCCGTCGTGCTTGAGCTGGCTGACAATGGGGCTCATGCCGTGGTAGCGCAGGCCGCCGGCGTGGTCGGGGTTGGGAATGAAGCCGTTGCCGAGGGTGTACATCTTGCAGAGCGGGCAGGTCTGGCCCGTGTCGGCAAAGTCGTAGGCAAACCGGCCGCGCGTGAGCGAGGGGCAGCTTGCGGGCTCCACGGCGATGAAGCGCGTGTCGGGCCGCTCGCCGGTGAGCTTGTCGCGCATGAAGGGGGCGATGAGGCCGCCGAGGTTGGAGCCGCCGCCCGCGCAGCCGATCACGATGTCGGGGTACTCGCCGAGCTCGGCGAGCGCCTCGTAGCTCTCGAGGCCGATGATGCTCTGGTGCAGCACCACCTGGTTGAGCACCGATCCGAGCTGGTAGCGGCCCTTGTTGCCCGGTACGTTGAGCGCGCGCTCAACAGCCTCCGAGATGGCCGTGCCGAGCGACCCGGAGCTTGCGGGGTCGGCCTCGAGCATACGGCGGCCGACGTCGGTGGTGTCGGAGGGCGAGGGGGTCACGCGGGCGCGGAAGGTCTCCATGACGTTGCGGCGGAACGGCTTCTGCTCATAGGAGCACTTGACCATGAAGACGTCGAGGTCGAGCCCATAGTGCGCGGCGGCCTCGGCGAGGGCGGTGCCCCACTGGCCGGCGCCGGTCTCGGTGGTGATGTTCGTGAGGCCCTGGGCCTTGGCGTAGTAGGCCTGCGCGAGCGCCGAGTTGAGCTTGTGCGAGCCCGAGGTGTTGTTGCCCTCGAACTTGTAGAAGATCTTGGCCGGCGTCTTGAGCGCGCGCTCGAGGTTGTAGGCGCGGATGAGCGGGCTGGGGCGGTAGACGCGGTACATTTCCATGACCGGTTCGGGGATCGGCACGTAGCGGGTGGTGTTGTCGAGTTCTTGGCGCACAAGCTCGTCGGCAAAGACCGGCGCGATGTCCTCGGGGCGCGCGACCTCGCCGCCTGCCAGGCGCATGGGCTCGGGCGGCGTGGGCATGTCGGCGCGCAGGTTGTACCAGGCCGTAGGGATCTGGTCTTCGCGCAGGTAAAGGCGGTAGGGCTCGCGGGCGGTGGCGGTCTGGTCAGTCATGGTCGGTCCTTTCTCGCGGGAGGGGCGCTGCCGGACGGGCAGCTTGACGGGGTCACGGGCGGATGGGGCTTGGATCGCGGGCGGGCTGGCGTGTGTTTGGGGGCAGGGCATGCGCTGGGGCGTTTTCTACGGGGCTCGTGCGTCAGGCTGGGGTTTTGCTTGTACCGAAAGAGCCCGGGCGCGCTCTCGGGCTTCTTCGCGGGGTGCCGACGCATAGAAAAAGGCCCTCGGACTATCCGAGGGCCTCTCCAGCTGCCAAGCGTAGATGAAAGCCGCCGCTAATCCGAGAACGAAGGTATGAGCTTGTTCCACCACCATGCGGCGGCGACCGACGGCGCGGCGAGCACGTTGGTCTTGATGGCAGTGGCGAGCATGGTTCCTCCTTGGAAGGCACGGGCGCGTGCCCGGCGCTTCGTGCAGACGGTTCTTGCGCTCCGTCTGACTCTCGGTATGGGAGCACTATAGCACGCTAAAGCACTTCCTTGTGTTTCATGAACGTAACAAATGAGGTCGGAATTGTTTCCGGCAGGGGATTCGCGCCTTTTGCGGGGCGCGCGGTGCCCTCATACATGGCAGGGGGGGTATCTGCGCAAACCTGCGTCATTTTGCGGGCCGAACGCCTGCTTTCTCAAGGTTTTTTCGGATATTCGAATACTTTTGGCGAAGTGCCGAGTAGACCAGAAACGACCAACGCTCTGACCTGCGGAAACGCTGACCGGAGACACCGGTCTACTCGGGATGTCGTAAAAAGTACTCGAATAACCGTCAAAATACTTTGCAGATGTACTCTTTGAGCCCTTTATTGCCCCGTCGATGCCGCGTGCGGTGTTCAGTGGGCCGCCATCAGGCAATAAATACCTGCCGTTTTGCGCCAAAAGGCCGCTTCTTGAGGAGCAATCTCGTCGAATGGGATACGCTAGGGACGACCGGAGTTTCCGTGCGCGCGCCGTGGGGTATGCGCTGCGGCGAAGGCGGGGGGTTCCGGCTGTTTGCGCGCCGGGGTAGCTTGGGCGCCGCAGGTAAAGCAACAGGCAAGGGAGGACTTCCCGTGAAGATAACCGAACTGCTGCGGCCGGAGGGCGTTGCACTCGGCATGCAGGCAAGCACGCGTGACGACGTGATCGATCAACTCGCGGAGCTGCAGGTTGCGGGCGGTGCCGTGACCGACGCGGCGGGCTATACGGAGGCCGTGCTCGAGCGAGAGTCGACGTTCAGCACGGCGGTGGGCGAGGGCATCGCCATCCCGCACGCCAAAACCGCCGCGGCCGAACGTCCGGGGCTCGTGGTGGCCACGCTTGAGCAGGGCGTTGATTGGAATGCTCCGGACGGCAAACCCGCTGACCTCGTGTTTCTGATCGCGGCGCCTGCGACCGAGGCCAACGTGCACCTGGAGGTGCTCGCAAAGCTCTCGGCGCTTCTCATGCATCCTGCGTTTGCCGCGGCCTTGCGCTCCGCGAGCAGCGTGGAGGAGTTCCTCGGCGTGGTCGACGCCGCTGAGTCCGCCTATGACGAAGGGCGGTCGGTCGATGTTGGCGCTCAGGGCATGCCGTCGGGAGCTGCCGAGAAGGCGGAGCGTGTCGAGGGCGCCGCGGATATGCCCTCGCTTCCGCAGGTGCTCGCTGTAACGGCTTGCCCCACGGGCATCGCACACACCTACATGGCCGCCGAGAACCTCGAGAAGGTGGCCGAGCGCATGGGCGTGCGCATCAAGGTCGAGACCCAAGGGTCGGTTGGCACCAAGAACGCGCTTGAGCCCGAGGAGATCTCCGCCTGCGAGGGCGTGATCGTTGCCGCCGACAAGGCGGTCGAGATGGCGCGCTTTGACGGCAAGCACCTCGTCAAGGTAGGCGTTGCCGCCGGCATCAGCGATGCTGAGCGGCTCATCACCGAAGCTCTGAGCGGGGAGGCGCCGATTTATCATGCCGCTGCCGTGAGCGGCGGCTCGTCTTCCGACTCCGCGGCATCGGAGGCCCCGAGCGAAGAGCAGGGCCGGGCGGGCTCCGAGACGCCGGCGGCATCTCAGAAGCGCGCCTGGGGCGCAGATGCGTACCGCCACCTCATGAACGGCGTATCGCACATGCTGCCGTTCCTCGTTGCCGGAGGCGTGTGCATGGCACTGGTCAGGCTCGTGGAGCCCGCCGTGTCGACGGAGCTTCCATGGGACTGGTCGACCCCGGCACTGGTGCTGTATCTAGCGGCGAGTTTTGCCAAGGATCTCGCTTTGCCTGTGCTCGCGGGCTTCATCGCGCTCTCCATTGCCGACCGGCCAGCCTTGCTCCCGGGCATTGCGGGCGGCTGGATCGCGGCCCAGGGCTATTGTCTCGACACGTTTGCCTCTATGGGCGCAGGCGGTATGGCCATGGCGCCGAGCGGCTTCATCGGTGCCGTGGTCGCCGGTTTTGCCGCGGGCGGCATCGTGTGGGCGCTCGAGCGCGTGTGCCGGCATCTGCCCGATGCGGTCGAGGGCATCAAGCCCATGCTCGTGTACCCGGTTGTGTCTCTGGTTGCCGTGACGGCAAGCATGGTCCTCGCCAACCCGATCCTGGGCGTTGCCTCGTGGTGGGTCGATACCCTGCTCGGCGCTGCGTCCATGCCCGCGCTTGCGCTTCTCGGGGCTGTGCTCGGAGCCATGATGGCGGTCGATCTGGGAGGCCCGTGCAACAAGGCCGCTTACGTGTTCGGGGCTTTGCTGCTGACCTGCAACATGGAGGCCGGCGAGACGATCATGGCTTCTGTTATGGCAGGCGGCATGGTTCCCCCGCTCGCCCTCGCGCTCTCCACTGCCGTATGCAAGCGCCTGTGGAGCGAGGACGAGCGCACCGCCGGTCGCGGCTGCGTGCTCAAGGGCCTTTCGTTTGTGAGCGAGGCGGCGCTGCCGTTTGCCATGGCGCACCCCGCGCGTGTTCGCCCTGCCATCGTGGCGGGCGCCGCGCTTGCGGCGGGGGTGTCGGCGATGCTCGGCTGCACCTGCCCGGCGCCTCATGGCGGCATCTGGATCATCTACGCCATCGGCAACCCGCTCGGTTTCGTGGTCGCGCTTGCCGTCGGCACCGTTGCGGGCGCCGTGCTCATGGCGCTTCTCGGCCGCTCCGATTCCAAAGCGCCCGCGGACGCATAACGCTCCCTCGAGCTCTCCCAACTTAATCCTGCGACATCCCCTGTTCTGCACGCGTTATCGCGTGCGGGGCAGGGGATTTTTCTACTCTTGACAGAGAAATACAGCCAAGAGATGTGCGCAATGGTGCACCGCCAGAGAATTGACATACTTCTGAAACACAGCAGTATATCTGTAACACGGAAGTATTAGTTGTAGCCATGAGGTTCAAAGATGCAGGCCATTCGTGACATAGTTTCGAGTCCCGGCGAGATTTTGGTCGAGGAGTTCTTGGAGCCGCTGGGCATCAGCCAGTACCGTTTGGCCAAGGCTATCGGCAAGCCGCAGTCGGCAATCTCGGACATCGTGAGGGGCAGGCGCTCCATCACGCCCGAGATGGCCCTGCTGCTCTCGCGCGCCTTGGGCACCACGCCCGAGTTCTGGCTCCGTCTTGAGGCAACCTACCAGCTCAAGCTTCTTGAGGGGCGTCCTCTGCCCGAGGTTGAGCCGCTCGTGGCAGAGGGTTAGGCTTCGGCGCTGCTGGGGGCCTTGCGGTTGACGATCACGATGCCCGCACTCACGAGAGCGAGCGCGCCTACGGCCACCACGGGGCTCACCACGTTGGTCTCGCCGAGCAAGAGCGCCGAGAGCAGCACGCCAAAGACCGGGTTCATGAAGCCAAAGACCGACACCTTGGATACGGGGTTCACGGCAAGCGTCGCCGACCAGAGCGAGTAGGCGGCAGCCGAGATAAAGCCGAGGTAGCCGAGAAGCGCGCACGCGGGCAGCGGGTTGGCGGCGTCGGCGGGGGCAACGTGGCCGCCGAGCGCAAAGCCCACGAGCATCATGACGAGCCCGCCGAAGAAGAACTGCCAGCCCGAGAGCAGCACCGGGTCGTGCTCGGCCGAGAAGCGCTTGGCGAGGTTGCTCGAGGTGGCCGCCGCAACGGTTGAGGCGAGCACCATGCCCTCGCCGGCAAGGCTAAACGAAAACCCGCCTTCGGAGCCGGTTACGTTGACGAGCACCACGCCGGCAAAGCCGATGGCGCATCCGAGGATCTTGCGCGCGTTGAGCTTCTCGAACCTAAAGACGAGCGCGGCGATGAGCACGCAGAGAAACGAGTTGCTCGCTTCGAGGATCGAGCTCGTAACGCCTGCGCAGTGCGCGAGGCCCACGTAGAAAAAGACGTACTGCACGATGGTCTGGGCGAGCGCGAGTGCGCCGATGGCGGGCAGGTCACGCGTAGCGGGAACGAAAGGGCGCTTGCGGGCGATGCTCATGCCCGCCGCGACCATGATGCCGGCGAGGGTGAAACGCATGCCGGCAAAGGCGAGGATCGAAGCGGTGTCGGCGGCGCTGATCGCGAAGAAATCGTAGCCGAGCTTGACGCAGGGAAAGGCCGATCCCCACAAAAGGCAGCTCGCGAGGCAGGCGAGCACCATGCCCGGCGTCGTGGCGAGGAAGCCCTTCCGGGGGCGTTGGCGCGAGTCGGTCTCTCGTTCGGTATGCGCTTGATTCACGAGATGCTCCTATTCGGTGGTGCAGCAACGGCAAACCATTGTAGACCCTGCAGAGCGGTCCGTGCATCGCGCGTGCGGCAGACCGCGAGCGCGATACCCTCCTCATAGCAAAGATCCCCGGAGGCGCAGGCCTCCGGGGATCCGGCATCAAGCTTATGCTGAGATGCGCTCCTTACGAGAAGTACTTCACGCCGCTCTCGAAGATGGGCATGAACTTGTCGCCCGGGACGTTCTGGTAGAGGCCCTCGCCGCGGCGCTCCGCGTGGCCCATCTTGCCGAACACGCGCCCGTCGGGGCTCGTGATGCCCTCGATGGCCATGACCGAGCCGTTGGGGTTGACGTCGAGGTTCATGCTCGGGGTGCCGGTGACGTCGACGTACTGCGTTGCGATCTGGCCGCCTGCCACGAGCTTGGCCAGCACCTCGTCGTTGGCGACGAAGCGTCCCTCGCCGTGGCTGATGGCCACGGTGTGGATGTCGCCGGGCTGGCATGCCGAGAGCCAGGGCGAGAGGTCGCTCGCCACGCGCGTGCGCACGAGACGGCTCTGATGGCGGCCGATGGTGTTGAACGTGAGCGTGGGGGCGTCTGCCGTGGCGGTGACGATGTCGCCGTAGGGCACGAGGCCGAGCTTCACGAGCGCCTGGAAGCCGTTGCAGATGCCGAGCATGAGGCCGTCGCGCGACTGGAGCAGCTCGCGCACCGCCTCGGTGACCTCGGGAGCGCGGAAGAACGCCGTGATGAACTTAGCGGAGCCGTCCGGCTCGTCGCCGCCGGAGAAGCCGCCGGGGATCATGACGATCTGGCTCTCGCGGATGCGGCGCGCGAGCTCGTGGGTGCTCTCGACGACCGCCTCGGGCGTGAGGTTGTTGATCACGAACACGTCGGCTGCGGCGCCGGCTGCCTCGAAGGCGCGCGCGGTGTCGTACTCGCAGTTGTTGCCGGGGAACACCGGGATGATGACGCGCGGGCGCGCGAACTTCTCGCCGGCGTAGACAAAGGGCGCAACGCCCTTCTCGGACGCCTTCCAGGTGACGGGCTCCACGGCAGGGAGCTTGGCGGCTTCGTCGGCGGGAGTGCGGTAGGGGAACACGCTCTCGATGGCGCCCTCCCAGGCCTCCTGCAGCTCGGCGAGGTCGATGCGCTCGCTTGCGGTCTCGAGGATGAAGGCCTCGACCGTGGTGCCGAGCGGCTCCACGACCACGTGCTCGCCTGCCTGGGCGAGAACCTCGTCGGCCTCGTCGGAAAGCTCCACGATGAAGCTGCCGTACATGGGCTCGAACAGGCTCTCGACGTCGACGTCGTCGGCGAGCTCGAGGCCGATGCGGTTGCCGACGCTCATCTTGAAGAGGGCCTCGGCGCTGCCGCCGTAGCCCGGGGCGGACGCGGCGAGCGCGCAGTCGGCTGCGGTGAGCTTCTCGACCAGGTCGAAGACCTCGAGAAGCTCGGACGCGGGGGCGCGGTGGTCGTCGGCGTAGGTGGACGGCGCGATGCGCACGACGCGGCTGCCGACGGCCTTGAACTCGGGGGAGACCACGCGGTCGACGGAGCCGGTGGCAACGGCGAAGCTCACGAGCGTCGGCGGGACGTCGAGGCTCTCGAAGCTGCCGGACATGGAGTCCTTGCCGCCGATGGAGCCGATGCCCAGGTCGACCTGCGCCATGAGGGCGCCGAGGACCGAGGCGACGGGCTTGCCCCAGCGCTCGGGCTCGGTGCGCAGGCGCTCGAAGTACTCCTGGAACGTGAGGTAGGCGCGCTTGTGGTCAAAGCCGGTGGCCACAAGGTGCGCGACGCTCTCGACTACGGCGAGGTAGGCGCCGCCAAACTGGTCGGCGCTCATGAGATAAGGGTTGAAGCCCCAGGCCATGCCCGAGACCGTGGTGGTCTCGCCGAACACCGGGAACTTGGCGACCATGGCCTGCGCAGGCGTGAGCTGCGTGGCGCCGCCGAAGGGCATGAGCACGGTGCCAGCGCCGATGGTGGAGTCAAAGCGCTCGGAGAGGCCCTTGTTGGAGGCGACGTTGAGGTCGGTGAGAAGCGCGCGCATGCGCTCGGCGACCGTGGCGCCGCCCCATGCGGGCTGCCAGACCTGGCGAGCCTCGACGTGGGCCTTTTGATGCTTGGGCGCGCCGTTGCTCGCGAGGAAGGCGCGGGTGAGGTCGACGATGGTGCTGCCGTTCCACCTCAGGCGCACGCGCGGCTCCTCGGTGACCGTGGCCACGACCGTGGCCTCGAGGTTCTCCTCGCGCGCGTAGCCCATGAACTCGCTCACGTCCTCGGGCGCGAGCGCCACGGCCATGCGCTCCTGGCTCTCGGAGATGGCGAGCTCGGTGCCGTCGAGACCCTCGTACTTCTTGGGAACCTGGTTGAGGTCGATGTCGAGGCCGTCGGCCAGCTCGCCGATGGCAACGCTCACGCCGCCCGCGCCAAAGTCGTTGCAGCGCTTGATGAGGCGGCAGGCGTCCTTGCGGCGGAAGAGGCGCTGGAGCTTGCGCTCCATGGGGGCGTTGCCCTTCTGCACCTCGGCGCCGTCCTTCTCGATGGACTCGACGTTGTGCGCCTTGGATGAGCCGCTTGTGCCGCGGTTGCCGTCACGGTCGGTACGGCCTCCGATTTGCTCGTTCTTGTCGCCGGGCGCCGGGCACTCGCGGCGCACATGGTCGGCAGGGGTGGCGCCCACGACGGCGCCGACCTCCATGCGCTTGGCCACGTAGCCGGGGTGGTAGAGCTCGGAGACCTGCCCTGTGGCCAGGCCGATCTGGTTACCGTAGCTGGAGTAGCCGGCGGCGGCCGTGGTCACGAGCTTGCGCTGCGGCAGCTTGCCCTCCATGGTCTGGGACACGGGGACCGTGGGGTCGGCAGCGCCGGTGACGCGCATGGCCTGGTAGACGTAGCTGCGGCCGGAGAGCGGGTCGCGGATGGCGCCACCGATGCAGGTGGCCGCGCCGCCGAAGGGCTCGATCTCGGTGGGGTGGTTGTGGGTCTCGTTCTTGAAGAGGAAGAGCCAGTCCTCGTCCTTGCCGTCGACGTCGACCTTGACCTTGACGGTGCAGGCGTTGATCTCCTCGGACTCGTCGAGGCCGGTGAGAATGCCCTTGTGCTTCAGGTACTTGGCGCCGATGGTGCCCATGTCCATGAGGCAGACGGGCTTCTCGTCGCGGCCGAGCTCATGGCGCATGGCGAGGTAGGCGTCGAAGGCCTTCTGCACGGTCTCGTCGTCGATCGCCACGTCGTCGAGCACGGTGCCGAACGTGGTGTGGCGGCAGTGGTCAGACCAGTACGTGTCGATGACCTTGATCTCGGTGATCGTGGGTGCGCGCTTCTCGCCGGCGAAGTACTCCTGGCAGAACGTGATGTCGGCGAGGTCCATGGCAAGGCCGCGCTCCTCGATGAAGGCGGCGAGGCCCTCCTGGTCGAGATCGAGGAAGCCGTCGAGAACCTCGACCGGCTCGGGCTCGGGGGTCTCCTGCTTGAGGGTGGCGCGCGGCTCGAGCGACGCCTCGCGGGCCTCGACGGGGTTGATCACGTAGCGCTTGACGGCCTCGACGTCGGCCTCGGAGAGCGCGCCCTCGAGCAC
The DNA here is from genome assembly GCA_944322175.1 of uncultured Coriobacteriaceae bacterium. Lineage (GTDB taxonomy): Bacteria > Actinomycetota > Coriobacteriia > Coriobacteriales > Coriobacteriaceae > CALUOB01. The sequence continues at coordinate 9,478 of CALUOB010000041.1, forward strand.
GTAGACCTTGGCGGAACGCACGGCGGGGCGCTCGCCCTGGCTGATGAGCTGGATGCACTCGCTCGCGGAGTCGGCGCGCTGGTCAAACTGACCGGGCAGAAACTCGACGGCGAACACGACGGTGCCGGGGGCGTCGGCGCTCACAGGGAGCTCCTCGGTTGCGATGTCTACCTGGGGCTCCGAGAAGACCGTGGGCACGCAGGCGGCGAACAGCTCCTCGGTGATGCCCTCGACGTCGTAGCGGTTGATGAGCCGGAGCGCCTCGAGACCCTCGATGCCGAGGATCGTGCGCAGCTCGTGCGCGAGGGCGCGCGCCTCGACGTCAAAGCCGGGCTTCTTCTCAACGTAAATGCGAGAAACCATGGGTTTGCCCTTCCTGTTCTTCCCTTGCGGGGCGTTTGATGAGGCGTTCATGACGCGGTGCATGTCCTCACCATGATACGCCAAGCGCGCGGCGCATGCGGTCTCCGGCGGCATCGTCGCGCGGGAAGGGCACAGGTTTTGCGGGCGCTTGCCCTAGGCGGGCAGCGTGATCGTGAACACGGTCGCCTCGGCGTCGGAGGTGCAGGCGATGGTGCCGCCGTGCGCGCCGACGATCTCCTTGGCAATGGCGAGGCCCAGGCCGGCGCCGCCGCGGTTGGTGGTGCGCGCGGCGTCGAGGCGGTAGAACTTCTCGAAGATGACGTCGAGCTTGGCCCGGGGGATCGGGTCGCCGTGGTTGGTGAAGCGGATCACGGTGGTGCCGTCGGCGTCTTGGCTCGCGCTCACGACGATCTCGGAGCCCTCGTAGCTGTAGGCGATGGCGTTTTTCATCACGTTGTTGAACACGCGCGCCATCTTGTCGCCGTCAACGAGCACCGTGAGCCCGAGCGGCACGTCGAGCGCCACCGTCTTGTTCTGCTCCGAGAGCGTGGGGTAAAACTCGTCGGCAACCTGGGCGAGCATGAGGTTCAGGTCCACGTAGCCGCGCGTGAGCACGATGTCGTGGAAGTCAAAGCGCGTGATGTCGAAGAACTCCTCGATAAGCGCGTCGAGACGATGCGCCTTGTCGAGCGCCACCCCCGTAAAGCGCACGCGCTGCTCTTGGGGCAGGTCGGGGGCGTCGTTTAAGAGCGACAAGTACCCGACCACGCTTGCGAGCGGGGTCTTGAGGTCGTGCGCGAGGTAGGTCACGAGATCGTCTTTGCGGCGCGCCTCGTCGCGCAGCGCCTGCTCGCTCGTGCGCTCGCGGGCGCGCACGCGGTTGAGCGCCGCCTCGACCTCGAGGAAGTCGCTGTCGAGTCCGCTCCAGTCGTCGGGATGCTCGATAAGGCGGTCGATGAGATGCCCGGCAATGGCGCGGTCCGCCTCGGCGCGGCCCGCGTCGTGCCCGCGCCGCCACGCCGCCCGCAAGCCGAAGTACAGGCCACACGTTGCGAGCGCCGCCACGAAGCCGAGGAACATAAAGACCCAGCGGAAGTCGAGAAACACGCCCGGCAGCGCTGCGCGCACGGCGCCGCCTGCAAGGATCATGAGGTACCAAGCCGCGCCGCCGATGACGATGGCGTGGCGGACCTCGATGAAGCGGTCGAGCAGCACGTAGCCGCCCACGAGCGCGGCGACGAGCAGAAGGAGGTTGCCCGAGAGCAGCGTAAGGGAGAGCAGGCAGAGGATGATAAAGGCCGTAAGGCGGCTGTTAAAGAGGCGCCGGAGCCACAGGGGCATCTCGGTGCGGACGGGCTCGCGGTCGGGCGAGGGCACGGCGTGTTGCGGGGAGCCTGCGTCCGGCGCGTCGGACGACGCAAAGCCTGCGCCACCGGTCTGCGCGGCTGGTTGCGAAGACGGTTTGGACGCGGGCTGCTGGTCACGGTCGAGGCGGACGGTGGGCGCCGTATCGAAGCCCGTACCGCTCGACGACCGTGCAGCGCCGTTTGCCCGCCGCGCCGCTTGAGCACGGGCGGCGGCGCTCAGCGGCTCGCCGGTCATGGGGTCAAAGTTCAGGGGCACGGGGTTTGCAGGGTCAGGTGACCCGGGCGTGTTCGGCTGCCCGGTGAGGGGGTTCACAGGGGCAGCGCCGCGCTCGGCGCGCGCGTGCTTGTCGTCAGAGAAGAGCGGAGCCATGGCGGTCCTACCTACTCGATGGTGTAGCCCACGCCCCAGATGTTCTTGATGAAGCGGGGGCTCTGGGCATCGTCGCCGAGCTTCTCGCGCAGATGGCGGATGTGAACCATCACCGTGTTGTTTGACGTGGGCAGGAACTCCTCGTTCCACACGGCGCGGAAGAGCTCCTCGACGGGCACCACGCGGCCGCGGTGCTCGGCGAGGTAGAGCAAGATGGCGTACTCGAGCGGGGTGGTGCGCACGGGTCGCTCGTCGACGGTGACCTGGCGCGCGGCGCGGTTGATGGCGAGCCCGTTGATCTCGATGGCGTCGGAGGTCTCCTCGGGCGCGCGGCTGCCGTAGCTCGTGTAGCGCCTGAGCTGCGCCTTCACGCGGGCAACGAGCTCGAGGGGCCTGAACGGCTTGACCACGTAGTCGTCGGCGCCGAGCGTGAGCCCCTCGATCTTGTCGGCTTGGGAGTCGCGGGCGGTCAGCATGATGACGGGGTAGGTGTGGTCGGCGCGGATGGTGCGAAGCAGCTCGAAGCCGTCGATGTCGGGAAGCATGATGTCGAGCACCGCGCACTCGAACTCCTGGCTCAGGATGGCGCGCATGGCCTCGGCACCCGAGTAGGCGAGCGTTACCTGGTAACCCTCGTTCTTAAGATAGATGCCGACGAGGTCCGTGATGGCCTTCTCGTCGTCTACGACCAAGATCCGCGTTTCCAACTCGGCTCCTTTTGCTCTCGACAAAGATCTGCGCCGCGCGTGGCGTTGCTGCCGGCGCGGCGGCGCACATCCATTATGCCCATTATGAGGGAAGGCTTAATGAGGCGCGCAAGCTCCCTTAAGTAATAAGCGAAACGTAAGAAGTGCGCGGCACCGGGCATTGACGTGGGCCGATTACCACACGCGGGCGAGGGCAAGGACGGCCACCTGGGACGCTCCGCGGGCGAGAAGCGCCTCGGCGGCGGCGTTGACCGTGGCGCCCGTGGTTATGACGTCGTCGAGCAGCAGAAGCGAGCGACCGTTCACCTCGGTCACCACCTCGTAGGCACCGCGTGCCTGCTCAAGGCGGCCCTGCCTGCCGAAGCTGCGCTGGTCTGCCGAGCCGTGCTTGGCGAGCGCGTCAACAAGCGGCAGCTGGAGCGTCTCCGCGACGATGCGGGCCACCTGCTCCATATGGTCGAAGCCGCGCCGGCGATAGGCCTGCGCGGTCACCGGCACAAAGGTCACAGCGTCGGGCGCGCAGTGCACGAGGCGCTCTCCCGCGCGCTCCTGAGCTGCTTGGTAGTATGCCGCGAGAAGTTCGGCTATGACGTATGCGGCGCGCTGTTCGCCGTGGTCCTTGTAGGCGCGGATGAGCCTGGGCACGGGATCTTCGAAGGCCGCGGCGGCCAGGCACCACGTAAGCGGCGTTGCGGCGCCGCGGCACTCGGTGCACACGATCGCGCCGAACGGCGCGCCGCAGGCAAGACAAGAGCTCGCGGGATCGATCCAGGCGACGCGATCGAGGCAGTTCTCACATAACAGGGCTCCCGGGCGCTCGCAGCCCACGCAGCGGGTGGGGCTCAGGAGCTCGAGCAGCGCGTGGGCGATGCGGGGGAGGACGCGCGAAGGTGCGGGCGCGCCGTCGGGCGCGGGAAGAGAAGAGCGCGGCATGGCGGGGCTTTCCCGGCGTCTGCGCGTGCGGAGGGGTTCTTCTCAGTATACGACGCCGATCGAGGGCATATGGCGATGCGCTGCTGGCGAGAGCGAGGACGCCGCGGGCCAGCGTCGCGCGCAGCGCATCGCCCACGAACGTCGAGAAGCAGCCGATGACCTGTGGAGAAGGCGCAAACATTAAAGTTCAGGTTTACGGTTAGGGTTTGATCGGCTAAACTAGCGGTTGTTCCTCCCAGGTCTGTGGTTGCGGACGGGTGCCCCGAGGTTATGCGCAGGTTACAGAGGCCGGTGCTGTATCGAAGGGCTTTGATGCCCGCCTTAGCCCATGGCAGACGCGGCCGAAGGGGTCCACGTAAGCAGCGGCGTGCGCGCCGCGGCGATCATGGCGCGTCCTAGAAGTAAGTCGCACCGCCCGTCTACTTTGCGAGCAATAACGCTCCGCGGGCGAGCGGGTTAGTCGTGAAGCCGCTGCGGCGGCGGAGCAAACGCCCCAGTGCGCCGGTGTGGGGTCAAAAACCAGGTCAGCTGGGGGGAACGATGATGTTCGGAAAAGAGGGGACGAGCGATGGGTGTTCGGATCGCTTCTGGGCGACTGGTTTCTCGTATGTTTGCGGCGGCGTGCGCCGTGTGCGTGGCCTGCGCGGCGGGCGGCTGCTCGTCGGGGGCGCCCGCGCTTTCTGAGGCGGAGCCGGCCGAGGCCCGCGTCGACATCTCCGACGACGCGCTCGTTTCTCCTGGCACGCTTACCGTGACCTACGACACCGATGACGCCCCTATGACCATGGAAGACGACGAGGGCGAGGTCACCGGGTACGCCGCCGACGTTGCGGGCGCGCTCGCCGACGAGCTCGGCTTGACGGTTTCCTTCGTCGAAGGCGGGACCGACGAGGTCGGGGAGGGCGAGGCCGATGTGTGCCTGGGCATCTCGCTCGCCGATGCGCCCGAGGGCATTGACGTGACCGGCAGCGTGTTTACCGAGGGAACGGCGGTCTTCGCGCTGGGCGAGGACGCGGCCGCTCCGACGGCGGACGATCTCGCCGGCGCGCGCATTGCCGTTCAAACGGGTTCCGCCTCGCAAGAAGCGCTTGCCGCCGCGAGCGTTGTGGGCGACCAGGTTCCGTGCGCAAACGTGAACGAGTGCTTCGAGGAGCTC
>CALUOB010000042.1 GCA_944322175.1 uncultured Coriobacteriaceae bacterium
GGCCACCCGCAAAGGCGGCGCAGAGCGCAAGAACGAAGGTGAGCAGAAGGACGGTGTCTCCGTGCATAGGCAGCTCCTCGAGAGGGGGTCGTCTACGATGGGCGCACATAAAAAGACGGGCGACGCATCGCGCCGCCCGCACGTGTTGCACTCTCATCTGCATGAACGCGTTTGTTCTTTTGTACCCCGACGAAGCGCAAGGCGTCCACGGCCGGAAGAGATCCACACGAACCCTACGACCTCGAGCAAAAGCGCGCTTACGCCTCGGAGATGACGAACGATCCCATCTGGCAAAACGAGCCCGCTCCGTCAAACGCGTCGACCACGGTCCGCTCCGAGCTGCCGAACAGGCGGCTCGTCATCGTGGCGTACCCGTCGTTGACAAACACTTCGAGCACCGACCCGTCCACGTAGATCTCGAGCTTCTCGAGCCCGTCTGCGCACCTGAGCGTGCGCGCCGCATAGAAATCGAAGCCGTAGTCCCACTGCTCGAACGCGCCGACCCGGGCGTCGGATGCCACGTCTCCCTCGAGCGCGAAGTATCCGCACTGGTGCTCGTTTTGATAGCGGTGCTCCTCGTGGGCAATACCCTGCGGGCAGCAGAGCAAAAAGCCCCTTCCGCCAAGCTCCGCAAGGTCGGGGCACTCCCACATGTAGCCGAACTTCTCGTCTGTGGCCAGAGTATTTGCGAGCGAGAAGTGCTCGAGATCCTCGGTGCGGTACACGAGCACGCACCCCGTGTCGGCATCGGTGCGCGCGCCCAAGAGCATGAGCACGTCGCCGCCGCGGTCGATCATCTGCGTTATCAAGGGCGAAAGCGTGAGGCAGCCGCAAAGCTAGTCCTTCTCGCCGACAAGATTACGCAATTAAACGGAGGAAGGGACCCGGTTTGGGTCCCTTCCTACTGTTTTGTGCGTAATCTTGTGGTTGGGGCTCGGTCAGACCCCGAGCCCCCGTGCGGCGAGAAGCGCTACGCGATGGCGTCGAGCGCCTGGGCCACGTCGGCGATAAGATCGTCGGTGTCCTCGATGCCGCAGGACAGGCGCACCATGTCGGGCGCGATGCCGCAGGCCTCGAGCTCCTCGTCGTTCATCTGGCGATGCGTGGCGTTGGCGGGGTGCAGCACGCAGGTGCGCGCGTCGGCCACGTGCGTGGCGATCTGCGCCACGCGCAGGTTCTTCATGAACTCCTCGGCCGCCGCGCGACCGCCGGTAAAGCCGAAGCTCACCACGCCGCACGAGCCGTTGGGCAGGTACTTCTGAGCCAGCTCGTGCCACGGGTCGCCGGGAAGCCCCGGGTACTTAACAAAGCGCACCTTGGGGTGGCTCTGCAAGAACTCGGCCATGGCCTGGCCGTTCTTCACATGCTGGGGCATGCGCACGTGCAGGCTCTCCAGGCCCAAGTTCAGCAGGAACGCGTTCTGCGGGCTCTGGATGGAGCCAAGGTCGCGCATGAGCTGCGCCGTGGCCTTGGTGATAAAGGCGCCCGCCTGGCCGAACTTCTCGGTGTACACCACGCCGTGGTAGGTCTCGTCCGGAGTGGTGAGGCCGGGGAACTTGTCGGCGTGCTCGTCCCAGTTGAAGTTGCCGGAGTCCACGATGGCGCCGCCCACACCCGCGCCGTGGCCGTCCATGTACTTGGTGGTGGAGTGCGTCACGATGTCGGCGCCCCATTCGATGGGGCGGCAGAGCACCGGCGTGGGGAAGGTGTTGTCAACGATCAGCGGCACGCCGTGCGCGTGGGCGGCGGCGGCAAAGCGCTCGATGTCCAGCACGTCGAGCGAGGGGTTGGCGACCGTCTCGCCGAACACGGCCTTGGTGTTGGGCCGGAAGGCGGCCTCCAGCTCCTCGGGCGTGCAGTCGGGCGCCACGAAGGTGCTCTCGACGCCCATGCGGCGCATGGTGTGCGCGATGAGGTTGTAGGTACCGCCGTAGATGGCGGAGCTGGCCACCACGTGGTCGCCGGCGCCGACGATGTTGAACAGCGCGAAGAAGTTCGCCGCCTGACCGGAGCTCGTGAGCATGCCGGCAGTGCCACCCTCGAGCTCGGCGATCTTGGCTGCCACGGCGTCGTTGGTGGGATTCTGGAGGCGCGTGTAGAAGTAGCCCGCCTCCTCGAGGTCAAACAGGCGGCCCATATGCTCCGAGGTGTCGTACTTCCACGTGGTGGACTGGTAGATCGGCACCTGGCGCGGCTCGCCGTCGCCGGGGCGGTAGCCGCCCTGCACGCAGGTGGTTCCGATGCGCTCTGCCATGATTTCTCCTTTGCGTCTGAGTTCGGATCACTGAGGACAAATGCAACATGTCGCATTATAGGGGTTGGGCGCAGACGCGCAGGCGCGCCGCCGGATTTAACCAACGCGCAGCAAAGCGCGACCGCGCGCCCTGGCACGGTGCCGCGGCACGCGCTTCTCCCAAGCCCGACGGGCGCGCGTGCCCGGTGCGCGCCGCGGCATATGCCTCCCGCATTGCCCTACAATGGTGCGCAACGACCCCCAACGCTTCGACCCGAAGGATCCCCCATGCCGATCCGCATCCCCGACGCCCTGCCCGCCACCTCTGTCCTCGAGGGCGAGAACATCTTCGTCATGACCGAGCACCGCGCCATTCACCAGGACATTCGCCCCTTGCGCGTGCTGCTCGTGAACCTCATGCCCACGACCGTGGTGACCGAGACGCAGATCATGCGCAAGCTCTCCAACACCCCGCTCCAGGTTGAGGTCGAGCTTCTCCGCATGGCGAGCCATCAGGCCAAGAACGCCTCTCCCGCGCACCTCGCAACGTTTTATCGCACGTTCGACGAGGTCCGCGACGAGCGCTTCGACGGCATGATCGTCACCGGCGCCCCCGTCGAGCAGCTCGAGTTCGAGGAGGTCGACTACTGGCCCGAGCTTGTTGCGCTCATGGACTGGTCGCTCGAGCACGTGCACAGCGTGCTGCACGTCTGTTGGGGAGCCCAGGCGGCGCTCTACCATCACTACGGCGTTCCCAAGTACCCCCTGCCCGAGAAGTGCTTCGGCGTCTTCCCGAGCCGCCTGCTCAAACCGAGCTCGCCGCTCGTCCGCGGGTTCAACGACATCAGCATGATGCCCCACTCGCGCCACACCGAGATGCGCTTCGAAGACATCGTCGCCAACCAGAACCTCGAGGTCATCGCTTTCTCGGACGAATGTGGCGTGACCATTGCCAAGAGCACCAACAGCAAGCACTTCTTCGTCTTCGGGCACCCCGAGTACGATGCCGACACGCTCAAGCGCGAGTATGACCGCGACGTTGCGCGCGGGTTGCCCATCCACGTGCCGGTGAACTACTACCCCGACGACGACCCGTCGCGCGACCCGGTCGTTTCGTGGCGCGCCGAGGGCCAGCTGCTCTACACCAACTGGCTCAACTACTACGTCTACCAGACCACGCCCTACGACCTCGACACGCTGTAGCCCCGCCTCCCGTCCGGCGCCTAAGCGCGCTTGCGAGCGGCGGTAAGGCGCATCAGGGCGCCGAAGCACGCGAGAATTACGGCGCAGAGCACGAGCAGGCACACGGGGAACAGCCAGAAGCCCGCGAACTGCGCAGCCAGACCGAACAGCGGCGGCAACGTGAGGGCGCCCACGTACGAGGCGGCCATCTGCACGCCGATGACCGACTGCGAGAGATCGGCGCCAAAGAGCCGCGGCGTCAGGTGGAGCATGTTGGGGTACAGCGGGCTGTTGCCGAAGCCTACGAGAAAGAGCCCGACGGGAGCCGCGGCGGCGGGCAGCGGGAGCAACAGCACGAGCACGGCGACAAACGTGATGACCTGGCCGAACCCGATCAGCTGCTTGCTGGAGAAGCGGTTGGCAAAGACGCCCGAGAAGAACCGTCCGAGCGTCATGCCCACGTAGTAGATCGTGAGCATGCCCGCCGCGTCGCCCGGCGTCATGCCGCGGTCGTTGACCAGGTACGAGCTTCCCCACGAGTTGCAGACGCCCTCGATGGCAACCGAAGCGAGAAACACCAGGCACGCGAGCCGTACGTCGTGGCGCTTGACGAGCGTGAGGGGACTCACGGTCCTAGGGGCGCCCTCGCCATCCTCGCCTGCCGCGCGGAGCCTCCCGACCTTGCCCCACAGCGGCAGGATGGCCACCGTGAGCAGCGCGATGCCCACTTGCACGGCAAACGCGGCGCCGTAGCCTGCGCGCCACGTGCCCTGCGCGAGCGCGAGCGACATGAGATAGGGGCTCAGCGTGATCCCCACGCCGTACGCACAGTGCAAAAAGTTCATGTGCGTGGCTTTGTAGTGCAGTGCCACGTAGTTGTTAAGCGCCGTGTCGATGCACCCCGCGCCCAGGCCGAGCGGCACCGCGAACAGGCAGAGCCAAAACAGGTTGCCGGCAAGCGCGAACCCCAGAAGCGAAACCGCTGTGAGCGCCGTGCTGACCGCTGTCACGCGGCCCGTGCCAAAGCGGTTGATCACCCGGGCGGAGATGAGGCTCGAGAGAACGGTGCCGCACGACACGATCATGGTCACGAAGCTTCCCCATGACACGGGCAGCGCAAAGTCATGATAGATCGCAGGCCATGCGGCGCCGAACAGCGAGTCGGGAATACCGAGGCCCACGAAGGCGATGTAGATAACAACAAGCAGGAGCGTGGACATGCGACCCTCTCGTTTACGAACGTTCCTTGGGCAATTGCCGCCGTTAAGCGGTGATCTCGAGATTGACGCCCTCGAAGCCAAGCACCGAGCTCTCGTAGTAGCCGTCGCCCGTGGTACGCGGGCCGCTCAGCACCTCGTAGCCGTCCTCGGCAAGGCGCGCAGCAAAAGAATTGCTGCGACAAACGGCTCAGACGCGTCATGCGGCCCGGCAGTCGCTAGTCAATGAGCATAGCGTCGCCGAACGAGAAGAAACGGTAGCGCTCGCGCACAGCCTCCTCGTAGGCAGAGATGATCTGCTCGCGCGTGGCGAGCGCGGACACGAGCATCATGAGCGTCGAGCGCGGCACGTGGAAGTTCGTGATGAGCGCGTCGACCACGTGGTAGGTCGAGCCCGGCATGAGGTAGAGGTTCGTCGTGGCGTCGGCGCGCGCGACGATGTCGCCCGAGCCGCCGCGCGCGGCCGCATCGGGCGCGTGCTCAAAGCGGCGCGCGACCACGGGCGGATCGGCCACGAGAGCGTCCGCCTCCCAGGCGCTCTCGAGCGAGCGGACCGCCGTGGTCCCCACCGCGATCACGCGGTGCCCGGCCGCCTTGGTGGCATGCACGGCGTCCACAACGCGCTGCGGCACGTGATAGCGCTCGGTGTGCATCACATGCTCGGTCGGGTCGTCCTCCTCCACCAAGCGAAAGGTGTCGATGCCCACCTCGAGCTCGACGGTCTCCCAACCCACGCCCTTCTCCTTCAGGCGCTCGATAAGCTCGGGCGTGAAGTGCAGGCCGGCCGTCGGAGCGGCGGCGGAGCGCTCTTCGCTCACGGCGTACACGGTCTGGTACTTCTCCGGATCGCCCTCGTAGTCGGTGATGTAGGGCGGCAGCGGCACGCGGCCCGCCTCGTGGATGGCCTCGTCGAGCGTGCGCGGCTCGCCCGCGGCGTTTGCGCCCTGCGGCTCGAAGCGCACGAGGCGGCCGCCGCGGCTGTCGGGCACGAAGTCGAGGATCTCGCCTGTGAGCACGACCTCCGCCGTCATGGGCGCATGGAGCCCGCCCGCGCGGTACTCGAGCACCGCCCCCGGCTTGAGGCGCTTGCCCGGGTTCACGAGGCACTCCCACACATGGCCGAGCGGGTCCTTGTCCTCGCGGCGCGTGAGCAGAAGCGTCTCGCCCACACCGCCCGTGCCGGCCTTATGGCCGATAAGACGGGCAGGCAGCACGCGGGTCTCGTTGGCAACCAGCAGGTCCCCGGGCTCCAGGTAGTCAACAATGTCGCGAAAGACGCGGTGCTCCACGGAACCGCCGTCGGCTATGGGCACGGCAGATCCGGTAGTGCCCGCGCCGCCGTCGCGGTGCAGCACGAGCAGGCGACACGAGTCGCGCGGCTCGGCAGGAGCCTGGGCGATCAGCTCGTCGGGAAGTTCGTAGTCAAAGTCATCGGTGCGCATAAAGAGCCCTCCTCGAATGTTCAACAAGCAAGCTTAGCACGGCAACAGGCCGGGAGCCCCGGCGAGTCAAGGCGCCGAGAACGCAACCGCTACGCGCGCCGCGCGTTGAGCTTTGCAGCCTTGCGGGCGTCGCGAGCAGCAGCACGCTCGAGCGCGGCTTCGGCGGCGGAGAACCGGCAGCCGCAGTAGTTCTGACGGTACATCCCGAGCTCGCGCGAGAGGCGCGTGGCCTCGGGATAGTAAGGCCTGAAGTCGCGAACAACCGGCGTGAGGCCATGCGCGGCGCAGAGCTTCTCGAGCACCTCGTTGCAGGTTTCAAACAGCTGATAGGGCGAGACCGCAAGCGTGGTCGCGAGATACTCGAAGCCCTCGCGCTCGGCCACCCGGCACGCCTCGGCAAGGCGCAGCGCATAGCAAGCGCGGCAGCGCCGATGCCGGTAGGTCGAGAAGCGCGCGGGACCGCGCTCCCAGGCAGCCCGATCGCAGCCGGCAACGACCACGCGCACGTGCGCCACGCTGCGCGCCCAGTCGAGAAGCACCTCGAGCCGCCGGTCGTGCTCGGCCACCGGCTGGATGTTGGGGTTCGTCCAGCAGATCGTGGGCTCGAAGCCCTCGGCGCGCAGCAGCTCGAGCGGCTCGAGCGAACAGGGGCCGCAGCACGCGTGCAGCAGCAAGGGCGTGCGCCGCCCCTTCTCACATTGCGTCATGGGAGCCTCCCGCCGCACCGTTTTCTGCTGACGAACCAAGCCCGTCGGCGTCGTCCTCGGCGTAGAACCTCACGCCCGCCGGCGTATCCTCGAACCAGCGCGCCTCGGGGCTCTCGTGAATGTCGACGAGATAAAGCAGGTCGCCGGCGCACCCGGTGAGATGGAGAACGGTAACGAGGGCTCCGAGGAGCGGCCAGCCCGCCGCGCAGCCCGCCGCAACGAGCGCCACGGTGAGCACGACGGTCGGTGCCGCGGCGATAATCTGGTAGTGCCGACGCGTGTACACGACCCCCTCGGCCGACGCGTAGAGCATGAGCTTCTCGGGCACCGCGCCAAAGGCAACGTGCGTTCCGGCGGGCGCGAAGAGCTTGAAGAACGCCGCATGCACCAGCTCGTGCACGGCGAGCGACCCGAAGCAGCCCGCGGCGCATGCGAAGCACCACACGGGCGTTGCCGGCCACCCGAGCGCAAACGGGTTCTCGGCAAAAGACGGTACCCCGAGCGCAAACGGCACGAGCCAGAGCGCCGCCGCGGCAACGGCCGCCCCTACCACAAAGAGCCATCCCGAGAGCCGCGCCATCCGTCGCAGAAAGCCCTCGTCTTCCAGTGTGTTTATTTCTCCGATGCATCTCATGGCTCCCTAGGATACCGCGCGCCTGCGCCGCTTGTGCCATAATGTGGGGATACGCGCTCACCAGCGCGTTTTTCTCGCAGATTTCCACAGGTCGGGCACAGAGGACGGCGCTTATCCGCCTCTCGGAGCCCAACCGCTCAGAGCATGTTAGGTAAGGAGCATCAATGGCCAAGAGGTTCTCGAAGGACGCCCGTCCCGCGTTTCCCCGCCGCGCCATCGTTACCGCCGGCGAGCCGTACGGCAACAAGGGGCTGCACTTCGGCCATGTGGGCGGCGTCTTTGTGCCCGCCGACTTTTACGCTCGGTTCCTGCGCGACCGCATCGGCAGCGAGAACGTGATCTTTACCTCGGGCACCGACTGCTACGGCTCCCCCATCATGGAGGGCTACCGCAAGCGCGTGGAGGCCGAGGGCTACGACAAGAGCATCACCGACTACGTGCAGGAGAACCACGACAAGCAGGCCAAGACGCTCGAGAACTTCCAGATCAGCTGCGACATCTACGGGGGCAGCGCGCTCGAGCCCGCAGCGTCCGTGCACGAGCGCATCACCGACGAGATCATCAAGCGCCTGCAGGAGCGCGGCGTGATCGAGAAGCTCTCGACCAAGCAGTTCTACGACGCCGAGGCAGGGCAGTTTCTGAACGGTCGCCAGGTCATCGGTCGCTGCCCCATCCAGGGCTGCAAGTCGGAGAAGGCCTACGCCGACGAGTGCGACCTCGGCCACCAGTACGAGCCCGAGGAGCTCATCGCGCCCAAGAGCGCGCTCACCGGTACGCGCCCCGAGCTGCGCCCGGTTGAGAACCTCTACTTTGACCTCCCCCGCTACCTCGAGTTTCTGCAGGACTACGTGGGCGGTATGGACAACGACGAGCGCGTGCGCGCCGTGGTGAAGAGCACCATGCGCGAGTGGCTGAACGCGCCGCAGATCTACATCCAGGAGAAGTTCCGCGCCGACTACGAGGCCGCCGCGGCAGCGCTCCCGGCGCACACCGCGAGCGAGCCCGAGAAGGGCAAGAGCTCCTTTGCCCTGACGTTCGCAACCTGGCAGGACCGCGACGCCGCCCGCGACGCGCTCACCGATGCCGGCGTGCGCTTCCGCTCGGGCAAGGCGCTCGTGCCGTTCCGCATCACCGGCAACATTTCGTGGGGCGTGCCCGTGAGCAGCTCATGCGGCTGCGACGGCCTCACCTGCTGGTGCTGGCCCGAGAGCCTGTGGGCGCCCATCAGCTACACCGAGACCGTGCTCGAGAACGCCGAGCCCGGCCGCTACTCGAGCACCGACTGGCACGACTGGTGGTGCACGCCCGACGCCCACGCCTATCAGTTCATCGGCCAGGACAACATCTACTTCTACGGCATCGCGCAATCGCCCCTGTGGGAGGCGCTCGACTGGAACATGGAGCAGAGCACGCTCGTCGCCAACTACCACATCCTCTACATGGGCAAGAAAGCGAGCTCCTCGAGCGAGACCCCTCCGCCGCCCGCCGACGACCTGCTCAACCACTACACCGCCGAGCAGCTCCGCGCCCACTGGCTGTCGCTCGGCCTGGGCGAGAAGCCGGTGAGCTTCAGCCCCAAGGCCTACGACACGCGCGTGACCGGCAAGAACGCGGACGGAAGCCCCCTGCGCGCCTGCGACGACAAGCGCGTGATCGACCCTGCCCTCAAGGAGGGGGCGCTGCTTACGGGCGTCTTCAACCGCCTTGCGCGCTCGTGCTTCTACGGCATCGCGCCCAAGGACGGCGACGACGCCCCTTACCGCACCGGCTGCATCCCCGCCGGTGCTCCCTCCGAGGCCGTCGCCGACGCCGCCGAGCAGGCGGCCCTCGCCTTTGAGGATGCCATGCACCGCTTCGAGCTGCACCACGCGCTCGCCATCTGCGACGGCTACCTCCGCGCCGCCAACAAGCGCTGGAGCGACGCGAGCAAGGCCGCCAAGGGCATGGACGACGCCGAAGGAGCGGCAGCTGCCATGCAGGCCGCGCTCGTCGATGCGTTCCACGAGCTGCGCTGCGCAACCGTCCTCATGCACGGCATCGTGCCCGCCGGATGCGAGCTTATCTGCGAGCACTTCCAGATCGATCCCGCGGCGTTCTTCTCGTGGAACAACCTCTTCCTCACGATCGACGAGCTTCTCGGCAAGCTCGGAGAGGAGCCCGGGACGCATGCGGTCAAGGCGCTCCCGCCCCGCTTCGACTTCTTCCGCAAGCACGAGAGCCAGTTCTAAACCCGCACGGGTGCGGCGCCGCCTGGACGACGGCACCGCACCCCGGAAAGATCATGGTTTGGCCTTCTTGAGATTTGCTCTGCATAGCGGCACGCATGAGGGGTATCATGCGCGCCGTGCGCGTTGCGGGGTCGATGGTCCTGCGATGCGCCCGCACGCTCGCCCGTCGTTCACGGCATATAAGGGGAATCTATGCGCGCCCTTTCCTTTCGCTTTGCTACCGACAAAGACACCGACGCTCTCTGGGCGATCCTTCAGGACGGCATCGCCACGATCGGCGAGCTCGGCATAACGCAATGGCAGTTTGGCTACCCCAACCGCGACGTTGTAGCGCGCGACATCAGCCGAGGGCACGCGCTTCTCTGCGAAGATGCGAGCACCGGCGAGATCCTCGGCGGACTGGCGCTCGTCTTTGACGCGGAAGCCGACTACAACGCGCCCACCGAGCGCTGGCTCACCCCCAACCCCGCTGAAGGCGAGAAACCCGTGTACGCGGTCATCCACCGCAACGCCATCGCACGCTCCGCTGCTCGACAGGGCATCATGAAGGAGCTCTTTGCCGAGGCGGAGCGCATTGCGCGCGAGGCGGGGCGCGCGAGCATGCGCGTCGACACTCACCCGCAAAACGTCAATATGCGCGGGCTGCTCGAGGGCCTCGGCTACACCTGCTGCGGCGACCACCCCCTCACGCCCAACGGCGGCGAGCCGCCCGAGGACCTTGTGCGCGTGGGCTACGAGAAGCTTCTTTAGGCCAGGCAGGTCTGCTCGATCATGCGAATGATCGCGCGGATACCCTGGGCGTAGCTGCGGCGCGGCAGGCGCTCGTCGGTGCCGTGCACGCCGCGCGTCTCCTCCGCCTCGGTCACGAGGAAGGGCGAGAAGCGCATGCACGTGTCGCAGATGCGCTCGTAGTTGTGCGCGTCGGTAGCGCCGCGCGAGATAGCCGGCGCGCAGGTCAGGGGCTCGCCGGTTCGAGGATCGCAGAAGAAGTGGCCGAGAACCGCCGAGAGCTGGGCAAACCCGTAACCTGTGAAGCACCCCACCGCGGACGGGTCGTTGCCCTGGAGCAGACGCACCTCGACCGGAAGCCCCTCAACAGCCGCACGGCAGCGCGCGAGCACGTCGTCGACCGTGGTTCCCGCGGCGAGACGGAAGTTCACCACGGCACGCATGTCCTGCGGCATCACGTTGGGCTGCTGCGAGCCGCCCTCGATCATGGTCGGGGCGATCGTCGTCGTCACGTACGGAAACAGGTCCGCGCGAGAAGCGCAGGCTTCGGCGAGCGCGGCCTCGTTGCCCTCGACAAGCTCGCCCTCGGCGCCCACGAGCGAGCAGAACGGCTCCTCGGTGATACGCGGTGCGAGCGCCTTGAAGGTCGCAGCGGTGAGCGGCGACAGCGCCAGCGGGTACGGCGCCTCGACGATGCGCGCGATTGCCTGGGAGAGCGTGCCGAGCGACGTTCCGCCGAAGGGGTTGGAGGAATGGCCGCCGATGCTTCGCACCGCGAGCTCCACGTCAACGTAGCCCTTCTCGGAAAGCTCGACCGAGAGGAAGGGCGTGCCGGGCGCGCCGTAAAGAGCGCCGTCGGCAACCGAGCTCGAGCCTTCGTCCCATACGTACTCGAGCGTGACGCCGCGCCCCTCGAGCGTGCGGGCAAGTGCCGCGGCGCCGGTGTTGTAGGTCTCCTCGTCCTCGCCGAAGGCAAGGTAGAGCGTGCGCGCAAACGAGCCGCCGTGCGCCAGCACGTACTCGGCCGCCTCGAGCTCGGCCATGACCATCTGCTTGATGTCCATGGTGCCGCGGCCCCACACAAAGTGCTCGTCGACCGCGCCCGAGAACGCCGGTTCGCACCAATCGTCCTCCGTTCCCGCGACCACGGGCACCACGTCCTGGTGCGCCATCATAAGGGCGGGTTTGAGCGAGGAGTCGGACCCTGCGATCGTCACGAGCACGCTGTGCCCGATCACCTCGAAGGTCGCCGCCTCCATAACGTGGGGGTAGCTCGAGCGCATCAGGTCGTGCAGGCGGTCAAACGCCGACCAATCGGTGGTTGCGGGGTCGCTGTTCACCGTCTCGCAGCGGATGGCCTCCCCCAAGCGCTCGCAGGCGCCGTGCGTATCGAGGTCGGCGTAGTCGTCCTCGTGCGCAAACCAGTTAAGAACCTCGAGCGCGGCTGCGTCGCGCTCGCTCAGATGCGTATCGCTCATAACGAACCTTCCTTACTCGATAAAAAGCCCGGAGACCTCGGAGCCTTTATGCCCACGTGGCCTCCGGGCGACAAACCCATGATAGTCGAGAAAAGCGCGACGGCGCTCCCCTAGTCCTGGAGGTAGCGCGCCAGGAACTCGCGCGTGCGCGCCTCCTTCGGATGACCGAAGACCTGCGCGGGCGCTCCCTGCTCCAAGATAACGCCCTTGTCCATAAAGACCACGCGGTCGGACACCTCGCGCGCAAAGGCCATCTCGTGCGTGACCACGACCATCGTCATGCCCTGCTGCGCGAGCTGGCGCATGACCTCGAGCACCTCGCCGACGATCTCGGGATCGAGCGCCGAGGTGGGCTCGTCGAAGAGCATGACGGTCGGGTCCATGCAGAGCGCGCGGGCGATGGCCACGCGCTGGCGCTGGCCGCCCGAGAGCCGGCGCACGTCGGCATGGGCAAAGTCCGCGAGGCCCACGCTCTCGAGGTGCCCCATGGCGACCTTCTCGGCTTCCGCCTTGCTCATGCGCTTGAGCGTGACCGGGGCGAGCGTGCAGTTGTCGAGCACGTTCTTGTTGGCAAAAAGGTTGAAGCTCTGGAACACCATGCCGATGTCCTGGCGGAGCTTGTCGACGTTGGTCGAAAGGTCGGTGAGGTCCTTGCCCTCGAACCACACGTGGCCCGCGTCGGGCTCCTCGAGCAGGTTGATGCAGCGCAGAAGCGTCGACTTGCCCGAACCCGAAGAGCCGATGATGGTCACGACCTCGCCGCGCTTGACCGAGAAGTTGATGTCTTTGAGGACCTCGAGGTCGCCGAACGACTTGCGCAGCCCCTCGACGCGTACGATGGTCTCTGCCGTGTCTGCCATGGCAAGGCCTCCTTAGTTCGAGCTCGGCACGCCGTTTGAGGTCGGCGCGTCGAGACGGCGGGCAATGGCGTTCAGGATCGCGGTCGCCACCATGGTGAGAACCAGGTAGATGACCGCCGTGGTGATGTAGACCTCGGTCGTGGCGTAGTAGGTGCCCGACACGGTGCGCGAGGCGTACATGAGCTCGAAGAAGCCGATGAAGGTGAAGACCGAGGAGTCCTTGATGTTGATGACGACCTCGTTGCCGATGGCCGGGATGGCGTTGCGCACGCCCTGCGGGAACACGACCTTCATCATGGCCTGCCAGTTGGTCATGCCGAGCGAGCGGGCGGCCTCCGCCTGGCCGGGATCGATGGCCTCGATGGAGGCGCGCAGCGTCTCGGCGAGGTAGGCGGTGGAGTTGAGCGCGATCGTCACGAGCGCCGCCGTAAAGACCGACCAGACCTGGTTCATCTCGGACACGCCGAGGCCCGTGATCCCCTGGATGAACGCGTAGAAGCCGAAGTAGATGATGGAGCCCTGCACCATCATGGGCGTGCCGCGCAGCACGGTGGTGTAGACCTTGTAGAAGCCCAGGCCCAGCTTCTTCCAAAAGCGCACGAAGCCGTTGTCGCGCTTCGACGGCGGGTTGAGGTGGAGAAACACGAGCAGAAGCGCGAGCACGAAGGCCACGAGCGTGCCGACCACGGCGACGATGATCGTGTTGCCGAGGCCCTGGAGCAGCATGCTGCGGCCCTTCCAGGCGTAATAGAGCACGTCGGGGAAGAACAGGTTGGTGCGCGTGTCTGCCGCGGCGACGTAGTGCGCGATGTCGACGACCGAGAGCACCACGCGGTCGACGATCACGACGGCGCACACGAGCCAGGCGAGGTACGAGAGGTAGCGCGTGACGCGCACCGCGCCCGGCTTCTTGAGGAACGTGTCGTCGTACGTGCGCCAACGCGTGGCCTTGACTACGAGCGCAACGAGCGAGAACACGATCCACGCGCCCAAGAGCCCCTGGCAGGCGATGAGGGGCGCGCCGGCGCCGAGGAAGCTCGACAGCGTCGGCACGAAGCGCGTGAGCAGGTAGCACACCGCGGCGAGCGCCGACGTTCCCAAAAACACGTAGGTATGGTCGCGGCGGAAGAACGACACCGTCCGCTGGCCTGCCTCAACTATCGTCATAACGAACCTTTCTCACAGGGCGCCCAACGCGGGCGCCTAACAAAGGAGCGGTACGAGCGGCGCGGGTCTCCCCCGCGCCCGGGATCCCCCGCGGCTCTATGCCGCGGGCTGGCTGGCGATCGCCCAGTCCATGATCTCCTGGCGCTCCTCCTCCGGAATCTCGGCGAGGATGGCGTT
>CALUOB010000043.1 GCA_944322175.1 uncultured Coriobacteriaceae bacterium
CTCGCTGAACCCGCTCGAGGACCGCCTTGCCATGACGGTCGACATGGAGCTCGACGCGCGCGGCGAGGTCCGCGCCTTCGAGGCGTACCCGAGCGTCATACGCTCGCGCCTGCGCCTCGACTACGGCGAGGCCGACCGCATCCTCGCGGGCGAGAAGGTCGCGTACGCGCACATGCCCGAGGGCACGGCGCCCGACGACGCGGCGGTGGCGGAGCTTCTCGCCTGCGCCAACGAGCTGGCCGAGAAGCGCGTGGCACGCCGGCACGCCCGCGGCGCCATCGACTTCAATACCGTCGAGGTGCGCGCGGTTCTCGACGGCGACGGGCGGCCCACCGGCATCGCGGCGCGCTCGCGCACTGCGGCGACCGGCCTCATTGAGGAGGCCATGCTGCTTGCCAACGAGTGCGTGGCCGAGAAGCTTGCGGGCGCGCGCGTGGACGCGGCGTTTCGCGTGCACGAGCCGCCGACGCCCGAGAGCCTCGCCGCCGCGGCCGAGACGCTTGCCGAGGTGGGCGCCATCGAGCGCGCGCAGATCCCTGCGATCCAGGGCGGCAGCCGCCATGCCATTGAGGAGGCCATCGAGCAGAGCGCGGGCTCGCCGCTCGAGCCGCTCGTGAACGCCCTGCTCCTGCGCTCGATGCAGCGAGCGCTCTACAAACCGCAGAACGAGGGCCACTACGCGCTCGGTGCGGCGGCGTACTGCCACTTCACGAGCCCCATCCGCCGTTATCCCGACCTTATCGTGCACCGCGCGCTCAAGCTCGAGCTCGCCCGCGAGCACTTTGGCCGGGCGGGCGCCAAGGAGCGCGAGGAGCATCTCGTGGGGCGCGGCAGCGAGCGCATGCCGCAGATCCTGCCGCAGCTCTGCCGCCACTCGTCCGACCAGGAGCGCCGCGCCGATGCCGCCGCGCACGCGTCGCAGAAGGTCAAGATCGCCCAGTACTACCAGGACCGCATCGGCGAGCGCTGCGCGGGTACGGTGTGCTGGCTCTCGGAGCTCGGCGTCTTTGTGCGGCTTGACGAGAACTGCGTCGAGGGCCTCGTGCCGGTGCGCTCGCTCGGCGGCAACGAGTACTGGGAGTTCGACGCCCAGCGGCTGCGCATGACGGGCACGTCGTCGGGACGGCGCATCGATCTCGGCCAGCGCGCGATCGTGGAGGTTGCCGCGGCCGACCCCGTGCGCGGCCACCTGGATTTTAAGCTCGTGCACCTGGTGGGTACGCTACACTGAGGCGTACACGACAACACGCGGCCGGCACGCCCTCGGGCGCCGGCCGATTGCCCGGAGGTTCTTCCATGGATATGCCCCTGACCCAACACGACGTGGCGGTGGCCGAGCAGTACCTCGCCGCCGGCGACGTTATGGCCGCGCGCCCGCTGCTCGAGCAGCTGGTGTCCGAGATCGAGGCCTATGCTGCCGAGGAGCTGCACACCACCGACAACCTGCAGTACTTCTCGTTTGAGTCACCGTTTGAGCGCGTGGCGTACCGCCGTGTGGAGCACGACCCCCGCGAGCTCGTGAACATCGACGTGCCGTTTGACCGCGTGTACGCCGACTACGCGTTCATCCTCATCGGCGCCGGCGAATACGAGGCCGCTTCGCGCGCGCTCACGCAGGCAGTACGCTGGAATCCGCAGAAGGCGAGCTACCGACTCGACCTCGCCGAGTTGTACCGGCTCGACGGCAACACGCAGGAATGGCTTGCGCTCAGCAACTCCGTGATTGAGCGCGCCGACGACGCCCGCATGCTCGCCCGTGCTTACGCCAACTTTGGCTTCTGGTTCTTGGACGAGGGCAAAACCGTGCCCGCCATGGCCTGCGGTCGCTTGGCCGAGAAGCTCAGCCCGCGCGACGCGCGCGTGCAGACGCTCGTGGGCAAGGTTGCCGAGGCCGTGGAGAAGGCCGGCGCAGAGGTGGCCGACCTTTCGGACGAGCAGGCGTTTGCCGCGCTCGAGGCCGAAGGGGTTTCGGCGGGCGCCAACGCCGAGGTGGCCGTGTGCCTGCTCATGTGCGCGACCGACGCCGCGCGCGAGGGCGACGTCAACGAGGCGACGCAGCTCACCGTGCGCGCCCGCGACCTGGTGGGCGAGGACGCCTGCCGCGCGCTCATCGCGCTTATCCGCGAGTCTGACGCCGAACTGGCGGCGCAGGGCGGCGCTGCGGGCAAGGCTGAGGCAGCGGAGGTGCCGGCGGACCGTGGGGGTGCCGGTGCCGGTGAGAGCGGCTCTTCTGAGCCTGAGCAGCACGAGGGAGGCGCCGGCTATGGTGCGTAGGGAGCGCAAGACCATCTCTAAGAACCGCACGGCGCGGCACGAGTACTTTATCGACGAGACCTTTGAGGCCGGGCTTGAGCTCACGGGCACCGAGGTCCGGAGCCTGCGCGAGCGCGCCTGCCAGATCACCGACACGTTCTGCCTCATCCGCAACCGCGAGGCCTGGCTCGTGGGCGTGCACATTCACCCGTACGTCAACGGCAGCGTGTGGAACGTTGACCCTGAGCGCCGCCGCAAGCTGCTGCTGCACCGCAAGGAGATCGACTACCTCGACGGCAAGCTGCGCCAGCGCGGCTATGCCCTGGTGCCGCTCGAGATGTACTTTGACGAGAACAACCGCGTGAAGCTGCGCATCGGCCTGGCACGCGGCAAGAAGCTCTACGACAAGCGCGCCGACATGGCCAAGCGCGACGCCGAGCGCGAGATCCAGCGCGCCCTCAAGGAGCGCAGCCGCTACTGAGGCTTTGCGCCGCGCTGCCTTCTCGCTGCTCCGCCCATGCGGGCCCGCAAGATTACGCAGCCACCCGTACTTGCCACAAGATTACGCAGACGAACGGTGTTATGGGCTGCGGCGGGCGTTTATCCACGTCGATCTGCGTAATCTTGGAGAAAGCCGGCCCACTGCGTAATCTTGCGAAGGATCTGTCCGGCTGTGTGAGTAGGGCGCGGGCGAGAACATCGGTGCCGGTCCGCCGAGAAGGCAGGCAACACGCGTGCGAGTGGGTACATATATTGGTACAGAGCCCACCGAAAAGGGGAGTTGCCATGCTTGATCCTACCGCCCTGTTCAAAATGACCTACGGCCTGTACGTGGTGAGCGCCGACGACGGAACCACGCGCGCCGGTTGCCTTATCAACACGGCCACGCAGGTCACGTCGTCGCCCATGCAGATCATGGTCGCCGTCAACAAAGACAACGT
Organism: uncultured Coriobacteriaceae bacterium; assembly: GCA_944322175.1. GTDB lineage: Bacteria > Actinomycetota > Coriobacteriia > Coriobacteriales > Coriobacteriaceae > CALUOB01. The sequence goes on from CALUOB010000043.1 coordinate 3,195, forward strand.
CACCGCCGGCGTGATCGAGCGGGCGGGCGCGTTTACCGTTACGGTGGTGGACCTTACCGCCGACATGCCCTACCTCGGCAACTTTGGCTTCCGCACCAGCGCCAACTTCGACAAGTTCGAGAAGTACGGCTGCGAGGTCTCTGAGGTCGGGAGCCCCTACAGCCCCGAGCACATTTGCGCGCTGGCCGCCTGCAAGCTCGTGAAGACGGTCGACGTGGGCACGCACTACCTGTTTATCGGCGAGGCTGTGTCGGCCGAGAAGGTCGGCGACGGCGAGCCCATGACGTACAGCTACTACCACAGCACCCTCAAGGGCAAGACCCCGCCCAAGGCAAGCTCCTACGTGGCCGAGTAGCTCCCACCCAGCGGCTCGGGCTCCGGCCCCAGCCTTGCAGCTTCGATCCTGCGAGCCCGTTATCGCAGCTTTGGCCTCATAGCGTCCCCTCACGCCCCGCCCGGCCCCAGCGCCAGGCGGGGCGTTTGCCATGAAGCCACCCTTTCGCTCTTTGCACTTTTCGCAGGACGAGTTCCGTGAGGCAGGTGTGCGCCATGGTGCGGACCCAAACGGACAGACGAACCAATGGTGCGGACCCAAACGGACAGACGAGCCAATGGTGCGGACCCAAACGGACGGATTTCGATGTCAAACCGTCCATTTGGGTCCGTATCATGTTGACCGTTCCTGGCAGGTTGTCTGACATCAGGGCGTTTTCTTGGCATTGCTCAAGGCGCGCGCAGCGTATGCGCTATGCCGTAGACGATGATGCGCAGGTGGTGAACGTGTTCGATCTCGACTACTCCGCGGCCGATCCGCAGCGTCGGTTTGCGTTAACGTTGCCGCCATCGGGTCGTTTGCTATGATGCGGGTAGCACCCATGCGGGCTGCCGTGCAGCCCTGACCGAAAGGACTCCCATGAACCTCACCTCGCTGCCCCAGGACGTCGACGCCCTTGCCGCCGAGGCCGTAGCGCTTCGCGCCGAGCGCAAGTACAACTGCGCCCAGGCGGTTGCCTGCGCATTCGCTCCGTACGTTGACGTCGACCCTGACCTGCTGTTCCGTGCGACCGAGGGCTTCGGCTCCGGCATGGGGTCCACCACCGAGACCTGCGGTGCCATCAGCGGCGCGGTCGTTATCCTGAGCCTGGCAAACAGCGCCGGGTCTGCCACGCCGGTCACCAAGGGCGCCACGTACTCGCTCGTTCGTGCGCTTCTCAGCCGCTTCCGCGAGCAGAACACCACCACCATCTGCCGCGAGCTCAAGGGCATCGACTCCGGTCAGCTGCTGCGCACGTGTCCTGGCTGCATCGAAGATGCCGTGCGCATGACCGCCGACATCCTCCGTCGCGCAAGCGAGGTCGAGTAGGGTCCTGTGCGCTCGGGTGTGCCTTGGCTTGTGCGCAAGACGCGGAAAACCTCGATTGCAAAAGTCAGAAAAACCCAACTGAGAATATCGGATTATCCCAAACTCGCTGGTAGAGCCGTTGCATCTAATTGAGAAAAACTATGCGAGAAGGGCGCTGCGCGGGTGCGAGAGCCTGAGTTCATGGCGGTTATCGTGGGTATGGGTACCTACGCCCGGGAGGTAGATGACCATCTCTACGTCATTCCCGTTCGCAGTTTGGGGGCGTAGGGAAGAGTGCGAGCTCATTGCTCGCGGTCGCGTTTGCATGGCTGGTAAGCGCCGGTGATCGCCGCAGGGCGCGTGGTCGCGGAAAGACGAGATCCGCCCTAGAGGAGAGCCGGTGCTCCACGTTGTGCGGATCCGGCGCACTACTCGTCGTAGAGCTGCCCGAGTTGCCCGGCTTCATCGTCGGTTACAAAATCGATGATGTCGCCGGGCTTGCAGTGCAGCGCGGTGCAGATGGCGCTCAGAGTCGACCAGCGGATGCCCTTAATCTTGCCAGTCTTGATGCGCGACAGGTTGACGGGAGAAATACCGATCTTTTTAGCAAGATCAATCGAGGTAACCTTACGATCCGCCATAACCCTGTCGAGACGCATGACTATGCGCATTGCCCACCGCCTATAGAATGCTATCGGAATCTTCCTGCAGCTCGGCACCGTACTTAAACACCGCTGCTAGACAGAAAAAGAATATAGCAAAAAGCAGGAGGGTGATATCGAGTTTGGGTCCCTCGATGACCAAACTTACATTGCCTGCAAGGGTTAGTTCGTCACGGGTATTGCTGATCGGTGACCATGGGCTGCGCTCGTTTACACGTTGCGAAATGACGGGTGCATGTCGGCCGTTTCGGCGCCGTTGGCCCCTCACAAAGCTTTGGTTTTGTGAACGCAATTTGAAGGCTTGAGGTTTGCTGAAAGGTGGCAATCGGTCACGCACGGCTCGTCTAGCAGGGGTTTCGGCGTAACCTTCACAACTCGCCCGTTGTGCGTTTGACTGTCTTCGTTTGTCTGTGGCCTAATTAACGCACGCCTTTTTTGGCTAGTTGAATGGGAGGCGACTATGCGCACCATCACTCGATTTGCGGTTACGGCGGGTCTCGCCGGCGCGCTCGCGCTCGGCACGTGTCCGATCGCCGCTTTTGCCGATACGGAGTCCGACCTAGCCGCTGCGCGCACGCGGCTCGAGGAGATCGGCAACCAGTGCTCCACGCTCGAGGAGCAGCTCTCGGAGCAGTCTCAGCTGCTGACCGAGACCGAGTACGAGATCTCTAAGACCGAAGACGAGATCTCCAAGAAGGAAGATGAGCTGGCCGAGGCGCAGACGCGTCTTTCGGGGCAGGTCCAGGACAACTACAAAGACGGCGGTATGACGCTTGTGTCGGTCTTTACCGGCGTGTCCGACCTTAACGACCTCTTCTCGCGCGTGTTCTACATGGACCGCGTGAGCGAGGCGAGCAACGAGGTCATCACGGAGGTCAAAGACATCCGCGACGAGCTGACCGAGAAGCAGGACAAGCTCGAGGCAAAGCAGAAGGAGCAGGAGTCCAACGTCGCTGACATGCAGGGTCAGATCGACGACCTCAACGCTCAGCGCCAGGAAGCCTCCGAGCTCGTGAACTCGCTTGACGAGAAGCTCCAGAAGGAGCTTCGCGAGGAGGCCGAACGCAACGCCGCGCTCCAGGCTGCCGTCGAGGCGAGCGAGGCCGAGCAGCTTGCCGGTGGTTCCAACGACGCTTCCGCCTCCGCGGACGCCGAGGCTGCCGAGGAGGCTGCCGAGGAGCCCGCGCAGACCGAGAACAACAGCTCGAGCAGCAACAGCAACAACGCAAACGAAACGCAGCAGGATAACAGCAGCTCGAACAACAACAGCAGCTCGAACAGCAATAGCAACAGCTCGAGCAATTCCGGTAACTCCAGCAACTCTTCGAGCGGCTCGGTCACGGGCGGCACCACGGTTTCGCGCGCTCAGTCCATGGTGGGCGTAGGCGTGTACGTGTGGGGCGGCTGCAGCGCTCCGAATATCTTTGACTGCTCTGGCTTCGTGAGTTGGTGCCTCACCGGTCAGTTCCAGCGCCTTGGCACGACCTACACGTTCCTGGGCTGGCAGCAGGTCAGCGACCCGCAGCCGGGTGACGTGTGCGTTAACGCCGGCCACTGCGGCATCTACGTGGGCAATGGCCAGATGATCCACGCGGCCTCGCCGAGCGAGGGCGTCATCCAGGGCCCGGTCCAAGCCGGTATGATCTACGTGCGCTACTAAGCGCAGGCGCAACCAAAATCACTTTTGGCGTAAACAGGGAGGGGTCGAGCAAATTCGCTCGACCCCTCTGTTGCAAATTGCAGCTCAGGCAGCAGTTGCCCGGTACTGCCTGGAATGCATTGCCGCTCGGCACGGCGTGGGTGAATAATCAGGTAAAACATGCTTAGCATTTTGAACAGTAAGATTGTTCGCAGGATTGCTTTTGGGCTTTTCCTGTATGACGTGCTCGCGTGTGTGGTCCTTGCCGGACTGAAGATTTGCGGCTGGGCCATGATGGACCTTTTGTCGGTCGTGTCCTATATGGGGCTTCTCTTTTTGACCGTGGCGCTTCTGGTGTATTACGCCCTATGCCGCGCCGTGTCTTTGGGGAGACGCGTTGCGGTCGCCCTGTTCACCGTGTGTCTGATGGCGAGTTCGGTGCTGGGGCTGGTTAACATTCGATTCGCCGATGAGGAAGCCGTGGTTATCCTCAACGAAGAGCGCTATGTCGTTAGGGCTGTGAGGGACTTTTGGTTCGACCCTCCTTCGGGAGCATGCCTGTACAAAACTAAAGGCCCTTTCTTTTTTGAAGAGCAGCCTGTAGGACGGCTCGATTTCGCTCGTAACGATAGCAGCTGGCATAATCTCGCTTTCTATGTTGAGCGACACCAGCGGAGCATCGTGTGAAATGACGAGGAGGAGCCCGCGGTACCGACCAGCGCTCCCGCTACGGGCGCAGAGGCATAAATTGGGTGCCAACTGCAATGTCATGCCACTTTGTTGTCAATCATTAACGTAAAAGATGAATAGTTGCCGTGTGTGCGCAATATTCCACAGGGTGCGGGGTAGGCTCAAGGTAGGCAATTGATCCTCTACCGTGGTGAGGTGAGCGTTATGACCGTATCTCGACGCGAGGTGGTAAGGGCTGCGGCGTGGGTGCCGGGCATGCTCATGGGTGCGACGCTTGCGGGGTGCGCTGCGGACGGTGATGCCGGGCAAGGCTCCAGCGGCAGTGCGCCGGCGGGTCAGACGCAGACGTTTGTCTCGTACGGTGGCTACACGTACCCGAACACGGACGGCGTAGCAGAGACAGCCGAGACGGATGCCGCGGCCTGGGAGCGCACCTTCAAGATGGACGACACGTCCATGGGCTCGCTCACAGACGCGGGCGTGGCGGCGCCGCTCGTGCTCGACGATGCCGTGTACGTGGCCGGCGGACGCGTGCTCGCAAAGTTCGACGCCGCCTCAGGCGACGTTGTAGAGCAGGTCGACCTGCCGTATGCCGTGGGCGGCAGCACCGGGGTCTCGGTGGTGAGCGCGTCTGAGTCTGCCGGCGCAGCCGAGGCGCCCACTCCGGGCGACCGCTTGCTTGTCGTTGCCCTGCAAGACGGCGGCTTGGCGGCGTACGACGAGGACCTCGAGGAGCTCTGGCAGACCGACCCGCTTGGGTCCCCTGCGGCTTCCAGGGACTCGGATCTTGTGGGCGAGTGGTATGCCACGCGGGCGCGTGCGCATGAGGGCCGCGCGTACCTGGCCCAGACGTTCTTTGGCTCTGCTGCCGAGTCGCGTGTGCGTTGCATCGACCTCGCGTCGGGGGAGGAACAGTGGTCGGTGACCCTTGCGGACCGCATTATGAGCAACGCCTACACCTCCAACATCGTACTGTGCGACTTGGGCGTTGTGGTGCCAACCGCCAAGGGCCTGGACGTTCTCAATTTTGGGACGGGCGAGGTCATCTCGGGGATCGATGCCGAGTTCTCGGTGCACGCTCCTATCGTCGAGGCGTACGACGGTACCCTGCTCGTGTGCTTCGACGACAACAGCGTGGCGTTTGCGACGGTAGATGACGGTAGCCTCAGGCTCGTCAACCGCGGCTGGCCTGCCAAGCGCGGCGACAAGGGCGTGGACGGCGTGTACCCGTACGCCTGCGTGTTCGACGACATGGTCGCCGTTACCGGGTTCACCAACGACGCGCTTCTGCAGGACAAGGCGCCTGCGTACGACGAGATCAGCTCCGACCAGCTTGCCCTGTACCTGCTCGACGCCGACACGCTCGACGTGCTCGACACGGCCGAAGGCGTTGCCGTTCTCGGCGCGCCGCAAGCGGTGCGTTTGGCAGACGGCACCGTGTGGCTGGTGTTCTGCAATCGCAGCGGCGAGCTTTGCCGCATTGAGGTCGAGAACCACGGCTTCGGCAGCGTGGAGGCTCTCGACGAGGGGTCCGACGCCGATGCGGGCATCGCGCACGACGTGACCCTCACCAAGAGCGGCTGCGTGGCGTACACTACGGGTGAGTCGGTGCGCGTGGTCGCACTGTAAGAATACCGAGACGTGCGGAGAGGCGAGGGCAGGAGGTTTCCATGGGCGTGAGGTTTGGCGGACTTGAGATTCTCGTTGCACTGATCATCTGGCTGCTTGCGATCATTATCCCGATCTTCATCCTGTATTGGGTCATTCGCAAGGCAGTGGCGGCCGGCATGCGCGACTACGACAACAAGCGGGCGCAGAACGGACTCCCACCGCGGTAGCTCCGGGCTTCTCGAGATAACGTACGCACGGTCAGATGCGGGCGCGCGCAGGCTATGACGGCTTGCGCGCGCCCGTTTTCTGGCCTGATGCCCGCCGATGCGCTACTCTGTAAGTTCTGAACAACACGCTCGCAAGAGCTTTGCCGCAGGCGAGAAGCGCGGGTCGCCCCGTGGTCCTGCATGCGGCGGTTTTTGTACCTGCGGAGGGCTGCTATGAACAACAAGACGCGCACGGGCCTTGTCACCGGCGTTGCGGGATCTATTGCAAGCATCGTCATCAACCTGCTGCCGACGCTCGTGCTGCACAACGAGAGCCTTTCGGGCATCATGAGCGTCTTTGCGCTCGTGGTGGCTGCGGGCGCCTGGGCCTTTGCGTACCGCCAGCTCTTGGAAGGCCTGCGCACGAGCCCGCTGCGCTCCGTGCACGACGGCCGCGCCCTCACCGAGCATCAGCGCGCCCTGCTCCTGAGCACCGTGGTGCTCACCTGCGGCGATCTGTGGCTCATGGGGTCGCAGACGGGCGTGCTTGCCGGGGCGGCGGCAAGCCCCGCGCTCGCGGACCCCACGGCAACGGGCCTGCGCGCCGGGCTCGTGGCGCTGCTCGCGGCCATTATCGTGGCCGGTTGGGCGCACTTTGTGAGCTGCCTTAAAAACGACGACAGCGCCTGGCGCGCGTAAGGGGGCCGCTATGTCTGCGCCTCTGCGCCACCACCGCATCTCGCGCCTGAGCTACGACTCGGTGCACCGCTCGCACAAGAGCCACATGGCCGTTAAGTGGCACGAGCTCATCGAGGGCGCCGACACGCCCGCCTACCATGCGAGCCTGGCCGACAAGTCAACGCTCGTGTGCCGCGCGGGCCTCATCATGCTCTCGGGCGGCACGGGCGGCTACCGCGTGCGCGAGGTCATGAACGCCGTGGCCGAGGCGCTCGGCATCACCTGCGTGGTCGACGTGGGCCTCATCACGCTCGAGTGCACCTGCATCGACGGGCATGAGACCTACTCCGAGGTGCTGTCGCTTGCCACTACGGGCGTCAACACCCAGCGCATCATGCTCATGGAGCAGTTCGTAGACGCGGTGATCTTGGAGGGCCCGTCGTGGAGCGTGGGCGAGTTCCACCGGCGCCTGGACGAGATCGAGCACACGCCCGGCAACTACGCTCCATGGCAGGTGGGCCTCGCCGCGGCCTTTGCCTGTGGCGCCTTCGTCTTCTTGCTCGGCGGCGGCCCGGTCGAGATGCTCTGCGCCTTCTGCGGCGCCGGCGTGGGCAACTACCTGCGGCGCAAGATGATCGACAAGCACCTCACGCAGTTTGCCTGCATCGGCGCCTCGGTGGCCGTGGCGTGTTTGGTGTACCTGGGCGTGCTCACGGCGCTTTCCGCCGTGGTGCCAAACGCCTGGGAGCACGAGGCGGGCTACATCGGCGCCATGCTCTTCGTGATTCCCGGCTTCCCGCTCATCACGAGCGGCTTTGACATTGCCAAGCTCGATTTGCGCTCCGGTATCGAGCGGCTCGTGTATGCCCTCACGGTCATCGTGGTGGCAACGCTCGTGGCGTGGCTCGTGGCCGAGGTCGTGCAGCTCCACCCCGACGACTTCGACCCGCTCGGGCTCGACCCCGTGCTCGTGTGCGCGCTGCGCCTCGTGGCGAGCTTCACGGGCGTCTTCGGGTTCTCGATGATGTTCAACTCAACGCCGCAGATGGCGGCTACCGCGGGCGTTATCGGCGCGCTCGCCAACACGCTGCGCCTGGAGCTCGTCGACTTCGCAGGCCTGCCCGCCGCCTCGGCAGCGTTTGCGGGCGCGCTTCTTGCCGGGCTTTTGGCCTCGGTCGTGCGCCTGCGCTACAAACTTCCGCGCCTCTCGCTCACGGTGCCCTCTATCGTCATCATGGTGCCGGGACTCTACCTCTACCGCGCCGTGTACAACTTGGGTACGCTCAACACCATCGAGGCGCTTTCGTGGGGCACGCGCGCCCTTATGATCGTGCTCTTCCTGCCCCTCGGTTTAATCGTCGCGCGCATCCTCACCGACAAGCACTGGCGCTACTGCAACTAAGGGGCGTTCCTGCGGCTCGGGGGCCTACCGCTGTGGGAGCTGCGGGCGCGGCTTAGCGGTTGGCCTCCACGTGCTCGGTGATCTCGTCGGCGTAGGTGACCTTCTCTCCGATGAGCTTGCGCCCGGCAATGCGCGCCTCGGTAAGCGCGCGAGAGCGGCGCAGGTACTGCCGCAGCACAAAGCGCACGTCCTCGTTCGAGAACTTCTCGACAATGCGCTCGGCCGGTCCCATATGATGCGAGTAGGCAAAGGGCGTGCTGTAGCGCGCGGCTATAACGGCAAAGCGGTCGAGGTCGGCCTTCTCGTTCTCGCTCACGTCTTCCGAGAGCACGAGAAGCTCGAGCTGCTCGAGCTCGCACACGAGCTCCCAGGCGCAGAAGAGCGCGTGCTTGGCGGCGTCTTTGAGCCCACGCTCCTCGGGCGTTGAGTCGGGGAGGCCCTGCGCGTAGTGGGCGGCCTGCCCGTGGACCATCTGAAAGTGCAGCAGTGCCTCGCACGGCACCGCCACCTCCATGGGCTCACGCAGGCTCAGGCGCACGATCTCCCAGTAGCCGTCGATAAGGTCAAAGAGCTGGCGCATGTTGGCCAAGAAGAGCCGGCGGTCGCTCGTGGGCACCACGAGGCGGTCGACGCCGAAGTCGAGAGCCACGGCGGCGGCGAGGCAGGCCAGGCGCATGAAGGTCGCGTACTGGTCGCCGATGGAGAGCGACGCCATGGAGAGCGCATAGACCGTGGCGAAGAACGCCATGATGGTGGAGCCCGGCTTTGAGCAGTACAGAAGCGTGATGAAGACCATGCTGAGCATCATGACGCCGGCGTAGGGCAAGTGCAGCATCGAGAGGCCGTGCACGACCACGCAGCCGAGCGCCGTGCCGATGGTGCGCGTGCGCATGCGGCGCAGGCTTTCGGACGGATAGGGCTGCATGAGCAGAAACGCCGTGAGCGGGAACCAGTACAGGTGGTCCACGTCAAACGCGAGGCTCGTAGTGCACGAGATGGCGAGCACCGCGGCGCAGCGAATGGTAAAACGCAGCTCAAACGAGTCGAGGCTCGGGCGCTTACGGAACTGCGCGATGCGGATCTGGTTGACGGGCGAGAGACGCCACCGGTCGTGCGTGGAGTCGGCGGCGTCGCGCAAAAGAAGCAAGAACATGTGCAGGTAGCTCTTGTAGAAGATCCTGAAGCGGGCGTTCTCGATCTCGCCGGCACGGCCGAGAAGCTCGCGGGCACGGCGGATGAGGATGGAGTTGTCCTGCGCGTTCAGGATGCGGTCCGCCGCCGCGGTAAGGTTGGCAAGCTCGCGCAGGTAGCTTGCGTGCGGACAGTCGCCGTCGGTGTGCCAGGCGGTGCTGCCGGTGAGGTAGGCCGTGCGGTGGGCGAGCGCCGCAAACATGTCGTAGAGGTTGATGAGCAGGTCCGACGCGCTCGAGTCCTCGCGGGCGGTGTAGGCGTGCGCCGAGAACTCGCGCTTGAGGGCGAGAAGCTCGGAGCGCGCGCGGCTGTCGATGCCGTGCTCGGCCATGTAGTTGAGGTCGTCGGCCAGGCGGCGGATGTTCTTGTGGAGCTGCGCCACGTTGTCGGAGTCCTTATGAAAGAGGCGCGCGCAGATGAGGAGCGCCACGGTGAGCAGCGCGCACGAGAACATGAGCGAGGCAAGTTGGAGCGGCATGTTGTCGAGCATCTCGGGGCGCAGCTCCAAAAAGAGGAAGAGCATCATGTAGGGAAAGTAGCGCCGCGGGTTGAGCTGCGAGGAGCGTATGAACACGAGCAAAAACGGCATGACGAGGTTGACTGCCATGCAGAGAAGCACGTGCGAGGTGGCGAGCCTGGCCCCCGCGAGGCACAGGAGCGTTACCCCGAAGAAGCGCGCGTACTGGCGCGGCGGGTTGTACTTGCGGCAGCGCGAGTTGAAGAGCGCCGTGTAGCACGAGACGGGCATGACATGGTCGAGCCCGAAGAGAGCCACGGTCAGCCAGAACGAGGTGATGAAGAAGATGACCGTGGGCGCGGCGTTGAGGAGCTTGCGGCGTTTGTCGGCCGTCCAGTCGGCGAGCGCCTCGGGCGTGAGGTCGCGCGGGAGGAGCGAGGCGCGCGCCTCGTTAAGCTGGGCGGCAAGCCAGCTTGTGCGCTTCTCGGCCACGGTCTCACCCTCTTTGTTTGCTCAAAACGGCAGGTGCCTGCGCATCAGTCTCTTTTAAAGATACTGCAAACAGGGGCCTGTTCGCGCGCGTTGAGCCTCATGGGTAAAAGTTGGTGCGGAGACCTGGCGTACATATGATACTATAAACGTAGCAATAATGTGGACGAGATGATCCGCTTGCGTCGGCTGTTTATTCGGGCGCGAGGTGGGATATAAGCACAGTACGTTGGACGATCAGAAGGGATTCCATCATGGCTGACAAGAAGTACAAGTTCGTTTGCGTTGTGTGCGGCTACGAGGTCGAGGTCGACACCCCCGAGCTCCCCGAGGACTACGTGTGCCCGGTGTGCGGCGTGGGCGCCGACCAGTTTGAGCCCGTGGAGGAGTAAGCGCTCCTCGTTTGCACCTTTTGGTGTTGTTTAGCCGCCCCGCGGGTCCCAAGCCCGCGGGGCGGTTTTTCTTGC
>CALUOB010000044.1 GCA_944322175.1 uncultured Coriobacteriaceae bacterium
GGCGTGACCGGGCTCCTGCGCGACTGGGAGGGCGCCGTCTGCACGAAGGACGCCCACATCAACGTCCACGAGACCGGTGCCGTTGCCGCGTGCGGCCGTACCGTGCTGCCCACCGACGACGCCGACGGCTTCCTCTCGCCCGAGGCTGCCGAGCGCGTCTGGCGCTTCCAGACCTCCACGGGCCGCCACATGACGCGCCCCGGCTGCGTCTATATCTCCAACACCACGGAGCTCGGCGGCGTGTGGGATCTCAAGCGCTTTGACGCGATCTGCGACTGGGCGGACGAGAAGGGCCTGCCCGTCTTCCTCGACGGCGCGCGCCTGGGAAGCGGCCTCACCTCCCCCGCCGCGGGCGGCCTCACGCTCGAGCACATCGCCGCGCGCTGTGGCGCGTTCTACATCGGCGGCACCAAGAACGGCATGCTCTTCGGCGAGGCGATGGTCATCTCCGACCCGCGCCTCAAGGAGGCCTTCCCGTTTTTGCAGAAGGAGCGCGGAGGTCTGCTCGCCAAGGGGCGCCTGCTCGGCGTGCAGTTTGAGGCCGCGTTCGAGCGACCGGCAGACGGCGGCGAGGCGCTCTACTGGCGCCTGGCGAGAAACGCCAACGAGTGCGCGTTCCGTCTGCGCGACGGCCTTGTGAAGCTCGGCTTTGAGCCATATGGCGAGGCGCCGTCCAACCAGCAGTTCTTCGTGATGACGCCTGCGCAGCGCGACGCCTTCGAGGCCGCGTGCGGCTGCGAGACCTTCTACGAGTTGCCGGACGGCAACGTGGTCGCGCGCTTCGTCTGCTCCTGGGCCACGGCCGAGCAGGACGCGGACGAGCTGCTCGCCTTTGCCGCAACGGTCGCGTAGCCTCGCGCTGTCGGCATTCTGAAGCAAAACTATTGCTACTGCTTAGGATGCACTTAAGCTTCTCCAAACCGCGTTATCCGCACGCCCCTCGGGTAGAACAAGAGTGTCAACGGCCCCTCGACCGCTCGCGGCGAGGGGCTTCTTTCTTATCCGATAGGAGAAGCTATGATCACCTTCGACCCTGAGCGCGACTATATCGACGAGTTCATTCAACAGTGGAACGCAAACGTCTCGCGCACCAAAGTCGGCATGATCGTCTTGGGCGTCGTGCTCGCGCTCGTCGGCGTTGCCGCCTTCGTCGCGCCTTTGAGCATGTACGTCTTCTTGCAGGCCTTTATCGCCGTTGCCCTGATTGTTCACGGCATCGGGCAGATTGCCGGATACTTCCAAACCAACGAGATGTTCCGCAACGGCGCGACGCTTGCCGCAGGTATCCTCAACGCCCTGCTCGGCGCGCTCGTCTTCGTGATGCCCACCGTGCTCACCGCAAGCATGCTGGTCTACGCGCTCTCGTTCATGCTCATCATCAACGGCGTCGAGCGCATCTCGTTTGCGCGCACCATGCGCTACTACCGCCTGCGCTCCTCGTCCCCCGGCATCGCGACCGGTGTGCTCAACATCATCCTCGGCATCGTGTTTCTGCTGATGCCCTTCTTCAGCGGCCTTATGCTCGGCTATCTGCTGGGCGCCTACCTCGTTGTGGGCGGCATCACGCTCGTCGTCGAAGGAGCGTCGATGAAGAAGATCGATCGCTAAACGATCAGCCCGACCTCCGTCTTTGCCCCTCTCCTCCGGGCGGCTGCCGCGCAGCGAGGCGATTCGCATGCGGCAGCCGCCTTTTTGTGCCCGCGCTTCTGAGCGCCGCGGCTCCGGGAAGACACGGCCCCGGCGAGCGGCGCGGACGCGGTAAGATACCGCCAACGGCAATGCGGCAACAAGCGCCCAGAGGAGGCTCCATGGAGAAGTGCGAACAAGGCGAACGCGCTCGACCTGCGCGCGGGCCACGCAGCGCCAAACGCATCGCGCTCGTCACTGTGGGAGCGGACGCGCGCCGCGCGGCGCCCGAGGCACGCACCCTCGCCGATTTTCAGAAGGCTCTCGAGGTTTATTCGAGCCTCGCCGGACAGGTGCCTCCCGAGGTTTGGACGGCTCAGGGCCCCTACCCCGCAAGCCCGCTCCCCGGTCGTCCGCATGTCTACGACACGCTCGTCGTGGCCTACCGCGCCGACGAGCCAACCGTGCAGGCAGCTCTCGAGGAGCTTCTCGGCCTCATGGCACCTCAAAGCAACGCGGCCGAGCTCAAGGTCTACGGCATCGCAACGACCGGCTCCGACGCCCCGCTTAGCAAGAGCCCCCTTGCGCGCAGCTGCGACGGAGCCGCGGCAGCGCACCTTGCGTACCGGGGCGAGCTTGTCGTCAAAGAGCGCGAGCTCGTCCTTGCCTCCGCGCCCAAGCCGCGCATGGGGATCGTCCGTCGCCCTGTGTCTGAAGCCACCGACCGCCTCATCGCGGCCGTGCGCCTTGGGCGCGCCTTTGAGCGCGAGACCGTCTCGCCGGGCGTTCCCGCCTTCCTGCTGCGCATCCTCTGCCGCGCCGCTGGCAAAGCCTCCTGAATCGGGCGAGCGCGCCTAGCGAGCCCCGGCCGAGAAGAACGCGGCGTCCGCCGCACGCCAGGGCCTGAGGCGGGCCGGATCGATTACCACGTGCGCCTTCTCGGGCGCGTCGAACCACTTGACGGTATAGCCCGCGCCGTGACTGCAGAACACCGAGTCGGGCGTGTTCGCGAGATCCGCCTCAGGGTCGTAGGCCGCCTGCGCGATGACCTCGTCGGCGTTGTGGCACGGGCGGTACCCGGCGTACTCGAGCGCGAGCCTCCCGCGCCCACCCGAGTAGCCGCTCACCTCGAGTCCGTACGAGCGCATCTCCGCGGCAGGAGCCGCGCCCTCGAGCACAGCGCGGTCGCCGTCGATATGAGGCGGGTCAAACTCTGCCCCCATGCGCTGCGCATCGGCCAGCGCACGGCCAATCTTGTCGGCAGGCACTGCGAGCCTAAAGCGGTACCAAGGCTCCAGCAGCACGCACGCACCCGCCTCGCGCGCACGCATGAGGCCCTGCCGCAGCGCGCGGTACGTTGCCTGCCTGAAGTCGCCGCCCTCGGTGTGCTTGGCGTGCGCCTTGCCGCCGAGCAAGGTGATGCGCACATCGGTAAGCGGCGAGCCGGTGAGCACGCCCAGGTGCTCGCGCTCGAGCACGTGCGTCAGAATGAGCCGCTGCCAGTTGCGATCGAGGTCGTCCTCGCTCGCACGCGTGCCCACCTCGACGCCTGCCCCGCGCTCAAGGGGCTCTATGAGCAAATGGGCCTCGGCGTAATGGCGCAGCGGCTCAAAGTGCCCGATGCCCTCGAAGGCCTCTGTCACCGTCTCGCGGTACAGGATACCGCCCGGGCCAAAATCAACCGCAAGGCCAAAGCGCTCCGCAAGCGTCTCCTGCAGCACCTCGCGCTGCACGGCGCCCATGAGCTGCACGTGAACCTCTTGCAAGTGCTCGTGCCAGGTCACGCCGAGCAACGGATCCTCGTCGGCAAGCTCGCGCAGGGCGCGAACCACCGTGGGCACGTCGGCATCGCCCGTAAGCACCTGGTACGACAGCACCGGCGCGAGCACGGGCCTCTCGCCCTCTGGCTCGGCGCCGAGCGGAGAGCCGGGCTGCACATGGGAGAGCCCCGTGACAGCGCACACCTGACCCGCGGGAACCTCGGAGACGGTCGCAAACTGGTCGGCGTCGTAGATCCGCACCTGGTCGATCTTCTCTTCCCATGCCGAGCCGCGGTCAACGCCCGAGACCAGCATCTTGGCGCGCAGCGTGCCGCCCGTGACCTTGAGCCACGCCAGCCGCTCGCCGCGCGACGAACGGCTCACCTTGTACACGCGTGCCGCAAACTCTTCGGGCCAGCGCTTCTCGCCGATAAGCGCGCAGATGCCGTCGAGAAACTCGTCGACGCCCCTGCCGTGAAGCGCCGAGCCCCCAAAGCACGGGAAGATGCGACGCTCGGCAACAAGACGCCTGATGGTCGAAGGCGCAAGGCCGTCGCTGGCAAGGTACTCCTCGAGCGCATCCTCTTCAGTCGCAGCCGCATCTTCGATAACGGCAGCAGCATCCTGCCCGCACGTATCCACACCCGCGCCCTTTGCCGCGCACGCAAGCGCTGATCCGTCCAAGCACCCCGCCGAAAGATGCGCCCTCAGGTTCGCGAGCATCCCCTCCGCGCCGTCAGGAACGAGGTCCGTTTTGTTGACGAACACAAAGACCGGAACCCCGTAGCGCTCGAGCAGGTCCCAGAGCGTCTCGGTGTGTCCCTGCACGCCGTCGTTCGCGCCGACTACGAGAATCGCATAGTCGAGCGCGCGCAAGGTGCGCTCTGCTTCGGCCGAAAAGTCCACATGTCCGGGGGCGTCGAGCAGCATGAGGCGGGCGCCGGCATAGTCGAGCGCCGTCTGTTTGGAGAAGATCGTGATGCCGCGCTCGCGCTCCATGGCGTCGGTGTCGAGGTGGGCGTCGCCGTGGTCAACGCGGCCTTGCCGACGAATGGCGCCGGCGCGGTAGAGCATGGCCTCGGCAAGCGTGGTCTTGCCTGCGTCAACATGGGCGAGAAGCCCTATCACGGCCTGTTTCACAGCACTCCCCTCGTCGCCTCGATCGCCATGGTACCACCGAGTCCCGAACGGCCCCGCGCTTAAGCGAGCTCGGCCGCGTCGGCCCCCTCGATGCGCAGATCGGTTTCGTAGAACGCGGAGAGGGCGCGAATGGCAAAGTCCACGTCGAGGGCTCCCGCCGTCTCGTAGGAGGAGTGCATCGCGAGCTGCGGGCAGCCCACGTCGACCGCGTGCACGCTCGCCTGGATGTTCGAGAGGTTACCGAGCGTCGAGCCGCCCTGCATGTCGCTGCGGTTCGCGAACTCCTGGCGCGGCACGCCGGCGTCGTCGAGAATCGCGGCGAAGACCGCGTGGCTGAAGGCGTCGGTGCAGTAGTGCTGGTTCGCGGCCTCCTTGACCACGATGCCGCCGTTGAGAAGGCAGCGGTTGCCGGCGTCGTACTTCTCGGGATGGGCGGGGTGAACCGCTTGAGCGTTGTCGCAGCTCACGAGCATCGACTTGGCAAGCGCCCGGCGGTAGTCCTCAGCGCTGGCGCCGAGGGAGGCAGACAGGCGCTGGAGCGTGTCGGCGAGCAGCGTCGACTTGGCGCCCTGCTTGGTGCCGGAGCCGACCTCCTCGTTGTCGAAGCAGCAAAAGACCGTGACGGAGCGTGCGTTCTCGGAAGCGACAAACGCCTTGAGCGAGGTAAACGCGCACATGAGGTCGTCGAGCTTGGGAGCCGAGACAAACTCGCGTGCGGGTCCCCAGACGCATGGAGCCTGCAGGTTCACGAGGTACAGGTCGTGACCGAGGATCCGATCGGCGTCCACGCCCGCCTCGCGGGCAACGAGCTCGAGAAACGCGCGGCTCACAGAACCCTGCTCCTCCTGACCGCCTGCACTCCCCTGCGAGAAGAGCGGGCAGAGGTCGATCGCGCGGCTGGGGGCAAAGCCCTCGTTGACGCCGCGCTGAAGATGAAGGGCGAGGCTCGGGATCAGCGCGACGGGTTCGGAAGTTGCCACCAGGCGGCTCTCCACCCGGCTGCCGTTGCGCACCATAACGCGACCCGCCACGGCGAGCGGCCGGTCGAACCATGTGTAGTCGATAGCGCCGCCGTAGGCTTCGACCGAGAGACGGCCGTAGTTCTCGGGGCCGTCGATGCCGGGGACCGCCTTGATCTTGAAGGTCGGCGCGTCGGAATGCGACGCCTCGAGCATAAAGCGCAGGTTACCGGGGCCTGAGCAGTGCGCGCCCACCTTAAACGCCACGACGCTCGAGTTGTTGCGCACGGTGTAGTAGCAACCGCCGGGCCGCACATCCCACGGGTCGCTCTCGGACAGGAAGGCAAAACCCGCCTCCTCGAGCCGCCTGCGGATCTCGGCCGCGGTGTGAAACATGCTCGGACACGCCTGAACAAACTCGAGAAGCTCTTCTGCGCTCGTCATGGGAAGCCTTTCGCACTCGTTTGAGCGCCGCATGAGCGGCGCCCCTTGCCAGCGCATCAGCCTAGCAAAGCCCACAAACAGAAGAGAGCGCGGCGCGGGCAACGACACAGAGCCGTCACACGCCGCATGCGTATGCTGCAACGTTTCCGCACGCCAAGGGCAAAGACGGGCAGGCCGGCAGCCCCTGGTCTACAATGTCTGCATCAACCGCGCCTTAAGGAGATCGCCATGCGCATCCACGTCGTTCCCTACAGCAAAGACTGGCCCCTCAGGTACCGCGCCGAGGAGGCGCTGATCGCAGAGGCGCTCGGGAACGACCTCATGTCGGTGAGCCATGTGGGCAGCACGGCAGCAGAAGGTATGCCCGCCGTGCCCGTGATCGACATTGTCTGCACCGTCACCGACCTGAGCGCGCTGGAGACCCGCTCCGAGGCACTCGCGCAGGCCGGGTATGAGCGCACCGACGCGCCCTCGCCCATCGGCGGCGCGCTGTTGCGCAAGCATGACGCCGCCAACCCCGATACGGTCGTTGCCCAGATCATGGCAGTTCCGGAGCGCATGGGCAAAGAGGCGGATAGCTGCCTTGCCCTGCGCGACTATTTCGCACGCGACAAAGCGGGCGCCCGCGCCTACGTGAACTTCAAACGCATGATGGTGCGCCAGCACGGCCGCGACCTCGACAAGTACATCGCGAGCAAAGCGGCGTTTATCCGCCAGATGCTCCGCAAGGCAACTAGGTAGCGCACCCTAGCCGTCGAGCTCCTCCGCGAGGTACCTGCCGGTCACGCTCGCATTGCAGGCGGCAACTTCCTCAGGCGTGCCGGCGCACACCACGCGGCCTCCGTCGTCCCCGCCTCCTGGCCCCATGTCTATGACGTAGTCGGCGTTTGCGATCATGTCGAGGTCGTGCTCGATCACCACGACCGTAGCGCCGTTTCCTATCAGGCGCTGGAGCACCCCGAGAAGCACCTCGACGTCGAGCGGATGCAGGCCGATCGTCGGTTCGTCGAACACGAAGAGCGCGTCCTTTTGGCTGCGCGTCAACTCGCTCGCGAGCTTGAGGCGCTGCGCCTCGCCGCCGGAGAGCGCGGGCGTTGCCTCGCCGAGCGTGAGGTACCCGAGGCCCAAGTCGTGGAGCACGCCGAGTTTGGCGAGGACACTGCGCAGCTTCGACTCGGCGAGAAGCTCGCGCGCCTGATCGACCGTGTACGTCATGAGCTCGGGCAGGCTGATGTCGCCGGCGAGCTTGACGCCGTACGCCGCCCGGCTGTAGCGCCCTCCCCCGCAGTCGGGACAGGGTATGTCGACGTCGGGTAGAAACTGCACGTCGAGCGAGATCTGACCGGTGCCGTCGCACGTGGGACACCGCAGCGAGCCGGTGTTGTACGAGAACGCGCCCGCCTTGAGCCCGCGCGCACGCGCCTCGGGAAGCTTTGCGTAGGCGCGCCTCAGATCGTCGAGAACGCCCGAGTACGTCGCTACCGTTGACCTGACGTTTGCCCCGATGGGCGTTGCGTCGATGAGGTTGGCGCGGCGGATACCGCCCGCCTCAACGGCATGAACGTGCGCAGGGAGCTTCTCGCCCTCGGCCGCCGCCTTGAGAGCCGGGATAAGGCTCTCGAGCACCAAGGTCGTCTTGCCGGAGCCCGACACGCCTGTTACCGCCGTGAGGCGCCCTCGGGGGATCTTCACCTCGAGCGGCTTGACGGTATGGATAGCACCCGTTTTGAGCCGAACGGCGCCCTGCTCGAACATGCGGCCCTGGAGCGCCCGATCACGCACGCGAATGCGCCGCGCGCCGGAGAGGAAGGGGCCGATGCGCGTCTCGGGGCTTTGCTCGACCTCGGAAACCGTGCCCTGGGCGATGATGCGCCCGCCATCCGCACCCGAGCCGGGACCGATCTCGATGAGGTGGTCGGCATGGCGCAGAACACGCACGTCGTGGTCGACCAGCACCACTGAGTTACCGTCTTCGAGAAGATCGTCGACTACGCCGAGAAGCCCCTCGACGTTTGAAGGGTGCAAACCGATGGACGGCTCGTCGAGCACGTAGAGCACGCCGCAGGTGCGATTGCGCACGGCACGGGCGAGCTGCACGCGCTGCCGCTCACCGGTTGAAAGCGTCGAGCTCGCACGGTCCAAGGCGAGGTACCCAAGCCCGAGCTGCTGCAGGCGTTCGATAGGCTCGCGCGTCTCGTCGCAGATAGCACGCGCCATGGGGCGCATCTCGTCGGGCATGAGATCGGGAACGCGCGGCACCCAGACGGCGAGCTCGTCGAGCGTCATACGCGCGGCCTCGCCGATGTTCATGCCGTCGATAACGGGGCCGAGCGCCTTGGCCGAAAGGCGCGTGCCGTGGCAGTCGGGACATACGTCCTCTTTGAGAAACTTGGCCAAGCGTGCGAGGCCCTTCTCGTCCTTGACCTTGGAAAGCGCGTTCTCGACGGTGTAGACGGCGTTGAAGTAGGTGAAGTCCATCTCGCCCACATCGCCGGTCTTAGAGCTCTGGTAGAACATGTGGTGCTTCTCGGCAGGGCCGTGGAACACGATCTCGCGCTCCTTAGGCGTGAGCTCGCAAAACGGAACGTCGGTACGGACGCCCATCTCGCGCGCGATGTCGCGCATGAGCTTCCACATGAGCTGTTGCCACGAGGCGACCGCGCCCTCCTCGATGGAGAGCGACTCGTCGGGAACAAGCGTGCTCTCGTCGACGGTGCGCACGATGCCCGTGCCCCCGCACGTGGGGCACGCACCAGCGCTGTTGAACGCCAGGTCCTCTGCGCCGGGACCGTAGAACTCCTGACCGCACGAGGGGCAGCGCGTGGGCAGCATGAGCGCCACGTCCATGCTCGGCGGCACATGCGTGCCGCAGTTGGGGCACTGATGGCTTCCCAAGCGCGAGAACATGAGCCTCAGGTAATTGAGAAGCTCGGTGGATGTGCCGAAGGTGGAGTGGACGCCCGGAATGCCCGGGCGCTGGCGCAGGGCCAACGCAGCGGGAACATGGAGGACCTCGTCGACCGTAGCGCGTCCGACCTGCCCGATCCTGCGGCGCGTATACGTGGAAAGGGCGTCGAGGTACCTGCGGCTCCCCTCCGCGTAGAGCGTACCAAGAGCGAGCGAGCTCTTACCCGACCCCGACACGCCGGCGATGCCCACGAGCTCGCCCAACGGGATCTTGACGTCGAGGTTCTTCAGATTGTGAACGCGCGCGCCGCGAACCTCGATATACGAGGGCTGTTGGCGCTGTGTCTCAGGTACTGCGGCCATGCGCACCCCTTCCAAAGAACGGCGCTTCGCCGCGCCGCCCCGAACTTCTCATCAACGTACCTGCGTCCGCGCTGAGCGCAGGTGTCCACGCCGACCCTCGCTCGGGCATTACAGCCCGGCAGGCCACTGATAACGACCAAGATCCACTCGGTTGTCAGCCGTAAACCGAACGCCCTCCGCCTCAAGAAGCCGACGTTGAACGTCGGGGCCTCCGAACGCGAATCCCTCGGACACGCGGCCGTCGGCAAACACCACCCGATGGCACGGGATTACCCCAGGCTCGGGGTTTGCGTGAAGGGCGAACCCCACGAGCCGAGCGTTGCGCGGCGCTCCCGCCAAACGCGCAACCTGGCCGTAGGTGGCAACAAAGCCCGGCGGGATCTGCCGAACAACCTCGTACACACGGGAGAAGAACCCTTCGTGCTCGGCCATGCGTGCCTCCCTACTGCTCGCCTTGCTTATCTGACCGTATTGTACCACATATATAGAACGCATGTTCGTTATTCTGCGCACCAGTTTCGGAATGAAGCGCGCATATGCGGGGATACTTGCAGCACATACCATGCGCGGCATGCTGCCGCATGATACGAAGGAGCACAATGAACCCGAATGACTCAACCCCCGCAGCATATCGCTTTGTCACGTACGAGAACGCCGTGCGCTACGAAGACGGCAACGGCAACGTTGCGGCCGAGGTCACCTTTCCCGACACGGGCAACAACACCGTAGAAATCAACCACACCTATGTCGACGGCGCGCTTCGCGGCCAAGGCATTGCCGGACAGCTGCTTAAGCGCGCAGCGGAGGCAATCGAAGGCACCGGCCGCAAGGCCCGTCCCACCTGCTCCTACGCCGTCCGCTGGTTCAGCACCCACCCCGAATGGAAGCACCTCGTTGCCTAAGCCCTGCCCGGAGCGGCGCGACCCCCACAAGATTACGCACCGAGCCGGATCAGCAGCTCAAAAATGCCCGGCAAACACGGCTGGCTGCGTAATCTTGTGGTGAGCGGCGGCGCGCCATTCCCGGCCATACACACCGAGACGGGCTGCTGATACGTTGCTTAGTCACCACGGCCCGACAGACACACAAAATGGGCGGCGCCGAATCTTGCGGCGCCGCCCGGCTCTTATCTATTACGGTGGACTCAGCCTCTCTGTGTTCCGAAGTGATACTGCTCGAATCTCTGTTGCGCCTTCTTCCGGCGCACCCCTGCGCTATATCCGCCTTGGGCTGTCTTCTCGGATCGTCCCAGGTTCCCTCTCCGTATGGGATCGGAAGGATAGAGGCGTCTTCACCGAGCGCGTTTCGGAACTTCGCCGAACCTCAGAACCAAAAAGACGAGCACCCGAAGGCACTTGTTGCTATCTCCTCTGTGCCCATGGGACTCGCCTCCTTCTGCCGGTCGCATTGTCGTTGCGACTCTTGCTTTCATTAGGGGTTATTCCCCCATATGCGCTGCGTAAACCCTCTGTAGTCAAGTTTTTTTGCCAAGATGGTCCGCAGAACAGCGAGAAAAAAGCGGGGCAGCTGCGCTGCCCCGCTCACATGAATCGCCGTTGCAAAACACCGCTACGCGCGCTCGGCAAGGTCGAGGGCAAGGCGCGCGGTCTCCTCCCAGCCCAGGCACGGGTCGGTAATGGACTTGCCGTACACGCCGCCGTCGATCGGCTGGGCGCCGTCCTCGATGTAGCTCTCGACCATGAAGCCGCGCACGAGCTTGCGGATCGCGTCGGAGCGGCGCATCGAGTCGAGAACCTCCTTGCAGATGCGCACCTGCTCGAGCGGACGCTTGCCGGAGTTGTCGTGGTTGCAGTCGATGATGGCCGCGGGGTTAGCGAAGTCGGCCTCGGTGTACTTAGCGGTCAGGCGCTCGAGGTACTCGTAGTGGTAGTTGGGGTAGTTGAGCCCGTCCTCGCCGATGTAGCCGCGCAGCACGGCGTGAGCCAGCGGGTTGCCCGTGGTCTCGACCTCCCAGTTACGGAAGATGAAGGTCTGCGGCTGCTGCGCCGCGTAGATGGAGTTGAGCATAACGTCGGTCGAGCCGCCCGTGGGGTTCTTCATGCCCACCGGCATGGTCACGCCCGAGGCGACCAGGCGGTGCTCCTGGTTCTCGACCGAGCGCGCGCCCACGGCAATGTAGGCGAGCACGTCGATGAGGTACTGGTAGTTGGTGGGATAGAGCATCTCGTCGGCGGTGAACATGCCGGTCTCCTCAACCACGCGCAGATGCATGCGGCGGATGGCCTTGATGCCCTCGAGAAGGTCGGGCGCGCCCTCGGGGTCAGGGTTGTGCAGAAGGCCCTTGTAACCGGTGCCCTTGGTGCGCGGCTTGTTGGTGTAAACGCGCGGGATGATGAGGAGCTTGTCGGCAACGCGCTCCTGAAGCTTGGCAAGGCGCAGCGCGTAGTCGAGCACGGAGTCCTCGCGATCGGCCGAGCACGGCCCGATGATGAGCAGCAGGCGCGGATCCTCGCCCCTGAGAATCGCGGCAACCTGCGCGTCAAAGTCGGCTTTGCGGGCAGCGGCCTCCTTGGAAAGGGGCATCTCCTCGCGGATGTCCTTGGGGATGGGCAGCAGGCGCTTGAACTTCATGGACATGGGTTCCTCCAAAGCACTATCGAAAAACGGGACAGCTCAACCCGCAGCGTAGATGGCACCCGATTATGCCGTCTACATAACAAGGGCGCGCCGAGAAGCGCGCCCGTGCGCAAATGTTAACGCAGCGCGCGGGAAGCCCGCCCGCGAGCGCCGTGAGGTCAGACAACCGAACACGGCTGCGTAAAGACCTCTTCAGCCGCTTTGAGCTGCTCGTCGGTGCCGATGAGGCCGACGGAGTCGCCCGCCCGCAGCACGGTCTTGGGCCCCAAGAAGAGCCGCAGGCCCTCTCCGCGCCTCAGCGCCACCGCACTCGCGCCCGTACGCGCGCGCAGGTCGAGCTCGCCGAGCGTACGGCCGGCGGCGCATCCCTCCTCCACCGGTGCCCAGTGCAGGTCGAGCTCGCGCAGGGAGGCGGTCATGCGGTCGAGGGCTACACGGCGCTGAGCGCGGGCGCTGTCCTCGAGCGCCGCATAGCCGCTCGCGCGCAGCTCTGCCGCGTACTCGTGGATCTGGCGAGGACGGTACCCGAGGTCGAGCATCGTATGGCTCATGAGCTCGATGCCTCCTTCGAGTTCGGGGCGCACGACCTCGTCCACGCCGGCGGCTACGAGCGCAGCCACCGCGTCGTCATTGTCGGCGCGCGCCACGATACGCAGGCCGGGGGCCGCGCCACGCGCGTCACGAGCGATCTTCTCGGCAGAGCCGTCTTGGCGGATAGCCACCACGAGCACCCGCGCCCGCTCAAGATGCGCGTGCGCGAGGATCTCGGAGTTCGCAGCGTCGCCCACGAGCACGGCAAGGCCCTCCTCCTCGGCCTCCTCGGCCACGGCGAGATCGCGCTCCACCACAAGGCACGGAACGCCAAGACGTTGCAGGGTCTCGGTCACGTAGCGGCCAGCGTGCCCGTAGCCGACCACGACCACATGGTCGGCAAGCTCCTCGTCGGCAGGAGGCTCGATGGTGCGCACGTGGCGCTCGTACAGGCGGAGCAGGCCGTCATGGGCGCGCATGGCGCGCTCGAGCGGCCCGACCGTTTTGAAGACGAAGGAGTTCAGCGCGATCGAGACCACGGCCGCACCGAGAATGACCGTGTATTGCTCCTGCGAGAGCACGCCGAGCGACATGCCCGTCTGGCCGATGATGAACGAGAACTCGCCGATCTGCGAGAGGCCGGCGGCAACCGTGAGCGTGGTCTTGAGTCCGGCGGACAGCGCTACGCCGAGCGCCATGTTGATCAGCCACTTGCCGCCCATGATGAGCACCACCAGGCCGAGAAGCTCGGGGATGTGCGCCGCAAGGGTCGCAGGGTTGACCATCATGCCCACCGAGGCGAAGAAGATGATTGAGAACAGGTCTTGGAACGGAATGGCTTCGGCCGCCACGCGGTGCGAGAGCTTGGACCCGCTCACGACCACGCCGGCGAGAAACGCGCCGAGCGCCACCAACACCCCGAAGAAGACGGAGGCGACCATGGCGGTGCCGAGCGCGATGACCACGACGGCGAGCTGGAAAAGCTCCCGCGGGCAGAACAGCGCGATGCGCTTGAGCAGCCACGGCAGCGTGCGCGACCCGACCACGAGCATAAGCGCCACAAAGCCGACCGTTTTGAGCAGGGCCTCGCCGAGGCTCAGCGCGAGCGCCGCCCCACTCGTGTCGCCCGGGCCGAACACGAGCGGCAGCACCACGAGAATGACGATGGTGGCGAGGTCCTCGACGATGAGCCAGCCCGTGGCAACGCGGCCGCCCGGACTCTGATACAGCCCGGCGTCGGTGAGGTTGCGGATGAGCACCACGGTCGAGGCGATGGACACCGAGAGCCCGAGCATGACGCCCGCCTCGGCGCCCCAGCCAAAGGCGCGTGCCAGCCCATAGCCCGCGAGCGTGCCCAAACCGATCTGAAGAATGGCGCCGGGCACCGCGACGCCCTTTACCTCAGCCAGGTCCTTCAGCGAGAAGTGCAGGCCGGTGCCGAACATCATGAACATGACGCCGACCTCGGCAAGCTGGCTCATGGCGTGAGAGTCGCCGGTGAAGCCCGGGGTGAAGGGGCTCACCACCAAGCCGCCGAAGAGGTAGCCCACGATGGGCGGCAGCTTTACGGCGCGCGCAACGAGGCCACC
>CALUOB010000045.1 GCA_944322175.1 uncultured Coriobacteriaceae bacterium
ACACGCGCGAGCTGCTCGGCCGCGATGCGCTTCGCCTCGTCGTCGGAGCGGTTGAGCACCTTGGTCTGGGCAAGCATGACGTTGTGCAGGGCGTCGAGGTGCGGGAACAGGTTGAACTGCTGGAACACCATGCCCATGCGCTCGCGCACCTTGTTGATGTTGGTCTTGGGCTGGGTGATGTCCTCGCCCTCAAAGATGATCTGGCCTGCCGTAGGCTCCTCGAGGCGGTTCAGGCACCTGAGCATAGTCGATTTGCCCGAGCCCGAGGGACCGAGAACCACCACGACCTCGCCGCGCTTGATGTCGAGCGAGATGCCCTTGAGGACGTCCGTCTCGCCGAAGCTCTTGTGCAGATCGACAATGCGGATGATGGGCTCTTCCGCAGCGGAAGCAGCAGCGTTGTTAGGCATGAGAGACCTCCTTAGCCACGTCACCGGCGCGCTTGCGCTTGCGTCCGCCGCGCACCCGCTCCTCCAGATGACGCGTCACCTTGGACAGCGGCAGCGTGATGACCAGGTAGAAGACCGCGGCGACGATGTAAGGGGTGATGGAGCCCGTAGACGCGACGATGGTGCGCGCGTACATGACGAGTTCCATGACGCCGACAGCGGCGAGAAGCGAGGTGTCCTTGTACAGCACGATGAACTCGCTCGTGAGGTTGGGAATGACGATGCGGAACATCTGCGGCAGGATGACGTAGATCATGGTCTGCGCGCGCGTCATGCCGAGCGAGCGGGCGGCCTCGTTCTGGCCCTTGTTGATGGAGAGGATACCGGCGCGGTAGATCTCGCACATGTACGCGCCCGAGTTCATGCACATCACGACGACACCGAGCGGGAAGTTGGGAATGTCGATACCCGCGAGCGGCAAACCGAAGAACGCGATGTAGATCTGCAGGAAGAGCGGCGTACCGCGCACCAGGTTAACGTAGGTGGTGGCGATGCCGCGGATCACGGCGCGCTTGGAGAGGCGCATGAGCGCGAGCGCGAGGCCGAGCGGAATGGCGAGCGGGAATGCCACCGCGACCACGGCGATGGACATGAAGAAGCCGTTCAGCACGACCGGGAAGCTCGTCACGAGGATCGTGGGATCGAAGAACAAGCGCAGGAACCGGTTGGAGTTCCATGCCTGGACCCACGACTGCTCGGAGAGCCACTGAGAGAGCGCCTCGGTGGCGGAGATACCCGTAACCGAGATGACCGGAATGTCTTCGATGGCCTTCTCGGCACCGGACGCGAGCTTGTAGGTCGCCTCGACCTGCATCTCGCCGCCTGCCTGCGGGAAGAAGACGTCGTACACGATGACGTTGAGGTTGCCCTCCTGCATGATCGGCTCGTCGAAGGTGATCGTAAGGTCCTGCCCGTCGACCGCAACGTCGTAGGCAACCTCGGTGCGCGTCATCAGATCGTCGCCGGTGAGCAGCGTGAGCTGCAGATCGTCGGTCCCAAACGTCGTGCCGTCGGGAATGTGCAGCGTCAGCTCGGACACGCCCTCGTCCTTGGCGACGCTTGCCTCAAAGGTGATGCGCGACTGCGTCGCGCCCATGATGGTGGTTTTGTCGTCATCGGAGTTGGGGCGTCCGGTGCAGCGCACGATATCCATGGCGCTCGCCTGGGAAGGCACGAGCGCGCTCGCGCCGAAGATGCCCGACAGGCACAGCGCGAAGGCGATAAACGCCGCGGCGATCCTGCGGCGGGTAGTTCTCATCACAGTTGGCCTCGCTCTCTGAGGGCAACGGCCCCTCCCCCGTTCGAGGGGAAGAGGCCGTCCTCACACGTCGTACCGAAACGAAAGTTGTCGCAGCGGTTTAGCCCATGTTCTTGGCGATGAGCTCGTCGAGCGTGCCGTCCTCCTGGAGCGTGGCGATGGCCTCGTTGACCGCGTCGAGAAGCTCGGGGTTGTCCTGCGAGATGGCGATGGCGTACTCCTCGCCGGTAGCGGAGGTGTACACCACCTGCTGGTCGGAGTAAGCGCCGGCGAGCATCTGCTGGACAACGGCGCTGTTGCCGCAGACGGCATCGGCCTTACCGGCCTGCACCGCGGCGAAGGCGTCGGTGAAGTTGGGGAAGGAGACGATCTCGGCGTTGGGGAAGTTCTCGCCGGCGAAGGCCTCGCCCGTGGAGCCGCTCTGAACGGCGATGGTCACGGCATCGGAGTTCAGGGCCTCGGTGGCGTTGTCCTCGGTGATCTCGGTGTTGTCGCCCTGGACGGCAACCGCCTGGTTGTCGACGTAGTACGGATCGGAGAAGCTGACCTGGTCCTCGCGCTCGGGCGTGATCGAGATGCCCGAGAGGCCTGCGTCGGCCTGGCCGCCGGCAACGATGGCCGGAATGATGCCGTCGAAGTCGATGTTGGTGTACTCGCACTCAAGGCCGAGCTCCTCGGCGATAGCGCGGCCGAGGTCCATGTCGAGACCGACGTACTCGCCGTCCTCGAGGTTCTCGAACGGCGGGTAATCGGGCGAGGTCGCGAAGGTGATCTTGCCCTCGTCCATGGTCATACCGGTCTGGGTGGCCTCGCCGGTGTCCGCAGAGCCCTCGGTCGTGGACGCGGTGTCGCCGCCACAAGCCGTGAGTCCGAGAACCGCGGCAAGCGCGACCGTTGCGAAGCCGGCAACGGGCACGAGCTTCTTTTTCTTCAGCATGTTGCTCTCCTTTGTGTTACGCCGGCGCCTGCTGCGGCAGCGTCAGCTTGTTTTCAAGTGCATGTTCGTTAGTATGCGCTCTTTACTCACAATTTGCAATCTTGGATACTTGCTATTCAGTATTTCTAGATATTATTCGCTAGATTTCACATTTCTCTGGATATTTTCCGCATAATATCGATCTTCGTATTCATAATGATGAAACATTGCGCCGCGCATACATCGTGTCCGCTCGGGCACTAACAGCACGAAGCGCCCGCCCCCACCTGTCCGTATGGAGGCAACCCGCCCGCACGCCTAAACCCGTGCGCGCAGCTTCCAAAGAACAGTTTGCGTTTTGACCATAGGTTTTTCTTAATAATCAACAATACGTTGATGGCTTTATGCTGGTATAAGATGCTCGTCCCACTACTCGATTGAGCGTAGAATATAAAGGCTTATCCAGACTTCAGGATTTTGTCAGGTTCCCAGCTTTTTCACTCACCAGAACCGTACGTTTGATCGTGCTTTTCTCTACTCACCTCCAGGCGAAAGTTAGCCATGACCGGTACCAACTCGCATCCAGACAAACGGCCGCGCTCATCGCAGCGCCACCCCAGCCAGCGTCCGTCTGGCCGCCCCGACGCTCAGCGCAGCGGGCAGCAGCGCTCACAAAACCGCCGCGCCGCTTCCTCCGGAAACGCGCAGCGTCCCGCAGGCCAGCAGCGCAGCGGCGCCCGTCCTCTGCAAAACGCTCAGGCGCGCCCGCGTCAGAATCAGCCGCGCACCTCGGTTCCGCGCACCTTCCAGGCGCCGCCGCAGAGCCAGGGTCCGCAGTACAACCCTCCCCATCGCCAGGGCACGCACCAGAACCGAAGCGCCTTTGAGCGCCAGACCGGGTCGCACCAGGTGCACCCCACTTACGAGAACCAAAAAGCCCAGGCGCGCCAGGCCTATCGCAACGCCCAGACAAACGGCGCGGTGCGCAACGCCGCGCAGCAGGCCGTGCGCCGCACGCGCAACGGGCAGCCGAGCGCCGCTGCGCGCACCGCTCACCCGCAGGCCCGCCGCGAGGGCGCTGCCGCTCGCGGCGCCTCCACAGCCCAGCCTCGCCAGCAGCGCGGCGCACAGCGCACTCCCGCCGCCAATACGCAGCGCGTTGCGGCACCCCATCCTTCACGGCAGGCGCCCCGCAACGCCCCGCGCACCTCTGCTCAGAACCATCCGCGCAACGCCTCCCATCCCGCCCCGCGCGGCGAGGCGCGCGCTGCCGAGCGCAACGTCCGCATGCGCCGCGAGCCCAACTGGAAGGCGCGCATCATCGGAGTGGCCGCCCTCGCAGCGCTCGTGGCAATCGGCGCATGGTGGTTCCTCTTCCGCACGATCACCGTCACGGTCAACGGCGAGGAGATCTCCTGCCGCACCGGCTCCTCCATCACCGAGGTTCTCGACCAAAACGACGACTTTGGCTTCAGCCACGGCAACCTCGTGTCGATCAACGGCAACGTTATCGAGAAGGGCCAGGGCAACCCGCCCGCAGTCACGCTCAACAACGCTTCCGTAGAGGTCACCGCATACGACGGCACCAAAGTGGGCTCAAACGACGCGCTCAGCGTGAGCAACGGCACCGATGTCGAGGAGGAGAGCACGACCGAGGAGGCCGAGATCAAGCCTTCGATCACTATGAAGACCGGCGGCGCGATCCAGTACATCTCCAAGAAGGGCAAGGCGGGCAAGAAGGAGGTCAAGCGCGGCGTCACCTCGGGCGAGACCAAGGACGTCAAGGTGCTCGAGAAGGCAACCGACACCGTGGTCGAGTCGGCCAACGCCGACCCCAAGGGCGGCAAGTACGTTGCCCTGACCTTTGACGACGGCCCGAGCGAGTACACCGCCGATATTCTCGAGGTCCTCAACGAGAAGGGCGCCAAGGCCACCTTCTTCAACCTCGGCATCAACGCCGAGGAGTACCCCGATCTGGCCAAGGCGGTTGTGGACGGCGGCCACGAGCTCGCCAGCCACACCAATCAGCACGCCTACCTGCCCGACGAGGACACGGAGGGCCTGCGCGACGAGATCAGCTCGGCGTTCGACCGCATCGAGAAGGCGTCCGGCGTCAAGACCACGATGATGCGCGCGCCCTACGGCGCGTTCACCGAAAAGGAGTGGGAGCGCGCGGGCGACCTCATCAGCACCAACGTGCTCTGGAACATCGACACGCTCGATTGGGAGATGCCCGGTGCCAAGGCCATTACCAACGAGGTGCTCGACAACGCCTACAACGGTGCCATCATCCTCATGCACGACGGCGGCGGCGACCGCAGCCAGGACATCGACGCGCTGCCCGATATCATCGACGGTCTTCAGGAAGACGGCTACCAGCTCGTCACCGTGTCGGAGCTCATGGAGCTCGACGGAAGCTTCCCCGCAAGCGCCCTCGGCAAGACTGAAGACGAGAAGAGCGAGTAGCAAACCGCCAACATCCCGCAGTACGACGAAGGGGCCGGCTCAGACGAACCGGCCCCTTCGCTTCTCGCTCTTGCAAGACATCCCAAGCGGATGCCCCGGTAAGAATCCGCAGAGACCCCGCGGGAACCGGAGGCTACGCGGTAAACGGCCACTCCCCCGCTGCGAGCGCCTCGATAGAGGCCGCAACAGCGTCATCGGCGCACGCGCCGATGTGCCAGCGCGCCGCCGCAGCAGCCTCAGGTGTGGCGTTTGCCACAGCGACGGAGTTCTCAACCACACGGAACATGGCAAGATCGTTGCCCGCGTCGCCGAACACCGCAACCTCGTCGGTGCCGATGCCCAGGTGCTCGCAGAGCGCGAGTACCGCGCTCCCCTTGTTCCAGCCCGAGGGCATGATATTGAGGTAACCGGGCAGGGGAACGTCAAAGTCGAGCCCGTCCACCCGCTCGTTGAGCATGGCCGCAAAGGCAGCAGTCTCGTCAAAGTCGGCGTCGAGAAAGATATTTGCCTTGAGAACCGGGGTCGCAGGCAAGCCGTCGGCGTCGATGCAGCGCGCCGCGTAGCCAGGCATGGTCAGGCCCAGCACCTCGCGGTCGCCTACCACGAGGTACGGCTGGGAGCCCTCGAAGTAGAGCATGCCCGTGCGAGGCGAGGCGCTCACGAGAGAGAGCGCCTGCTCGAGCGATGCCGTGGGCAAACGATGCTCGGCGATCTTCTCGCCCGCCGCGTAGATCTCGAGGCCGTTGGTAGTGATCGCCGTCGAGAAGCACGCTTCGTCGTTGCGAAAGAACGGGACGATCTGCGCGCGGCCGCGACCGCTCGACGGCCCGACCGTGATTCCCGCGTCGCGCGCGGCGCGAAACGCGCGCACAGTGCGCTCGGAAACCGCCGTCATGCCGCGCGGCATAACCGTGTCGTCGATATCGGTCAGGATGAGTTTGATGGTGGGTGCGTCGCCGTGTGCCATGAGTCCTCCGCTCGCTAGATTCGGCTTCCCTGAATCTAGCGTAAGAAGCCGGTTTGAGCGCTTCTTGCTCAAAAACGCAAAAGAACCTCATACTTGTTCGAACAAGTATGAGGTTCAGCACGAGCCCTGGGGGCCGACCCGTGCAAGGCCGGCCCGCGGCTATAGGCAAGCGCGTGCTTACGCGCCGGAATGCGAATGGACGTGCTCGTGGGGATGAACGGACCCGTCGGGCTCCTTGATGGCAAACGTCGTGGCAAGACCGAGCAGCACGATGGTCGCGCCCACGGCGTACGCGATGCGCGTCGAGTCAAAGCGGGCCTGCGCGTCAATGGCGGCGAGCGCCTGCCGCTCCTCCGGCGTCATCTTGATGTCGGCGATCTGCTGCTCGAACTCGGCATTGCTGCCCAGATTCACGCTGACCGTCGAAAGAGCGCTCGAGACCTCAGGCGAGATGGCAGGGTCTGCCGCCGCCTTGGTACGCACGGTGTTCGTGATACCGAAGAGAAGGACCGCCCCGAGGAGCGCCACGCCTACCGCCTGCCCGACGTTGCGCATGGTGCTCTGGATGCCGCCCGACTGCGCGGCTTCACGCTCGGGAAGCGCCTGCGCGACGATGTTGCTCGCATGCGATGACACGGTGCCGGCGCCAACGCCTGCGACAAACGCTCCGAGAAACACGCCGGCGGTGCTGCAGCCGTCGATGGTGACCGAGAGCGCCATGATGCCGAGTGCGAGCGCCATGGCGACGTACCCCGCCTGTACCACGCGGCGCGGGTTGGCGTGCGGTAACAGCTTGGGGATGCCGAGGGCAAACGCAAACGTCGGCACACCGGTGACGATCGAGATCATGCCCACGTCTACCGGCGTCCAGCCCGCAACGAGCTGCAGGTACGGAGCCATGAGGATGGACTGGGCACCCATGAAGAAGAACGTGAGGGCGTTGGCCGTAAGACCGGCGAGAACCTGGGGCGTCTTGAAGAACGCCTGCGGGAGAAGCGCCACGCCGTTCTTCTCCTCCACGTGCTTCTCAACCCTGACGAGCGTAGCGAGAACTACGAGCCCGACCGCCATCATGGGCAGCGTGGGCGCGATGCCGAAGACGGTGAACGGGCACGCGTCGAGCGGCGTTACAAGGCCCCACGACGATATGCTCGAGAGTCCGATGAGAAACAGAAACAGGCCGGTTGCCGCAAGCACGACTCCGATGCCGTCGAACGAGAGGTCGCCCCTGCTCTCCTCGATAGCGGGCAAGGTGAGCGACAACACGAAAACGGTGAGGAAGTACGCGCTGAGCGTGAGGAAGGTAGCGCGCATGCCGCCAACCTCCATGACCAGACCGAGCAGCAGCGGAAGCACTGCCGAGAGCCCTGAGGCAGCGCCGATGCAGCCGAAGGCGACCATGCGGTTCTGACCGCGGTACAGCTTAGGCACCAGGCCCAGAATCGACGGGACGAGAAAGCTTGCGCCGAACCCAACGAGCACGCGGCCGACCCAGATGAACACCGTCATGTTGGGCGCAAAGGCGAGCGCCACCTCGCCGACGGCGCAGAGCAGCGTTCCTGTGCGGAACGTCTTCTTCCAACCGACGATCGTTCCCGCCAGACCCCCGGCGATCATGAAGGCGCCGCCGACCAGCGGGTAGATCATGTTGGCAAGCTGGATCTCGGAGGTTGTCGCACCGAGGTCATGGGCGAGCGACGACGTGGCGAGCGAAAGCGCTCCGTTGTCGCCGGTCGTTCCCATCTGCGCGAGGATGAGAATGACGATGGGAAGCACGAGGAACTTCTCGACCTTCTGCGCGCTCGAGGTCGAGGATGGTAAGGCAGTAAGGGTGTGCATGATGGTCCTTTGATCGATATGGGCGGAGCGCCGCAGCGCCCGCCCTACCGTCCGCTATGCGGCGGCTTTTGCAGCAAACGGAACGGCACCGGTGAGGTCGTACGCCGAAAGCGGGTATGCGCGAATGCGCGGATCGGCATACGTGGCGCAGTAATAGGTGAGATGCCCGGCAGAAAACCCGCTCGTGTACAGCGTCTGCTCGTACGTTCCGTCGGCCATGCGGGCGCTGCCCAGCGGCACGGCAACCGAGCCGAGCGTGTGGAACAGGCGCGCAACGTTGGCGGCCTCGGAGCTCTGAACGGGATAATGCCCGTTGACGAAGGCAGCCTTCACGAAGCGCGCGGGACCGCTGTAGTCGCCGGGGATGCCCTGCATGCCGGCGCCCGTGCCAAAGGGAGCGAGCGTTGCCGCGCCCCACGAGACGGGCTGCGGTTCGTCCTCCGAAAGCGGCAGGTAGTTGCGCAGGTTCTGACGCTGCCAACCAAAGTCGGGTTCGTTGGTGAGGGTGTCGACGTCGTTCTCCCACACCTTGACGCCGTCGTCGAGGCATTCCACGACGATGCTTCCGGTGGCGTCGCCGATGAGCCAGTGGAGCTTTGCCACCGGAAGCCGGTCGTTCACGGGCTTGGCCACGATGTTGACCGTCTTAAGGGCATCGCGCACCTCGGTGAGCGAGGAGAAGTTCCGCGCGATCCAGTAAGGAAACTCGTACGCGGCAACGTTCTCGGCGCCCGAAACCGGAGCCGTGGCGTAACGGGCGCTCTGCGGGAAGTTAAGGCCCGCTACGGCGAGACCGGCGTCGTTTGCGCAGTCAAAGTACAGCGGAACCCCTCCGACGACGATGCCCACGCCGATCACCGCGCGTCCGACCCGCGGGTCGTTGGGACGTGCGAAGGCAGGGGGAATGACCGCCTTGGGCGGAGTCACCACGACAAGCTCGCCGTAGTCCATAGTCCAATCGAGATTGCGGCCGAAGAACATGTTCCCCGCCGCATCGGTAAAGCGGATACCCGTGCACATAGGGCCCGCCTCCTTTCACGTCCGGACGCTCAGATGCCGTTCGGACTCGCAGCTCTGTAGGCGGTCTTGTCGTACCCGCAGTTTTGCTATGTAGAGTGAAGCATTTATTAATACTGCTTAAGAAGGGCAAAACCCCTGTTCGGGCAAGCCGAACCGTACGCGCGTGAGCATCTTGTGACCGCGCTGCCTCAGGTACCGTACTGAGCCGCCGCGTGGCTTGACTTCTCTCGCGGATATACCGCTAAACTATGTGCGCACCTGCACATATGCCGCCCCAGCGGCACCAATACCATGAACGGAGTAGGCATGAGTTCACGTATCAAGCAACTGGCAGCCATCGCACTCGGCAATCTTCTTGTCGCCTTCGCCGTCACGGCCTTTATCGTGCCGCACGGCTTGGTGCTCGGAGGGTCAACCGGTATCGCGCTCGTGCTCACGCATCTGATTCCGCTGCAGCTCTCGCTTGTCGTCCTCATCGTCAACGGCGCGCTGTTCCTCGTCGGCTCCGCCTTTCTCGGCAAGTCGTTTGCCGCGCGCACCATCCTGAGCACCGTGGCGTACCCGCTGCTCATGTCGGTTATCGAGACGCTCCCCGTCACCAACCTTGTCGAGGACCACATGCTCGCCGCCGTTTGCGCAGGCGCTCTCATGGGCGCGGGCTCCGGCCTCATCCTGCGCGCCGGCGGATCCTCGGGCGGCACCGACGTCATCGCGCTTATCGCGCAGAAGTTCATGCACGCCAACGTCTCGGCGCTTCTCTGGGCCATCGACGCATGCGTCATCGCCTTCCAGCTGCCGTTCTCCAACTCAGAGCAGACGATCCTCGGCATTCTCGCGCTGTCGCTGCTCACCATCATCATGAACAAAGTCATGGTCATGGGCCGCTCCACCGTGCAGCTGCTCATCTTCACGCCCCATCACGAGGAGATCCGCCGGAGGATTCTCACCGAGATCGATGCCGGCGCCACCATGCTCCCCATCGAGCAGGGCTACACGCGTGCCGAGAGCAAGGCCGTGCTGTGCGTGATCCCCCGCCGCAAGCTGTGGACCATGCGCGAGATGATTTCCGAGGTCGACCCGCATGCTTTCTGGGTTATCTCCGAGGTCAGCGAGATCCGCGCCCGTGAGCTCGGCCGGCGCGCTGCATAGGCAAATCCCCGGCGCATCAAACGCCGTCGATAGGTAGATGCTCGAACGGGCGACGCATTGCGCGTCGCCCGTTTTTTTATGCCTGCTGACAATAATCCTGCCGACAACGCTTGCACTGTGTATAGGTGTGTATATACTGTACTTATCGTGTATATACACTATGCCCAACGGGAAGAGTCGCAGACGTCCGAGTCTTCCCAAGCCGCCAGAGGGGACGCCCCGAGGCGGCGCACCTTGCGGGGACGCCTGCAGGGCTGGCAGGAAGGACAGCGGTTTGGACATCATCATCTCAGCTTCGAGCAACAAGCCCATCTACGAGCAGATCACCAGCCAGATCAGAAGCGCGATCGTCACGGGTCAGCTCGCCGAGGGCGAGCAGCTCCCGAGCATCCGCGCGCTTGCCAACAGCCTGCGCGTGAGCGCCATCACCACCAAGCGCGCCTACGCCGACCTCGAGGCCGCGGGCCTTATCCAAACGGTGCAGGGCAAGGGCAGCTTTGTGGCAGGCGGTAACGCCGATCTCATCCGCGAGGAGCAGCTGCGCCAGGTGGAGGAGCACATGCTCCGCGCGATCGACGCCGGCCGCGCCATGGGACTCTCAAACGACGAGCTCTCCGAGATGTTCGCGCTCGAACTGGAATAGGCGCCTGCCTCAAGCAGACGCCGCAAGAAAGGACCGGCCATGTCAGCTATGGCATCCGATATCACCTCCGGCGCACCCCTCATCGAGGCGCACGGGCTCACCAAGCACTACCAGGACTTCTCGCTCCAAGGCGTCGACCTCACGGTCGCCGAAGGCGAGGTCGTGGGCTTCATCGGCCAGAACGGCGCCGGCAAGTCCACGACCATCAAGGCGCTCCTGGGCCTTACCGCCCTCGACGGCGGCACCGCACGCATCCTGGGCACCGACGTCAACGACCTCGCACGCGGCACCGCCGCCGCGAGCATCAAAGAGCAGATCGGCGTCGTCTTTGACACCGTGTCGATGCCCGGCCACCTGTGCGTGGCAGACGTCGGCCGCGTGCACGCCCGCGCGTTCGGCCAGTGGAGCCAGCACGTATTCGACCAGCTCGTGCGAGAGTTCGGCCTTGGCCCCACCAAGCAGGTAAAGGACCTGTCGCGCGGTATGGGCATGAAGCTCAGCCTCGCGTGCGCCCTTTCCCACGGCGCCCGCCTGCTCGTGCTCGACGAGGCCACGGCGGGACTCGACCCCATGGCGCGCGACGATATCCTTGACCGGCTACGCACCTTCGTGGAGGAACCCGGGCACGCCGTCCTCATGAGCAGCCACATCACGAGCGACCTCGAGAAGATCGCCGACCGCGTCCTGTGCATCGAGGGAGGTCACATCGTCTTCGACCTTGCCAAAGACGAGATCACCGACGAGATGGGCATCGCCCGCTGCCGCGTGGCGGAGTTCGAGACGATCGCTGCATCGGGCCTGATCCCGGAGCGCGAGCTGCACTACCGCAAGCACGACTACGGCATCGACCTGCTCGTGCCCGACCGCTTCGCGTTCGCGCGGCAGTTCCCGAACATCCCCATCGACCACATCACCATCGACGACTACATGGCACTG
Organism: uncultured Coriobacteriaceae bacterium; assembly: GCA_944322175.1. Classification (GTDB taxonomy): domain Bacteria; phylum Actinomycetota; class Coriobacteriia; order Coriobacteriales; family Coriobacteriaceae; genus CALUOB01. The sequence goes on from CALUOB010000045.1 coordinate 11,644, forward strand.
ACCCTGAAAGGTGGTGTGCGATAGATGAAGCGCGCATACCTCATTGAGATGACCGTTATCCGCGACTATGCCCGCCAGCTCTTCGCCCTGGGCGTCTTCGTCGCCGCGTGCACGTGCCTGGGCATGCAGAGCGTCGCCGCCGCACCCGGCGTGCTCACCTGCATGTACTTCATCATGGGTGCGCTTGCGACCTCGGCCTACGACGAGCAGAACGACTGGGGACTCTACCGCCTCACCATGCCTATCAGCCGCCGCGACGTGGTACTCGGCCGCTACGGCGTCATCGCCACGCTCGGCATTATGGGAATGGCCGCGGGGCTCATCGGCGCCATCGCGCTCTCCGCAATCGCAACCGCGGCACCGCTGCCCGGTGACCTCAAGACGGCGCTCGGCCTTTCGCCCGACAACATCCAGGCCATGGTGTTCTCCTGCGCATTGTGCGCCATCGTCGGCTCGGGCGTCGCCGCCATCGAGGAGCCGGTCTACTTCCGCTTCGGCCAGACGAAGGCAACCCAGTGGATCCCCATGATCTCCGTATTCCTGTTCATCGGCCCCATGGTGATCCTGGGCGCCACCGGCGGTCTGGACAACTTCGCCGGCATCGCCGATGCGATCCGGGACATCTTCGCCTTTATCGAAACGCCCCTCGGCGTGACCGTGAGCCTCGTCGTCGCGCTGTGCGTCGCCGCCTTGTTCCTCGGCATCTCCGCCGCCGTCTCGCTCAAACTCTACGAGAAGCGCGAGCTGTAACGGCAAGCTGCCATCAATCGAGCGGGTGGCCACTCGCAGCGTCCCTCCCGAGCGCATAGTGCACACAAAATGCCCGTTCCGGACGCCGGAGAGCAAACAGGGCGCACAGATCGTACGTTTTGAGGCCCAAAACCGTACGGTCGGTGTGCACTGTTGTCGCAGACAAGTTAGAACCGTACGGTTTGTGCGCACTGTCGCCGCGCGGCGCCACAACTTGAAAACGCTCCATCAACGCGTGCGCCTTCACTCCTCGGCAACTAAACTAAGGAATGCGAAGGGAGCTCCCCTCTGCACCCCTTGCGACGGAGGAGGCTTGCATGAGAAAACTGGTGTCGATCCTGGCGGCGCTGTGCCTGGTGTGCGCATTCACCCTTCTCGGCTGCGAGGCCACCTCTGCAGGCACGGCCATCTTCGAGGAGACAGTCTCGCCCAACGAGAAGTACGTGAGCTCAGAAGAAGACGTCGTCTACTACACCGTAAAGGTAGCCCAGACCGGACCGAATACAGCGGAAGTCTCCTCCGAATCCAACTCGGGATTCTTCGAGCCGGTGAGCTACGAAGTCACATGTGACGGCGAGCTCTCCGCAGACGACGTCTCCGTTGAATGGACCACCCTCATGGGCAATCCCGAGCCGAGCGAGGACGATCAGATCGCCGTCGCCGTGGTCTCGGTGAACACGGGCAGTGGCACGGACGAGCGAAAGATCAGCTTCGTCACAGGCGCGCTCGAGATGGTGGCCAAGGCAACCCCAGCGTCGCGATAAGCACGTCAAAGGCGCACCGCCTAGCGCATTACCCGCCGGCGGAACTCCACTCCGCGCTGAGACTTCACGCGATAACCCACTGAGATGATGACGTCGAGACCGTAAAACGCAACTGGCCTTGTCGATGAAGCAATGCCATATGCGGTCAATTCCCGCTCCGTTCGTCTTTGCTACGGCAGGCTATACAAATTCTGTCCAATCTTGTCGTCCCACATGGATCACGCGCACGCGTGAATCGCGTCGCGCAGGAACTGCGCGGCGCCCGGGGCCACCTTCTCGTAGTAGGCGCGGAACCGCTCGTCGGAGACGTAGCCATCGGCCAGGCCCTTGTGGGCCTCGGGCGTGTAGAGCCCCTCCGGCCAGTACATACGCAGCCAGTGGCCGTGCATCGCAACGAGCTTGCGCGCCTCCGGGCTGGCCGGGTCTCCCGTCTCCATCGCGCGGCGCAGCTGCTCGTTGATGGCGAGCGCCAGCTCATCGGCCTGCAGGTGCGCCGCCTCCCCCATCGCCACGTACTTCTCGTTGGCGGCATCCATCACCTCGTCGCCAAAGGCAGCCCTGACCTCCTCGCCGTAGGCCTCCTCGTTCTCGGCGACCTCGCGCCAGCGCTTGAGGTGCGGCAGCAGCGTGGCCATGAGCGAGACCGCCTCGTCGAGGGAGACGCCGAGCGC
>CALUOB010000046.1 GCA_944322175.1 uncultured Coriobacteriaceae bacterium
CGCTCGTGAGGTAGTCGTAGGTCATCTCGGAGACGGGCTTGCCGGTCTTCTCGGCGATGTAGTTGGCCATGGCGAAGGAGCCGCCGAGCACCTTGAAGGCGTTGAGGCCGAAGCGGTAGGACTCGTCCTTCACGGCGAGGTCCTTGAGGCCCAGGCGCTCGGCGAGCTTGTCGAGCTTCGCGAGCGGGGTCACCGAGTACTGCGGGAAGCTGCCGTGGAAGGCGCGCGCCGCAGCCACGTTCTCGAGGGACATGATGGAAAGATGCGCGTCGGCGCTCTTCTCCATGCGGTTCTCAACCCACTTGATCTTCTGATCTGCCATGAACGCAGCTCCTTTGCTCCCCGGCGCGTCGGCGCCGCTCCCGCTGTGTAGATCTAACAAACTGTTTGTCAGGCGGCTAAAAGTTGTTTTTACTACCTAACAAAAAGTTTTGTTACCAAGGTTTTACCACAGGGGTCAACTCTCATGCAAGACAATTTGTTAGGTCGCGCGAACGGTACAATTTGGCCGGTAAACGGTATTCTCTTGTGGATTGTGCCTTTTTGAGTTACATAATACCTAACAAATTGTTTTGCAGGCGGCTGGTAAAACGCTTTATAACAGTCTGTTAGGATGGGTCCGCCTTGCTTACGCGGTCCCAAGCCGGCAAATAAGCTGCCCACGCGCACGCATAGCGCACCGATCCGGTCCTTTGAGCAAGGAGGCGCCCATGACCTCGAACCAGATTGATTTTTACCGCAGGCTCGCGCGCATGCTCGCCCAGCAATTCGGACCGAGCTGCGAGGTGGTCGTACACGACCTCGAGGCGACCGACATCGACCACGCCATCGTGGCGATCGAGAACGGCCACGTGACCGGGCGCGCGCTCGGAGGCGGCCCGTCGCACGTGGTTCTCGAGTCGCTGCAGGGACGCGGCGAGGGCGCCGAGCTCAAAGACCGTCCGCCGTACTTCACCAAGACCGCCGACGGCAAGATCCTGAAGTCGAGCACGCTCTTCATCCGCAACGACGAGGGCCGCGCCGTGGGCATCCTCTCCATTAACTACGACATCACGCTCATGTCGGCGATGGTCTCGGAGCTCTCGGCCTTTGTGCAGACGCGCGCGAGCGCCGAGCAGGAGCCCGAGGAGATCACGCGCAACGTGGCCGACCTGCTCGAGGACCTGCTCGAGGAGAGCGTAAGCTACGTGGGCAAACCCGCCTCGCTCATGAACAAGGAGGACCGCGTGCGCGCCATCGGGTACCTCGACCGCCGCGGTGCCTTCCTCATCAGCAAGTCGAGCGAGCGCGCCTGCGAGTTCTTCGGCATCTCCAAGTACTCGTTCTACACCTACCTCAACGAGGCCAAGGCAGAGCACGAGGACGCTTCGGAATAGAGGGCGCTATCAGACGGGCGTCGGCACGCGCCCGCGCTCTCGCGCGCCGGGTACGTGTGCCGGTCGGGCGACCAAGCCGGTCGGGCAACCCTCCCGCCAGCGGCACACCCTGCCCGCCCTACCCTATCCAGCCAAACAGCGCCTCGGCCATATCCTTGCCCACGCGCCGTGCGGCAATGCCCACCAGGTTGCCGAGAACCTCGTTCAGCACGTCGCGCGAAGCCGGGTCGATCTTGCGCGCCGCCTGCGCGACCGCGCGGAGCTTGTCCTGGCCGCCGCACAGAAGCGCCGCCGCGTCTTTGGCGCCGCTCTTCTCGGCTGCGGCAAAGAGCGCCGCGACCGCTTGCTCTGTGCGCTCCGCGTCCATACCCTCGAGCCATTCGGCCATGACGTCGTGCACGATAAGCGCCGAGTCGTTGGGCCGGTCGAGGTAGCGAAAGTCGCTCCCGTCGACCTCCCACGAGAACACCGAGTGCTGGTCGACGCCGTAGGCGTTGCTCCACACGGTGCTCGGCTCGATCGGGCAGTCGAGAAGCATGCCGATAACGGAGTCCTGCGGCACGATGCGGCTCACGCGGCCCTCGAGGCGCGCGTAATCCTCTTCGGAAAAACGGCCGCTCCTAAAGCCCGGACCGTCGATGCACCACACGCGCTCGATGCGTGAGCGCACGCGTTCCGAGCATGTCAGCGCCGCGTACAGAGCAAGGTTACCGCCCTTGGAGTGCCCGCCCACGTGCACGCGCCCCGGCAGGCGCGGCACCACGTTCTCCAAGTAGTCACGCGCGAGCTCCTGCGCAGGCACGTCGCGGTACGCCATGTCGAAGTTCTCGCGCCACCCGGTAAACGACGCGTCGGTTCCGCGAAACGCCACGAACGACATGCCGCCCGCCGTGGTGAAGGTCACCGCGCCGAACTGCGTCTGGTCCTTCTCGCTGAACGTGCTCGCGGCGTCGCGCAGGCGCACGTCGCGAAAGCGCGGTGCTGCCGTGAGCGCAAAGAGCAGGTCGCGGATGCTGCGGGGCACGAGGCCCGTGAACATGCGGTCGGCGCGCTCCCCCGCCTCGCCGCACGCCCGCACCAAGTCGGAGAAGCGCGCGCCGCCCGTGTTGGGAGCCACGAGCGCCATGGCGCGCGAAAGAGCGCCGGGCATGCGCGGCGGGGCGGGCACCGTACCCGCGCCGTCGATCATACACGCCTGCGAGAACACCGCGACGTCCACCGGGTTCAGGGGCTCCTTGGAGAAGGAGGCCGTCTTGTAAGTCAGGTAGTCAAACAGGTTGGGCATGTGCGCCCCGTTCTTCTCGACAGCTGTTGACCTTGTTCCCCCATTGCAAGCCCGCCAGCCGCTGCAGCCAAGTTGTAACGTTGCGCTCACATGCTCTTACACGACCATGACGGCGACCTGGCGCCCCCGCTACGCAAGCTTGCGCTTGCCCGACACCTCGGCAAGCGCGGCAGCGATCTCGTCTAGGTGCGCGCCCGCCTGCGCGCGGACCGTAGCCTCAACGGCGCCCTCAACAAAGGGGCAGTCGGCCAGCCGCACCGCGGGATCGTCCAGATCTTCGAGCACCATCTTGGCCGTGAGCGCCGCAGAGCCCATGTCAACGAGAACCACCGCCCCGTCGGCAGCGTTGACCTTCCCGATCGCCTCCTCAATGGCCTCGTAGCTCGTGCCGAACGACCCATCCTCCAGACCGCCCGCACAAGCAACCGGAGCATCGGGCGCCATCATCTTGACGTAGTCGGCGAGCGCCTCGGCGAGCGCACGGGAATGAGAGACAAGCACAACTCCAACCATGGAAGAACCTCCTTTACGAACGCGCGCACGCTGCGACGGCCGCCATGCAGTACGCGAACGACGTGGCGCCCGGGTCCTTGTGGCCGCGCGAGCGCTCGCCCAGATAGCTCGCGCGGCCCTTGCGCGCGACGAGCGGAATCGTGGCCTCGGCGCCCTCGGCAGCAGCCTCCGCCGCCGCGGCGAGCGCGTCGGCCGCTGGAGTGCCCGCCGCAAGAGCCTCGTCGAGCGAGGCGATGGCGGGCACCATGGCGTCAATCATGGTCTTGTCGCCCGGGGCGCCGCCCGCGAGATCCTCGATGCCCTGCAGGCCGTCACGCAGGCCCTGGGTAAAGCTCTCGAGCGTGAGCCCGCCCGCGCGCTTGACCGCAACCCCCATCTTGCGCATGAGCGTGCCGTAGAGCGGACCCGACGATCCGCCCACCTTGGAGATCACGGTCATCGCCGCCTTGCGCATAATGGTCGGCGCATCGGCACCGGCAAGACCGGGCAGCTGATCGCGCACCGCGTCAAAGCCGCGTGCCATGTTGATGCCGTGATCCGAGTCGCCGATGGGCATGTCGAGCTCGGTGAGTTCGTCTTTGTGCGCGTCCATAGCCTCGGCAACGGCGAGAAGCGCCGCCGTCACGCGCGCCGCTGCCGGGTCCTCCTCGGAGGCAGCAGGGACGCTCGTGGACTTTGTGCCAGCAGCGGGCACGCTCTTCTCAGCCGCTGCTGCAGGCGCCTCGGCGGCAGCGTCTAGAGCCGCATCGGCAGCGCCCACCTCGCCTTCCGTCCACGCAACGGCGCGAGCCGGCGCCGCAAGAAGCTTCTCGAGCTCGTCGTCGAGTCTGAGCAGCGTCACCGAGAAGCCGCGCATCTCGAGCGACGTCATAAACGGCCCCATGTACGTGCGCGCCACGGCGATGCCGCGCTCGGAAAGCACGTCGTGCACGCGGTTTGAGACAATCGCCAACTCGTAGGGAGGCGTGCCGCCCGCGCCGTTTACCATCACGGCAACGCGCGCGGCGGCAAAGTCGAGGTCGCCGAGGATCTTCTCGAGCATCTCGTCAACCATGGCGTCGACGGGCTCCATAGCGGCGCGGCGCACGCCCGGCTCGCCGTGGATGCCCACGCCCATCTCCATCTCGTCGTCGGCAAGGGTGAAGCCGGGCTTGCCCGCCGCCGGCACCGTGCAGGGCTCAATGGCCACGCCCATGGTGCGCACGTTGGCAATGACCTTCTCGGCCACGCGCTTGACCTCGGGCAGCGGCGCCCCGGCCTCCGCTGCGGCGCCTGCGCACTTGTGAACGAAGATCGTTCCCGCTACGCCGCGGCGCCCGACCGTAAACGACGAGTCCTCCACGGCAACGTCATCGTCAACCACCACGTAGTCAACGGCAACGCCCTCCTCTGCCGCTTCCTCGGCGGCCATCTTGAAGTTCACCACGTCACCCGTGTAGTTCTTGACCACGAGCAGCACGCCCGTGTTGCCCAGGGCCACTGCGTCAACGGCCGCCTTTACGCGGTCCTCGGCGGGCGAGGTGTAAATGGCGCCGCCCACCGCTGCATCGAGCATGCCCACGCCCACGTAGCCCAAGTGCGCAGGCTCGTGTCCCATGCCGCCGCCCGAAACCAGGGCGACCTTGCCCTGCTTGCGCCGCGCGCGGACCACAATGTCGTCCGCCGCTTTTGCGATAAGGTCCGGATACGCCTTAACGTACCCGTCGACCACCTGGCGCTCAACGTCCTCAGGCTTGTTGATGAACTTCTTCATGGCACATCGGCCCCCTCAGTCGGCATACACGGCCTCATTGTACCCACCGACACGAACACGGAGCGGTTGCCACGGGCCTCATCTACCGCCGCGCCGCAGACTCAATTGAACCCGATTTTGTAGACGGCATCATCCGAGCCCTCACCGCCGAGACGTACCCAGAGCTGTTTGCGAAAAAGAGACGGGGCTGTTGCCCCGTCTCTTCGGTCGGTTGCTATCTATTTGTCCCCTACCACACCTCGATGCCCGGGGTGTCTACGGTGTCGAAGTTGAAGCCCACGTAGGTGCTGGGGTCGGAGATGCGCATCTTCATGCAGTCGAAGCCGCCGAACTGCATGTCGTAGATGGGCTGGAGCGGATAGTCGAGCTCAAGGTCGCGGTTGATCGTAAGGCCATCGGTGAGACCCTTGCCGTCGCAGACGTAACGAATGCGCTCGTGGTCGGGCAGATTGCCCGAGTTGTCGGTGTACAGCACGAGGTCGATGGGCTGCGGCTGGGGCTCGCCATCGATGCCCTGGGCGGCGCGCGACTCCATCTCGATGCTCTTAACGATCTCGAGAACCTCGTCGTCGGTCATCTCCGCGTTGATCATCGAGAACTTGAACGCTTCGACATTGTCGTACACGGTCACATTGCCGTTGCCGTCAAACGCGTACACCACCTGCATCAACGAGTTCTTGGCAAAGTCGCGGTCGTCGTCCACGCCGAACCAGATGCTCTTGGTATGGAACGCCTCGGACGCGGAGATGGGCATAACATCGCCGACCTCCTCGGTCTCGAGCGTCTCGGTGGAGCTCATAATCGAAGCGTCCGGAGTGGGCAGCGGCTCGGTCTCGCACGTCGGATCCGCAGGCTCCTCGTACGCCGGCTCCAAAGACGCATCGTACGTCGGGCTCAGCGACGAATCCTTCGTCTCGTACGAATCTGAGCTGTCGGAGAGGTCAACGGTTCCGGTGTCCTCAATGCTCGCGATGGAGTCGGTCCCGATCGTCGGCTCGCCCAGGTCCTCTTGGTCAATGGGCTCCGGCGCCTCGATCGCGTCAATCGCAGCGAGTGCGCTGCTGTGCGACGAAGTACCCGTCGAGCACCCCATCATCGAAACCGAAACCGCCGCCGCCATAACCAGTACCATAGCCTTCTTCATCATGCGTCCTTTCCTGCTGCGCCCTCACGGGGCGCGTTTGCTCTTGCTGATTCACAGTCTACGGACGCATGTTTTTCTCATTGCGCAATGGGCGCGAGGCAGGCGGCCGGGGCGGCAGCCGCCTTTACGACGACCTCTCCCAGCGCCTCAGAACGGCTGCGGGCACGCGTGAGGCATCCCAACGATAATGGCCGGTCACGCTCATGCAAAACGGGTACGCAAGATAATCTTCCTCGCGCCACGGCTGGCCCGCGTTATGGATGAGAAAGGCCGTACCACGGGCGTCGCGTTTGTCGCTCACGATGCCGATGTGCCGACCGTTCTCAAACACCACGACGTCGCCTGCCTGCCATTCCTCGCTGTCGGCCACCTCGCAGGTCAGCCGCTTAGCGTACCGGCCAAAGAAAACATCCAGGACGCCGGCGCGTCTAAAGTCGATATTAGGGTCGGGTTTGCTCACCACGCGCGCGTAACTCTCGGGGTCGCGCGCAATGTCGGCGTCGACCATCGCTTTAAGGTCGTAGCCCGCCTCGGCAAACGCGCGCCACACCACATCGGTGCAGGCACCGCGATCGCTTGGCGGGTAGCCGCCTTCGTAGTAGCCCCCGTCATAGGCTGGCCGCGCCTCCGCATCGGCACGCGCCCCTGAAAGAATATCGGCGTAGTCGTCCACACCGTCGTTGTCGTAGTCAACAGGGCTCACCGCGCGCTCGTACCGGGCGGCAGCCTCGGCGCTGGGCGAGAACCACCACGTGCACCCCGCCGTAACCACCGCGGCAGCGAGCGCCACGCCCAAGATCGCCCGCAGCGCCCAGCTCAACGCGGAGCTCTTGCCGGCGGTTCTCGACTCTTTGTTGCGGCGGCCAACTGCCACGGAGCACCCCCCGCTCCTGCTCGCTCTTGCAAGGCTTCTGCTCTGCCCAAGCCCATCATAACGAGAAGCGCACCCCGCGTGGCAGCCCTCAGAAAACGCCCGGCGTATCTTAAGTCCGCGCCAAGAAAGCGCCCCCGCCAGCAACGGCGAGGGCGCGCGAACTTCTCCCCTAGCGCTCGGGGTCAATGAGCTCCACCGGGTCCAGGTGCTCGCCGTCCCAGTTGCACACCAGCACCGCGGCGTTGGGAATGGGCTGCGGACGGTCAGGGTACGCGAGCGACTCCTTGCCCGCCGCCAGGAGCGTGAACCACAGCACGCCGCCGTGCGTTGCCATAAGCACCTGATCGTGACCGGGGCGCGCCATGAGGTCGGCCACGCACGCGTGCACGCGCTCGAGAAACTCGTCCTCGTCCTCGCCCTCAAACTGCGCGTAGAAGCCCCGCACATCCTTCGGCGCGTTCACGTCTTCGGTCAGACCCTCGAACAGGCCGAAGTTCTGTTCCTTGAGGCCCTTGACCATCTCGAAAGGAGCGCCCGCGCGCCCGATCTCGCCGAGCACGATCTGAAGCGTGTCGACCGCGCGCTCGGAGGGCGACGAGTAAAAGTGATCGAACTCGATGCCGCGCTCGCGCAGGACCGCGCCCGCGCGATGCACCTGCTGAATACCGAGCTCGGTGAGCGGAGAATCGCAGAAGCCCTGCTTGCGACGGAGCACGTTGAAGAGGGTTTGACCGTGGCGCACAAAGTAGACCGTAGACATGAGCATCTCCTTCTGGAGTAGTCGATCACGACAAAGGCGGCGGGCATCTGTGGTACACAACCCTGGCCGCAGACAGCGGCGCTGCATGGAACGGTGCAACACCCCCGCTGCGCCCACAGCATTATGCGCTAAGCGCACAGCACGGGCAACCGCTTGCGGAGGCGCAACCTCTTGTTGGACCGCGAGCACCGTTGCACGCGCCCGCCGAAGCCGGGAGCACAGGCCGCCGCGCGCACCCCTGCACGCACGTCTCTACCTACGCCGGCGAGCCCTCAACCCGTTGGCAATGCGCAGCACCAACTTGGCCGCCCAGGCGGGCAGCTGCCCACTCGACGAGTTCACCACCACAAAGAGCGCGCCGCCGACCCCGCCCTCGAGCGCGGCGCGGCACGCGGGCGCGCTCGGATCGTCGTAATCGCGCTCGATGATCCATCTCATCACGCGCGCGCCGATCCGGCAGATGCGCGACGTGCGCGCCATATCCTCAACGGAGTCCGTCTCGTCGTACGTACCCTTGGCGTGAAGCTTCTCCAGGGGGACCGGGCGGCCGAGAAGTGCCGCAAAGTCATCCTCAGAGGGATACCCAAAGGCAAGCGAACCCTCCGTGCGGCAACGGCAGTTGCGGGCAACGCGGTCGTACCAGGTGCCCGCGAGCTCCGGAGGCAGCGGGGCGGCGACACCGCAAACGCGCAGGTCTGCCGCAAGCCTCAAATCTCGCGCCGACGAGCCCACGAACACGCCGTACGTGCCGCCCGCCGGACGCCACGCGCCGTCGCGCCACGTCTCAAACGCACGCGGGTCGAGCTCGACAACCACCTCGCGCTCCTCGCCCGGATCAAGCTCAACGCGCGCGAAGCCCGCCAGCTGCAGCGCCGGACGCGGGATACCGCCCGCAGGAGGCGCCGCGTACACCTGGGAAACCTCGGCACCCGCTCGCTCGCCTGTGTTGGCAAGCGTAAAGCGGGCAACGTAGCGGGCAGGCGGCTGCGCCCCGGCGCCACCGCCCTCAGAAGACGCACCGAGCTCGGCTGCACCAGCACGCGTGTGCTTCTCGACCGCTAAACCGCGGTACGCAAAACTCGTGTACGAGAGTCCGTGCCCAAAGCAGTGTGCCACCGGCGCGCCGGCAGTCTCGTAGTACCGGTAACCCACGAACGTGCCCTCGCGATACTGCGCCTGGCGGTGCGGGTTGCCCCACCAGCCCATGCAGGGCGCGTCAGCCGCGCGCACGGGCCAGGTCTCCGCAAGCTTTCCGCTGGGGTTTACGGCACCTGTCAGCACGTCGTACGTTGCCTCGGCCCCCGCCTCGCCGGCAAGGCCCGCCCACAGCACGGCGGCCGCCCTGCCCTCCCACGGCATCTCAACAGGGCTGCCGCACATAAGCACCACGACGGTGCGCGCGTTCGCAGCGCAGACCTTCTCGACCAGCTCGTTCATACCGCGGGGCAAACCCATGTCCGTGCGGTCAAAGCCCTCGGACTCGAGCGCCTCGGGCAGGCCGACCACCACCACGGCAACGTCGGCAGCGCGGGCCGCCGTCTCGGCCTCGCGCAGCAGCTCGCCCGAAGATTCCCCGGTCACCGGGTCGTAGCCCTGGGCGTACGTCCACCCCGGTGCCGACTGAGTAAGCGTCGACACGCGCCGCGCGTTGATGTGGCTCGAACCCACGCCCTGGTAGCGCGGCTGCTCGGCAAACGCCCCGATAAGCGCCACCCGCGCGGAGGGGTCGAGCGGCAGCACGCCGTTGTTCTTGAGAAGCACCTGGCCCTCAGCGGCAACACGGCGCGCAACGCCACGGCTCTTCTCGGCGTCAAAAGACGGAGCGGGGCGTCCGGCGTGCGCCAACGCGATCCGTGCCACGCGCTCCGCCGAGGCGCGGACCTCCCGCTTGCTGAGCGCGCCCGCCCGCAACGCACGGCGCGCCTGGCGCTGCTGGTGCCTGGTTCCGCCCGGCATCGAGAGGTCGCAGCCGGCACGGTAGGCCGCCGCACGGTTGTGCAGGCCGCCCCAGTCCGAAACCACCATGCCGTCAAAGCCCCACTCGCGCCGCAGCACATCGGTAAGCAACCAGCGGTTGTCGGAGCAGTACGTTCCGTTGAGCCTTACGTATGCGCTCATCACCACCTCGGGACGCGCGCGGCACACCACGTCCTCAAACGCCCGCAGGTAGAGCTCGCGCAGCGTGCGCTCGTCTACCACCGAGTCGCTCGCAAACCGCTTGAACTCCTGCGAGTTAGCCGCAAAATGCTTGACGCACGCGCCTGCGCCGGCGCTTTGCACGCCCTCAACGTGCGCCGACGCAAGCATCGCGGTGAGCAGCGGGTCCTCCGAGAAGTACTCGAAGTTGCGTCCGCAAAGCGGGCTTCGCTTGATGTTGATGCCGGGCCCGAGAACCACGTCGACCCCGAGCGAGCGCGCCTCGGCACCGATGGCCGCGCCCATCTGCCGCACAAGCTCAGGGTCCCAGGTTGCAGCCACCGTGGCGAGCACCGGAAAACACGTTGCCGGCACCGACTCGGTCACCACGCGCGCGTTGTCGTCAGCGCGCTGGTAGCGCAGGCCATTGGGCCCGTCGGAGAGCGTGAGCGCCGGGATGCTCGCTCGCTCAAACGCCTTGGTGCGCCAAAAATCAGCGCCCACGCCGAGCTCGAGAAGCTCTTCCACGGCCATACCCGCCACGGCCCCAGCGGCAGCACGCGGTCCGTCACCCGGAGTCACGGCACGCGCCTCCTGCTCGCCGGCAGGCGCGGCGACGACCTTCTCGGCATACCTGGAATCGGAGCTTCTCGAACCCATGGCAAACGCCCGTTCTTTACGCGTTGAAGACGTACGTGCTCAGGCGCTCGAACGCCTCCTGCACGCGCGCGAGCGGCAGCGCGAGGTTCATGCGCAGGTGGCACGGCCCGTGGAACATGCGACCGTCCTGTACGTCAACGCCCACGCGCCACGCCTGCTGCTCCACCCAGTCGATGCTGCGGCCGTGGCGCGCGCACCACTCGGTGCAGTCGACGAAGAGCATGTAGGTGCCCTCGGGGTGCGCACAGGTAACGCCGTCAAAGTGCTCGGCAATAGAGCGACATGCCCAGTCGACGTTTTGACCCAGCACCCGGCAGAGCTCGTCGACCCATTCGTAGCCCTCCGGCTGGTAGGCACCGATGAGGGCGTGCATCGAGAGCACGTTCATGTCGTTGTAGTGGCACTTGGACGCCTGCGCGGTCACGCGGTCGCGCAGGTAGTCGTTGTAGATGATGTGGTAGCTGCCCACCAGACCGGCGAGGTTGAACGTCTTGCTCGGCGCGTAGAGCGCCACGGTGCGGGCGCGCGCGTCGTCCGAGACGGATTGCGTGGGCGTATGCGTGTGCCCCGGCAGGATGATGTCGGACCAGATCTCGTCGGACACCACCACGCAGTCGTACTTGGCAAAGAGTTCCATGGCGCGCTCGATCTCCCAGCGCTCCCACACGCGGCCGCACGGGTTGTGCGGCGAGCAGAATACCGCGGCGTGGATGCGCTGCTCGGCAAGGCGGCGCTCCATGTCGTCAAAGTCCATGCGCCAAACGCCCTGCTCGTCGAGCTTGAGCGGCGAGAGCTCCATGCGGAAGCCGGCGTTGGTGATGCTCTTGGTAAAGCCGATGTAGGTGGGCGTGTGCACGAGCACCGCGTCGCCAGGCGCCATAAAGGCGTTGAGGGTCGAGATGAGCCCTCCGAGCACGCCGTTCTCGTAGCCGATGTGCTCCGGCTTGAGGCCGGCCACGCCGTTGCGCTGCTCATGCCAGCGGATGATGGACGAGAAGTACTCGTCGCGCGGCGAGAAGTACCCAAAGTGCGGCTGCTGAGTGCGGGCGATGATGTGCTCTTGAATGGTGGGCAGCACGGGGAAGTTCATGTCGGCGACCCACATCGGGATGGGGTCGAAGCCCTCCTCGGGTGCGGCGGGCGCCATCGAGCCGGTGCCGAGCGCGTCGAGCGCCAGCGCGTCCTGGCCGCGGCGCTCGAGAATAGAGGTGAAGTCGTACTTCATGCAGATCCTTTCTCGCAAGCTTCCCCGTGCGGGCCGGCGCCCGAGCGCCTCCCGGCAATGATTTCAGCCCCTACCCTAACGCCGCCCGCGCGCCCCGGCAATAGCTTTGCCCCGGTGCGCGCGCCAAGGTTTTTCCGGTTGGACGGACAAGGCGCGCCACCCTGTTTTCCGCTTCGCAACCGCGCACCACCCCTGCTACGATCAGTGCGCGCGCCGTGCCGTCACGGCCCTGCGCGCCCCAAGCACTCCCCAACTGCCAAGGAGAACCGCAGCATGCCCGGCCTCGGAACCCTCATCAACGTTGCGCTGATCGTCGTCGGCGGCCTCGCGGGACTTCTCGGCGGGCGCCTCATCACCGACCGCGTACAGGACGGCCTCATCAAGGCGGCCGCCGTGAGCGTCATGTTCATCGGCATCGCAGGCGCACTCGAGCAGATGCTCGCGGTCGACGGCCCCGGCCTCACCAGCGGCGGCACCGTCACGATCGTCGTCTCGCTCGCAGGCGGCGCGCTCATCGGCGAGCTTCTCGACCTCGAGGGGCTGTTCGAGCGGCTCGGGCGCTGGCTCAGGCGCGTCTCGGGCAACGAGGGCAACTCGGCGTTTCTCGATGCGTTTCTCACCGCCACGCTCACGGTCTGCATCGGGGCCATGGCCATCGTCGGGTCCATCTCTGACGGCATCGCCCGCGACTGGTCGACGCTTGCGCTCAAAGGCGCCCTCGACGCGCTGATCATCTGCGTCATGACCGCGTCCATGGGCGTGGGGTGCATCTTCTCTGCCCTGCCGGTGGCCGTGCTTCAGGGCAGCGTGACCGCGCTTGCCCGCCTCATCCAGCCGCTCATGACCGCAGGCGCGCTCGCCAACCTCTCGACGGTGGGCTCCATCCTCATCTTCTGCGTCGGCGTGAACCTCATCTGGGAAAAGACCTTCCGCACCGCCAACCTGCTCCCCGCCGTCGTCATAGCCGCCGCCCTCGCATTTGTGTAGTCGCGTCAGACTTTGCGCCCCCCAAACCGTTAACGCCTCGCACGCAAAACGCAGCTGAAACGCACTGTCCCGGCTTGGGAGAAGTCGAACTGCACAATTTCTCGCCTTGGGAGAAAACAACGCGCATTCGAGAAGCACAGAGCGGCCGCCCATGTACAACGTCCCGGCTCGGGAGGAACCTGCATGCGCAACGTCCCGGCTCGGGAGAAAACACCGAGCCCGAGCAGCAAAATCCGCCCTTCTAGGCACAACGTCTCGGCTTGGGAGAGATCGGCCGGAACAACGTCCCGGCTTGGGAGATACTCAAGATCCTCCAAGCCGTTTACCTGGGTAAACGCCGGGGCACCTCTCTGCTCGAGAAGGTAATTCTCTCCCAAGCCAGGACGTTGCGCCAAATTGGGCCGGATTCGCTTCTCAAACACGCAAATATCTCCCAAGCCGAGACGTTGCGCCAAACGAGGCCGCCTTCGCGCCTCAGATACGCGAATTTCTCCTAAGCCGGGACCTTGCGCAGCTCCGCCTTGCCCAAAAGCGGGGATAAAAGCAGCGTCGTCCTCGACGGCACTCGCAGCAAGCCGTGGCTCTCTGCCCGCCCCAAGCACTGAGCTGGCAAGCCCTTCGCTATTGCGGCACCAAAGCAATCCAGACAACTGGCTCGACCGCATAGACGGGTACGCTGTCTTATACGTTCATGAGACCCTTGTTGTCCGTGAGAATCGCTTTGGACGGGTCGGACGGCAGATACGCAACGCGCACCGTGCTGCCCACGCTCGAAGGAATCTTTCCGCGCTTTCTCTGCCCCACGGGAATGGGCCCCAGTTTGATGGACTCACTCGAGAGCTTCACCGACTCACAGCACTCGTACTCCGTGCCCTCGACTCCATAGCGCACGTACACGACCGTGGGGCGATCCGTGCTCCCGGGACGGACGCGCACGATGGTCCCCGTGGTGGCTCCGGTATAGGTCTGTTCCTTGTGCGCCCGGACGCGCTTTGCGATCACGAGCACAAGCGCCGTGGTGCCGCCACCAAGCAGCGCGATAAGGCCAAAGATGAGAAGAATCATGACGCCGT
>CALUOB010000047.1 GCA_944322175.1 uncultured Coriobacteriaceae bacterium
GCTCGAGATCACCCAGATGGGCGTCAACAAGGGTTCGGCCCTCTCCATCCTCTGCGAGAAGCTCGGCGTCGACGAGAGCCGTGCCGTGGCCTTCGGCGACTCGGGCAACGACGCGACCTTTGCCGACAGCGCCTGCACCTTCGTGGCCATGGGCAACGCCACGCCCGAGATCAAGGCCGTCGCCGACGAGGAGTGCCCCGCGGACGCCGACGACGGCGTTGCCGTGTGGATCGAGGAGAACATCCTCGCATAACGTCGTTTAGCTGTGTCGCTCGGCGATCGCGCCGTTGCGGTAGGCACTGAGGAGCTGCCTCAGGTCGTTGATCTGCTCGCGCAGGGCGTCGCCGGTGTCGGTGTCGCTCACCATAACGGTGTGCTCGCCGGGTTCGAAGATGTTCGTCACGCTCGTGATGTCGGCGTTCTCGTCAAGCGCCTTCTCGATGGACTCGAACGGCTGGTGTTCCTTGATGCGCATGCCGTGGCTCGAGTAGATGAGCGTGTAGCCCGCGATGCCGGTGGTCTTTTGGTACGCATGGCAGAAGCCGCCGTCGATCATGAGGAGCTTGCCGTCGGCGCGCACCGGGCCTTCGCCCGCCTTGGCGCGCACGGGCGTGTGTCCGTTCACGATGTGGGCGTGGTCGCAGGGCAGGTCAAAGGCGCGCAGGATCGAGTTGCAGATGACCGGGTCCTTGGCAAGGCGGTAGTAGGCGTTCTTGGGCTCTTCCCATGTGCTCTTGTCGGGCACGAACGAGCGCTCGAAGGTCTTGACCGTGCGCCCCGAGAGCGGCGAGGTGCGGCCGCACCACAGGTACCACATCCAGTCGAGGTCGGCCTGAGCCCGCGTGCGCCAGGCGCGGCGCGCCACGTTGTCGCAGAAATCGAACAGGCACTTGCCCGCGTGCTGCTCGCCGTCGGAGAGAATCGCCGAGAAGGTCCCGTCGTCGTTCATGGGCACGCAGCCGTGGAAGAGCAGGTTGCGGTTGCAGCTCAGATACACTGAGCCCTTCTCGTACAAAAACTCGATATGGCGCTTCAGGCGCACGTTGCCGGTGAAGGCGTCGACGAGCCGGTCGATGAGCTCCTGTTCCTCGGCCGAGAGCGCGTACGGGTCAGCCGGGTCGACGGTGGGGAAGTCCGAGGTGGCGAGCTCGTAGGTGCTGCCCTCGATCTCCACCGTGCCGCGGGCAAAGTCGATCTTGCCGAAGAGCAGGCGGTCGGTCATGTCGAACTCGGGATGGCGCAGGATGATCTGCCCCTCGAGTTTGGCGAGCATGACGTTGATGGCCTTTACGAGCGGGGTGAGCCCCATGCGCGCGATCTCGCCCTCGTCGCGGCGGTACGTGCGATCGGCAAAGAGGGCGAGCTCGCGCAGGCCGATGCCGTAGCCGTTCTCGAGAATCTCGAAGTTGTCGTAGCGCAGATTGTTGCGCAGCACGGTCATGATGCACGCCGGCTCGCCGGCTGCCGCGCCCATCCAGAGGATGTCGTGGTTGCCCCACTGGATGTCGAGGTCGTGGTAGTCCATGAGGACGTCCATGACCTTGTCGGCGTGCGCGCCGCGGTCAAAGATGTCGCCCACGATGTGGAGCTTGTCCACGGCGAGGCGCTTGATGAGGGCGGCGAGCGACGAGATGAAGTCGGCCGCGGCGCCGGTCTCGAGGACCGACTGGATGATGCGGTCGTGGTAGCGCACGCGGTAGTTCTCCTCGTCGGGGTGCGTGTGGAGAAGCTCGTCGATGATGTAGGCGTACTCGCGGGGGAGGGCTTTGCGGACCTTGGAGCGCGTGAAGCGCGCCGAGAGGCGCCGCGCCACGCGCACGAGCTTGGCGAGCATGTCGCGGTACCACGCGGGCGTGTCGCCGTGCGCGGCGTGCACGCGGGCGATCTTCTCGCGCGGGTAGTAGATGAGGGTGCACAGGTCGGCGCGCTCAGCGTCGGTGAGCTTGCTGCCGAAGACGACGTCCACGTGCTCGCGCACCACGCCCGAGCAGTTGTTCACGATGTGCATGAACGCCTCGTACTCGCCGTGGATGTCGCTCATAAAGTGCTCGGTGCCTTTGGGCAGGTTGAGAATCGCCTGGAGGTTGATGATCTCCGAGAAGACCGCTTGCTGGTTGGGAAACTGGCGCGCGAGCAGGCGCAGGTATTTGAGCTGCTGAGGTGAGGGTGCGGTGTAAGGCATAGGGGCTCCTTCGCTTGACATGACAAACGGAGGCGCGCCGTGCCTCTCCCGCAAGGACAGCGTGCCGGGCGCCGGACGCTGCGGTCCGCGCGCACAACCTCCATTATACGGCGCGCGGTGCGGGGCGTTGCTGGTGTTGGTACCGTTACCGTAAGGAAACGGCCGCTGTACGGAGTCTTGCCCAGGGGCGATTCCATACGGCGGCCGCGATGAGAGAGTTCGTTACAGCGTGGTCGTGCCCCATTGGGTGGAGCAGCTCAGGACCTGGTGGTTGTCGATGTTGTCCTTCTCGTCGATGAGATCGATGAGCATCTGGGCTGCGGAGCGGCCCTCTTCGTAAGCGGGCTGAACCACGATCGAGACCGACGGGCTCGCCACGCCGGCCCACTCGGTGTTGTCAAATCCCAGAAGCCCCACCTTGTCGGGCATGAGCGGGTAGAACTCGCGCATGGCAACGTAGATGTCGGGGAGGCCGCTCGCAAGATCCGCGGCTAACCTCCGAGCACAACCACTATCGGAGCCCCGCCCTCGGCGGGGCTTTTTGTTTGGGGCGCTGCGCATCGCCGTGCCCCTGCTTTTTGGCGTGCCGTTTCAAAAAAAACGGAAAATGGAGGTTCGTTTGGGTTGTGCCAAGTAGGCCGGCATGCACCAGCAGTAAAACCGCAGGTCAAAGACGTGGCATCAATGCGGCTACTTGGGACTGGCAAGAAGAACCTCCATTTTCCGTAAAAACTGTTTCGCGCGGCGCTCTTTCCTGTCGGTTCGATCTTTTTCGACGGCGTTAATATGCCTGCGCATGTGAGCTGCAGCAATCTGAGCGCTATACTTTCAGGAAAGTACCTTGCGACAAGCTCGTCGCCCTTGGAAAGGCTTTCCATGACTGCAGAACCGAGCGTCGTCAACGCCATCCTTTCGGCCTATGGCCGCATGTCCGATGCCGAGAAGCGCATCGCCGACGTCATTCTCAACGGCAACGGCAGCGTGTCGTCGCTCATGGCGGGCGAGATCGCCCGGATGTCGGGAACGTCTAACACGAGCGTGTCGCGCTTTGTGAAGACGCTCGGTTTCGACTCGTTTGCCCACCTGCGCCTCGCGCTCGCCCGCGAGGAAACCGAGAAGCGCGAGCGCTTCGACGGGCAGGAGGCAACCGTTTCCATGGACGACGTCACGGGTTCGGCGCGCTGCGTGCTCGAGAACAAGATCGACGAGCTCAACGATACGTTCGCCCAGCTCGCCGCCGATGTTCTCGCCAAGGCGGTGCGCACTATCCAGGGTGCGGGCACGGTGATGTTCATCGGCGTGGGCAGCTCCCTTTCGTTCGCCCAGATGATGGCCATCAAGTTCTCGCAAGTGGGCATCCGCGCCATCGCGCCTGCCACCACCGATGCCGCCGCCATTCTCTCGCTGCAGCTCACGTCCCAAGACTGCATCGTGTTTATCTCCAACTCGGGTGCGTCGCGCCGCCTCAACATCATCATGGACAACGCGCGCGATGCCGCAACGCCCACCATCGTGGTGTCGAGCGACGACCAGTCGTTCCTCGCGCGCCACGCCGACGTGTTCATCAGGGTCGCGCTGCACGACCAGCTGCTTGCCGACGACTTCATGTTCTCCCATAACGCCGCCAACTACGTTTTTGAGCTCATGCTCATGCTTCTGTACCGCGAGTCCGCGGACGCGGGGGAGTACATGTGCATGTTCCACCGCTCGTTTGCCGAGGAGAAGCTGACCGACCAGCCCAACGGTCAGTAGCCTGCGCAGATCCTATCTGCGGGGATGCTGCGAGTGCTCCCGCGACGGAATCAATTTCCATAAGCTTTACGCTCGGCGATACCGTTTACCGACGCTATGCGACCGCTCGCAACCTGTCTTCAAAAGTGGAAGCGATTTTCAAATATCAGGCAATATTATGAAAACAGTTAACGGTCTGGCTTGGATCATCGGAAGCATGTTCCGAGCCGGCTGGAGTGAGAGGTGCTTATGGAGAAGAGCGTGCTGGATCATTGCTACGCGGCGGTCGACATCGGTGCGTCGAGCGGCCGCGTTATCGTGGGGACGGTGACTGACGGCGTCATCGGCCTCGAGGAGGTCTACCGGTTCGACAACGGGCAGCAGCGCGTCGACGGCCATGACTGCTGGAACGTCGAGTCGCTGTTCCAGAACGTCGTGGCGGGTCTCGCCGCTGCAAAGGAGCAGGGCTATGAGCCGGCGAGCATCGGCATCGACACCTGGGCGGTAGACTATGTGCTTCTCGACGAGAAGGGCGAGAGGGTAGGCGACGCCGTGGCCTACCGCGACGCGCGCACCGACGACATGTACGAGGTTGCCGACACGCTCATGAGCCCGGAGCACCACTACGCGCTCACCGGTATCCAGCGCCAGCCCTTCAATACTATCTACCAGCTGCTCGCCTTGAAGCGCGAGCATCCCGAGCAGATCGAGCGCGCCGCGCGCCTGCTCATGATTCCCGACTACCTCAACTGGCGCCTCACCGGCAAGGCTGTGAACGAGTACACCAACGCGAGCACCACGGGTCTCGTGAACGCGCGCACGTGCGACTGGGACCCCGAGATTCTCGACGCCGTCGGCATCTCTGCCGAGCTGTTCACGACGCCGGCGATGCCGGGTGCCGTGGTGGGCGGCCTGCTCCCCGAGATTCAGGAACGCGTGGGCTATAACGCCGAGGTCGTGCTGCCGGCAACCCACGATACTGGGTCTGCCTACCTCGCCGTTCCGGCGCGCGACGAGCACGCGGTCTTCTTGTCGTCGGGCACCTGGAGCCTCATGGGCGTCGAGAACGCCGAGCCCATTACGAGCGAGGCGAGCCGCCTGCAGAACTTCACCAACGAAGGCGGCTACGAGAAGCGCTATCGCTACCTTAAGAACATCATGGGCCTGTGGATGATCCAGTCGGTGCGCCGCGAGCTCAACGGTGTCGACTACGTCGAGGGCAAGCACGCCGACGGGGCGGCCGCGCACCTGCGGCGCCTGCTCGACCGCTACGGACTCGACGTTGCGGTGTTCGGATGCTACAAGAACCTCGCGACGCCCAACGACGCCGATCTCGAGCGCTCGATCGCCGAGTACGGCGCCTGCGCGCGCTTTGCCTCATGGCTCGGCGCCGGCGTCGTGGCCACCGAGACCGGCCGCCCCGACGAGGAGAACCGCGTGACCGATGCGCGCTTCTCGGACGAGGCGCTCGAGCGGTTTGCCGAGGGCGCCCGGCGCGCGGCAGAGCGCGCTGCGGGCTTTGGCATGACGCTCGCGCTCGAGCCCGGCTTCAACGAGGTGGTGTGCACGCCCGAGCGCCTGCGCGCCGTGCTCGATGCGGCGGGAACGCAGCACCTCGCCGTGCTCTACGATCCGGTCTCGCTGCTGCACCCGAGCCTGCTCGGGGTGCATGAGGGCATGAGCGAGGAAGAGGCGCAGGCTGCTGCCCGTTCGCCCGAGGCAGCTGCCGTCGCGCAGGCCCAGGTGGCGCGCATGATCGAGCTCTGCGGGTCTGAGATCTGCGTGCTTCACGCCAAGGACTACTCCATCGCACCGGCGGGAAACGTCGCCGGGTGGGCCGACGGCACGGGCTACCGCCTCGTGTGCCACGGCTGCGGCGAGACGGGTGCCTTTGACTTCGG
Organism: uncultured Coriobacteriaceae bacterium; assembly: GCA_944322175.1. Lineage (GTDB taxonomy): Bacteria > Actinomycetota > Coriobacteriia > Coriobacteriales > Coriobacteriaceae > CALUOB01. The sequence goes on from CALUOB010000047.1 coordinate 5,815, forward strand.
TCCGCTTGCCGCGTGGGCCGCTCAGAGCAAGCCCGGCATCCAGACGCTTGTCGAGAACAGCACGCCGGCAACCGCCGAGGCATGTCGCCGCTACCTCGAGAGCTTCTCGAACTAACAGGAGCGGCCGGGCACGCGCGATGCGCACCCGGCCGTTTTTCTGCGCGTAGGGGAGAGCCGGCGGCGGCTTGTCCCGGCGCGCTGCGTCAACCGACGGTTATGGATTGGTTACGCGTCTGAAACGCTTAGCGTCTGAAAACATGGCGTTTTTCTGCCTTGCCGCAAGAACTGCTATAGTAACTCGGTCCGCGCAGTCCAGCGCGGCAGCAAGGACGCGAGTGCCCGCAGCGGCCTATTGCCCTGCCGGTTGATCTCGCGTTGCCGCTTCACCGGCTGCATAACCGCCGGTTGAGAAGGAGTGATCAACACATGGACGCATACAACGAGCAGATGCGCGAGCAGGCGCTGGCCGAGTACGACGAGCGCGCCGCCCGCAGCGAATATTACGCGGTCGAGAGCTTCGGCAGCTTTGTGCGCTTTGCCGTGGAGCACGAGCTCGAAGCCTCCGACATGGCCGCCCTGATCGAGAAGTACGGCCTGTACCCGCAGATCGTGGGCGTTAAGAACCCCGACTACACCGCCCGCCGCTCGCTGGCGTGGCCGATCATCACGTTCGGCGCCGAGAAGCTCGTGGCTGCCGCCCTCGGCTGCACCCAGAAGTCGCTGAAGGAGTGTGCGAGCGAGTTCTCCGACTACTTCGGCGAGGCTTCCGACGAGCTCAAGGAGCGCTTCGACCATATGGTCGAGGACGAGGACCTGCCGCGCGGCATGCGCCTCGTGAAGGGCTCCGCCGGCCTGCCCACCGAGGTTGCCTGGAGCGTTTCTCGCCCGGTCGCCGGTGCCGTGAGCGCCGCCTGCGCGCTCGAGCCCGCTGAGGGCGAGGAGGGCCCGGTCTACACCTGGGGCGTCTTCGTCAACGGCAAGCTCGCCTACACCGACGAGGCCACCAGCTTTGCCGGCGCCGTTGCCGACTGCGAGGACGAGCTCGATCTCTTCGCCGACGGCGTCCAGGGCTTCATCGACGAGCTCGAGGACTACATGGTCGACGTCGTCAAGCCCGTCTCCAGCGACATCGCCTGGGAGGACGGCTCCGAGACCGTGACCGTGACCGCCACCGTGCGCGAGGGCCAGCAGCCCTTCTCCGCCACGGTTCGCGTGCTTCTCCCCGAGGAGGAGTGCTCGTTTGCCGACGAGGTGCGCGTTGAGGTTGCCGCCGGCAACGCCACCGAGACCGTCTCGTGCTACGACCTGACCGAGGCCTGCGCCGCCATCATGAACGCGCTCGCCGTGCTCGCAGGCGTCGAGAAGAGCGCCTTTGCCGAGCTCGCCGCCTATGCGGGCAAGCTCGTTCCGGCCAAGAAGGCTCCTGCCAAGAAGGCCCCGGCCAAGAAGCCGGCTGCCAAGAAGGCTCCTGCCGCTCAGGCCGAGACCGCCGCTCCGGCTGCCAAGGCTGCCGCTAAGCCCGCTGCCAAGACGACCGCCGCAAAGAAGACGGCCGCTAAGCCCGCCGCCAAGACCGCGACCGCTGCCAAGACGGCTGCCAAGCCTGCGGCTAAGCCGGCTGCCAAGTCCGCTGCTAAGGGCACGTCTGCCAAGTAAGCGCTCTTCTCGCCTTTTGAAGGCGCGCCTTGCGGGCAACGTTCGCGTGCTACCTATATATAGGGTGCTTGGAGGGGCGCCGATCCAGCCGGATCGGCGCCCTTTTTGCGCTTCTCGGCACGCCCCGCCTGACCCAAGGCCAACCTTGCCTGGCCCAAGGCAAGCCTCCCCGGACCCAAGGCCAACCTCCCCGGACCCTAATGCCAAACAACGCTGTTAACGGCGTTTTTTGGCCACCTTTATCTACCTGCGCAAATAGTAGAGAAGCGCAGGTAAAGGGCGGTGCGCCCCCTCTGCCATAATCCGCCGATAACAGCGCCTTATGGCCGAGGGGGTGTAAGAGGTGCCGCTGGGGATACAATAGGGGGCGCCCGATCCCATTCGAAAGGACCGTTCATGCCCGCTGTTAAGCCCCCGTACGCCAAAGGCGCCCGACTTTCCTACCGCCCTGCCCACGTCTCGTCGTCTGCTTCTGCCGCAGGCAACGCGTCTGACGGAACGGGCGAGAAAAACGTCACCGTGGTCGTTTCGGTTGACGCGTGCAAGCCTGCCGAAATCGAGGCCGAGGTCGAGGCCGCCGCGCAGACGAAGGCTTCTATGCCCGCGCTCAGGCTCTTCGTGCTCGCCGTGTTCGCCGGCGCGTTCATCGCGCTCGGCGGGTCGTTCTTCACCGTCGTCATGAGCGACGCCTCGCTCGGGTTCGCGCTGCAGCGTGTCATCGGCGGCTTGGTGTTCTGCCTCGGCCTCGTGCTCGTGCTTCTGTGCGGCGCCGAGCTCTTTACCGGCAACTCCCTTATGATCTGCGCCCTTGCTTCCAGAAAGATCGACGTCAAGGGGCTGCTGCGCAACTGGGGGCTTGTCTGGATCGGCAACTTCGTCGGCGCGCTCCTCGTGGTGGCGCTCATCTTCCTGGCCAATATGCAGGCGCTTGGCGCCGACGGCGTTGTCGGCAACACCATGGTCTCGATCGCCGCCGGCAAGGTGAACCTGCCGTGGACGACGATTCTCGCGCGCGGCGTGCTGTGCAACGTGCTCGTTTGCCTCGCCGTGTGGATCGGCTTTGGCGCGCGCACGGCGGTCGACAAGGTCGCGGGCATCATCTTGCCCATCAGCGCCTTCGTGGTCATGGGTTTCGAGCACTGCGTGGCCAACATGTTCTTCCTACCCATGGGTATTCTCGCGCGCGCCGTCGGCTACGGCGGCGAGGTGGCGGGCGCCGAGGCGCTCGACGGACTCGGCGTGCTCTACAACCTCTCGGCCGCCACGATCGGCAACCTCATCGGCGGCGTTCTGCTCGTGGGGCTCGGCTACTGGCTCGCCTTTGGCAAAAAGACGCAGCCGGCGCAGGAGGAGTAGGGGAGCGGTCCAAAAGCGTCGCCGTGTTGCGGAGGGGGGCAGGCCCGCGCCGGTTTACGGCTGCGGCGCGCGGGACATCTCTCTGAAGTGCGGAGCGGACGCGCTGCACAAGCGGTTCTTCTCACATAGCTAACAAGGGCGGATCTTCCGCCCTTTTTTTCTGCCGCTCGCGCGCTGCTATGGAGCTTCTGTGCAAGGCCGCGCAGCATGACCCTCAGGCACCTTGCAATCGCCTTTAGATCCTCTTAGCATTTAAATGTTTGACGTGTCAAGGAAGTTAGATAGGCGGCTGATCGCGCGTCAACTGATGTGCCGCCGGCCCGTTGCGCGGGGTTGCGCCGCGGGTGCAGCTTGGAGGAGGTCTATGGATGATTAGCACGCTCATGAAAAGCATCCGAGAATATCGGAAGGCGGCCATCGCCACGCCGATCATCGTCTCGGGCGAGGTTGTGATGGAGGTGGCGATCCCCTTCGTGACGGCCCAGCTGATCAACACGATCCAGGCGGGTGCGAGCATAGCCGATATGCTCCCGTACGCCGGCCTGCTCGTGGCCATGGCCCTTGCGTCGCTGTGCTTCGGCATCGGCGCCGGCATCACGTGCTCGCAGGCGAGCTGCGGCTTTGCCAAGAACCTCCGCCACGATCTGTTCCAGGCGGTCCAGACGTTCTCGTTTGCCAACATCGACCAGTTCTCGCCGAGCTCGCTCGTGACCCGTATGACCACCGACGTCACCAACGTCCAGCTCGCCTACATGATGATCATCCGCACGGCCATCCGCTGCCCGCTTTTGCTCATCGCCGGCATCATCATGGCCTACATCATGGCGGGCCCCATGGCGCTCGTCTTTGTGATCATCGTCCCGATCCTGGGTTTCGGCCTGTTCAAGGTCGTGCGCACGGTGCATCCGATCTTCCGCGCCGTGTTCCGCAAGTACGACGCCCTCAACGAGTCGGTCGAGGAGAACGTTACCGGCATGCGCGACGTCAAGAGCTATGTGCGCCAGGACTATGAAAAGGAGAAGTTCGGCCGTGCCGCCGAGGACGTCTGCGCCGACTTCACGCGCGCCGAGAAGATCCTCGCGCTCAACACGCCGATGATGAACTTCGCCGTGTACACGGTCTTCGTCGTGGTTATCCAGTTCGGCTCCTGGCTCATCATCTCGAGCCAGGGCACGATCTTCAACGTCGGCCAGATGTCGGCGCTTACCACGTACGGCTTCATGATCCTCATGGCCCTCATGATGGTCTCGATGGTCTTCGCCATGATCACCATGGCGCAGGAGTCCGCCGAGCGTATCGTCGAGGTGATCGAGACCGTTCCCACCATCAAGAACCCCGACAAGCCGGTTCACCAGATGGCCGACGGCTCCATCGACTTTGACCACGTGACGTTCAAGTACTCCAAGAAGGCCGAGCACCGCGCGCTTGCCGACATCGATCTGCACATCAAGAGCGGCGAGACGATCGGCGTCATGGGCGGCACCGGTTCCGCCAAGACCTCGCTCGTGAACCTCATCAGCCGTCTTTACGACGTGACCGAGGGCTCCGTCAAGGTCGGCGGCGTCGACGTGCGCGACTACGACCTCGAGTTCCTGCGCAACAACGTCGCCGTGGTTCTCCAGAAGAACGTGCTGTTCTCGGGCACCATCAAGGAGAACCTGCGCTGGGGCGACCCGAACGCCTCGTACGACGAGCTCGTCGAGGTCTGCAAGCTTGCCCAGGCAGACGAGTTCATCCAGGGCTTCCCGCAGAAGTACGACACCTATATCGAGCAGGGCGGCACCAACGTCTCCGGCGGCCAGAAGCAGCGCCTCTGCATCGCCCGCGCGCTGCTCAAGCGGCCTAAGGTCCTGATTCTCGACGATTCCACCTCGGCCGTCGACACCAAGACCGACGCGCTCATCCGCGAGGGTCTGGCTCAGTACCTGCCCGACACCACCAAGATCATCATCGCCCAGCGTACGAGCTCCGTTGAACACGCCGACCGCATTCTCGTGCTCGACAACGGCCACATTGCCGGTCTCGGCACGCACGCCGAGCTGATGAAGACGTGCGACATCTACCGCGACACCTACGAGTCGCAGAACCGCACGAGCCAGGAGGAGCCGGCTGCCGAGGCCAGCGCCGAGCCTGCCGCGGACGCCGCCGAGCCCGCCAAGAAGGATCCGGCTGCCAAGAAGGCCCCCGCTGCTAAGAAGAGTGCGCGCAAGACGCCTGCCAAGACCGCGAAGGGAGGTGCGGCCCATGAGTAAGTCCAACAACGCCCGCGAGCAGTACATCGCCAACCGCCAGAACGTCGCGCGCCGTCAGACGCCCGAGGTCAAGAAGCCGGGCCGCCTGCACGCCCTTGGCCGCCTCATCGGCATGCTCTTCTCGTTTTACCCCAAGCTTTTGCCGCTCGTGATCTGCTGCATCGTGCTGTGCGCCATCCTTTCGGCGCTGCCGGCTACGTTCATGCAGCGCGCGCTCGAGATCGTGACCGATACCTGGGAGTCGGGCGACTGGGACTCGGTCGCCGGCCGCATCACGACCCTGTCGCTTACCCTTATCGGCATCTACGCGATCTCGCTTGCCGCGAGCTTCACCTACACCCGCCTCATGGCAATCATCACGCAGGGCTCGCTTATGAAGTTCCGTGAGCGCATGTTCGACCACATGCAGGACCTGCCCATCAGCTACTTCGACCAGCACCAGCGCGGCGATATCATGAGTTACTACACCAACGATATCGACACGCTGCGCCAGATGATCTCGCAGTCGCTGCCCAACATCACGCTGACCATCGTCACGTGCTGCTCGGTCGTCTGCGTCATGGTGTACTACAGTATCTGGATGGCGCTCGTGGTCGTGCTCGGCGTCGGCTTCATGGCCTATATGACCAAGGTGCTCGGCGGCCGCTCCGCTCGCAACTTCGTGGCGCAGCAGCACGAGATCTCGGTGGTCGAGGGCCATGTCGAGGAGATCATGAACGGCCAGCGCGTCGTCAAGGTCTTCTGCCATGAGCCCGAGGCCCAGGAGGACTTCGACGTGCGCAACGAGAAGCTCTTCCGCGCCGCCCGTGCCGCCAACATGTACACCAACACGCTCGGCCCGATCCTCATGAACCTCGGCAACCTCATGTACGTGGTCGTGGCTCTGGCCGGCGGCGTCTTCATCGCCCTGAACGTTCCGAACCTCTCGATCTCGGGTCTGGGCTTCTCCATTGCCGTGACCGTGCCGTTCCTCAACATGACCAAGCAGTTCGCAGGCCAGATCGGCCAGATCTCCCAGCAGATCAACGCCGTGGTCATGGGCATCGCCGGCGCGGAGCGTATCTTCGAGCTTCTCGACGAGGAGCCGGAGCACGACGAGGGCTACGTGACGCTTGTCAACGCCAAGATGGAGAACGGCAAGCTCGTCGAGGTTCCCGCCGACAAGCACACCGGTCGCTGGGCGTGGAAGCACCCGCACCACGACGGCACTACGACGCTCGTGCCGCTTCAGGGCGACGTGCGCTTGACCGACGTTGATTTTGCGTACCGCGCTGGCCATACCATCCTGCACGACGTGAGCGTCTGGGCAAAGCCCGGCCAGAAGATCGCCTTCGTTGGTGCTACCGGCGCGGGTAAGACCACGATCACGAACCTCATCAACCGCTTCTACGACATCGAGGACGGCAAGATTCGCTACGACGGCATCAACATCACCAAGATCAAGAAGAGCGATCTGCGTCGTTCGCTCGGTGTGGTGCTGCAGGATGTGAACCTCTTCACGGGCACCGTCATGGACAACATCCGCTTCGGTCGCCTGGACGCTACCGACGAGGAGTGCATCGCTGCGGCCAAGCTGGCCGGCGCGCACGGTTTTATCGAGCGTCTGCCCGAGGGCTACCAGACCATGCTTACCGACAACGGCTCCAACCTGAGTCAGGGTCAGCGCCAGCTGCTTTCGATCAGCCGCGCCGCGGTGGCAGATCCGCCGGTCATGATCCTCGACGAGGCAACGAGCTCTATCGACACGCGTACGGAGGCGATCGTGCAGCGCGGTATGGATGCTCTGATGAGCGGCCGCACGACGTTCGTTATCGCGCACCGGCTCTCCACCGTGCGCAACTCCGATGCGATCATCGTGCTCGACCACGGCCGTATCATCGAGCGCGGCAGCCACGACGAGCTCATCGCCAAGAAGGGCGTGTACTACCAGCTGTACACGGGCGCTTTCGAGCTCGAGTAGATTGACGCTGCGGCAGCCTCTCGCTTTCGTGTGCTCAACCTGGTCCGCATAGGCCCGCCCTCTTCGGAGGGCGGGCCTCGCTGTGCTCTGGTCTACCTGTCGGGATCATGCTTTCCTCGTTTAGGATGACCTGCTCCGCCAGGGTCGCCTTCGCTTTCGCGCAGGCAACCTGGTCCGCTTTGGCCGGCTCCCTTCGGGGAGCCGGCCTCGCTATGCTTTGGGCGTCCTGGCTGGCGGGCGATCTGCTCATCCGAAAGTTCGTGAACTTTCGTCGACGAAAGTCGGGAAACCCCAGGATCGGGCTTGGGGAGGGTGCGAAAGTTCGTGAACTTTCGTGAGCGAAGGTCGGCCCTTCTCCCTTCGGGGCTGGCGGGCGGACTGCCTTCTGCAAACCGATGCCGGGTTGCACCTGAAAAGCGGATCCGGTTTGCGGAACGACCTGCGGAAACCCCGAACCCGGCTCCGTTTTTCAACGACAACCCGATCTCGGTTTGCGGAAAGGGCCGGGCGCATGGTCGTAGGGCGGATCCGCACGGGGCCGGTCTCGGGATCCGACGACAGCGCGCATGTGCGGCGCTTCCGCCCGGAGGCCATGCGCCCGGCCCGGCGGGACACGGGGCGGCCCGAGAGAGTCCCGGGCGGCCGGGAAGACGCCGATCCCAGCCTCCCGCCGAGGTTTTGACGGTTATTCGAGTACTTTTCGGGAACCGCCGAGTAGACCGAGATCGGGCAACGCCCT
>CALUOB010000048.1 GCA_944322175.1 uncultured Coriobacteriaceae bacterium
TCTCGGAGCAAGTACGCAAGAGCTACGTGCCGCTCGACACGCCCTTCCCCGCCCAAGCAACCGTTGCTTGCCAGGGCGTAGAGGGCGCTTACAGCCAGATCGCGGCGTGCCGGCTCTTCTCGCTCCCCCAGATCACGTATCGCCCCTCGTTCGAGGGCGTGTTTCGCGCTGTCGCCGACGGCACCTGCGCCTTCGGCGTGCTGCCCATCGAGAACTCCACGGCAGGCTCGGTAAACGCCGTGTACGACCTCCTCGCGTCGTACGGCTTTACCATCGTCCGCTCGCTGCGCCTCAAGATCGACCATGACCTTCTCGCGCCTGCGGGCACCGCTCTCGGCGACGTGCGCGAGATCTTCAGCCACGAGCAGGCCCTCGCGCAATGCCAGCGCTCCATTGCCAAGCTCGACGCTAAGGTCACGGTATGCGAGAACACGGCCATGGCGGCAGAGCGCGTTGCACGGTCGGGTCGCACTGACGTCGCCGCGATATCCTCGCGCGACTGTGCGCGCCTTTACGGTCTCAACGTGCTTGCCGAAGGATTCCAGGATAACGACAGCAACTTTACCCGGTTCGTTGTGATCTCTGCCAAGCGCGCGGTCTACCCCGGCGCCACCAGATCCTCTCTGATGATCACCCTTCCCCACAACCCGGGAGCGCTTTACCGCGTGCTCGAGCGCTTCTACACGTTCGGAGTCAACCTCGTCAAGCTCGAGAGTCGCCCTATCGCCGGTCGCGACTTTGAATTCGCGTTCTACTTCGATGTAGACTGCCCGGCTGTGGCACCGGAGTTCTCGCAGCTCCTTGACGCTCTTGACGACGTGTGCGATTCAGTCACGTATCTCGGCAGCTACACCGAGATCGTCTGATCGCGCAGCTTAAGATCGAAAGGCCCTCACATGACGACACATACCGTTCTTGAAACGCCGTCCGCACCCACGGCCGCCCCGGTTCCCGGCCGCCCGTACGGCGTGCTCGGCGAGAAGCTCGGACACAGCTACACGCCGGTTATCTACCGCGAACTTGCAGGTCTGGATTATCGCCGCTTCGAGCGCGCGCCAGAGAGCGTCGAGGCTTTTGTAACCGGCGACGAATGGGAGGGCTTTAACGCTACGATTCCGTACAAGCGAACCGTCATGCCCTACCTTGACGAGCTCTCGCCTGCGGCCGAGCGCCTCGGCAACGTCAACACGGTAACCCGCCTCGCAAACGGTCGGCTGCGCGGAGACAACACCGACTACTTCGGATTTAAAACGCTCGTCACCTCTGCAGGCGTCGACCTTTCGCAACGCCGCGTGCTCGTTCTCGGCGGCGACGGCGGCGCAGGTACAACTTGCATGACCGTGCTCGCGGACCTCGGCGCCGAACCCGTCAGCGTCTCACGGGACCCCGACGCCGCGCGCGCCCAGCAGCTCGCGACCAAAGTCGCCCCCCATCCGGTCATCGGCTACGACGAGGTCGCATCCCAAAGCGGCGTCGCGGCAGTCGTCAACTGCACGCCCGTCGGCATGTATCCCGCATGCCCTGCCTCCCCGCTCAGTGACAGCGCCTTTGACGCCCTCGTGGCCCAAGGCCTCGAGAGCGTCGTCGACATCGTGTACAACCCCGCCCGCACCGGCCTCATGCTCCAGGCTGAGAACCGCGACATCGCGTCCGTGGGCGGCCTGCTCATGCTTGTCGCCCAGGCTGCGCAGGCTGTCGAGCGCTACCTCGGCTCTGCTGTCGAGGCAGAAGAGGTCGCCCGTCTCACCGAGCACCTGTCGTTCTCGGCGCAGAACATCGCCCTCATCGGCATGCCCGGCTGCGGCAAGACGCGCGTGGGCGAGCAGCTGAGCCGCCTCACCGGCCGCGCGCACGTCGATATCGACCACGTGCTCGAAAGGGAGCTGGGAACGACCTGCCAGGAGTTTATCCAGACCCAAGGCGAGACGGCGTTCCGCGCCGAGGAATCCCGCGTGCTCGCCGAGGTAGCCTCGAAGTCGGGACAGGTGATCTCGTGCGGCGGCGGCGTGGTGACCGTGCCTGGCAACCGCGACCTTCTCAGGCAGAACAGCCTCGTCGTCATGCTCAACCGCAACCTCGACGAGCTCCCCGTTCACGGCAGGCCCATCTCCGCGCGCGACGGCATTGCCCTGCTCGCGCAGCGCAGGATGCCGCTCTACCGCTCCTGGGCCGACATCGTCGTTGACTCCCGCGAAAACCCGCGCGCAACGGCGGAAGCGCTCAATAAGGCGCTCCCCTTCCAGGAGTCGCTCACGGGCGTATAGGCGCCGCTCGCCCTCCAGCCGTTGCAAACAGGTTTCTCGACCGCACGGCATGATAGGCTATCTTCGTAAAACCGCAACAGAAAGGACAAGCACATGGGTGTCAACCTCTCGGGCAGGAGCTTCCTCAAGCTCCTTGACTTCACTCCCGCCGAGATCACCTACCTCATCGATCTCGCCGACGACTTCAAGCGACTCAAGCGCACGGGTACCCCGCACCGCTACCTCGAAGGCAAGAACATCGTCCTTCTCTTCGAGAAGACGTCCACGCGCACGCGCTGCAGCTTCGAGGTCGCCGGTATGGATCTCGGCATGGGCGTGACCTACCTCGACCCCGGCAGCTCCCAGATGGGCAAGAAGGAGTCCATCGAAGACACCGCGCGCGTCTTGGGCCGTATGTACGACGGCATCGAGTACCGCGGCTTTGCGCAGGAGATCGTGGAGGACCTCGCCCGCAACGCCGGCGTCCCGGTTTGGAACGGCCTCACCACGGAGTTCCACCCGACCCAGATGATCGCCGACATGATGACGATCCGCGAGAAGCTCGGGCGCCTCAAGGGCCTGAACTTCACCTTCATGGGCGATGCCGGCAACAACGTCGGCAACTCCCTGATGGTCGTATGTGCCAAACTCGGGCTCAACTTCACGGCCTGCGGACCTGCCGCCCAGATGCCCGATGCCGAGCTCGTTGAGACCTGCCGCGCCATTGCCGCCGAGAACGGCTGCACCGTTACCCTCACCGAGGATTTCGACGCAGGCACGCGCGACGCCGACGTGATCTACACCGACATCTGGGTCTCGATGGGCGAGCCCGACAGCCTTTGGGCAGAACGCATCAAGCTCCTCAAGCCCTATCAGGTCAACGCCGCTGCCATGGCCAACGCCAAGCCGACGGCCATCTTCATGCACTGCCTCCCGAGCTTCCACGACACCAAGACCACCATCGGCGCCGAGATTGCCGAGAAGTTCGGTCTGACCGAGATGGAGGTCACCGACGAGGTGTTCGAGAGCGCGCAATCGGTTGTCTTCGACGAGGCCGAGAACCGCATGCACTCCATCAAGGCGGTTATGTACGCGACGCTCAAGTAGCGCCCGTTGCGACGTGCCGGTCGTGCCACGCACCGGCGAGCCGATCCGACGCACGCCGTGCCCGACGGAGCATGACCTTCGTCGGGCACGATCTTTTGAACCCCACCGGCGACAGGAGTTGTTATGACCACCCGGAAGGCCCTTGTGATCAACGGCCCGAACCTCAACATGCTCGGCATACGCGAGCCCGCCATTTACGGCAGCAACACCTATGCCGAACTCGTGCGCATCTGCCGCGAAGCCGGCGCCGCCGCCGGCTTTGCCGAGGTCGAGGTCTTCCAGTCCAACCACGAGGGCGCCCTTATCGATACGATCCAGGCAGCCTTGGGCAGGTTCGACGGCATCGTCATCAACCCTGCCGCCTACACCCACACGAGCGTCGGGATCTTGGACGCCCTCAAGGCAGTCGGCCTCCCCGCCGTCGAGATCCACATCTCGGACGTCGACGCCCGCGAGTCGTTCCGCCAGGTCTCCTACGCCGGCATGGCCTGCTTTGCGCGCGTTGCCGGAGAGGGGCTTCAGGGCTACGCGCACGCATTGGCGCTTCTCGCGCATAAACTGGACGAGAAGAGCAGGCACTGAGGTAGCGTCTTGCGATCTGCAGGCGCGAGACGCCCCTCTTGCACGAAAGCCCCCGAGCCGGCATCGCATAAGATGTCGGCTTTCTTGTTTACACGTCCTTGACATTCGCCCTCACGCAAGGCGCTATGCTTATATATGCGCTATTACGCAACCCACCGCCGGGCACCTGTCCGGCGGCTCAGCCAACCATCCAGGAGGAATCGTGGCTGCAAAGCACAAAGACGACGATCTCGGCACCCTCGCCGAGAAGCACTCCTCCCCCAGCAAGGGAGACAAGAAACACAAGAAGGCAAAGAAGAACTTTGCCGAGGTCGACACGCTCGCCGCAGAGGGCGGTACCAAGCGCCCGAGCCGCTATGACCTCACCTACACGCAGAACCGAGAGCTCAGCTGGCTCAAGTTCGACAACCGCGTGCTCACCGAGGCATTCGACGAGAGCGTGCCGCTTTACGAGCGCCTCAAGTTCGTCTCCATCTTCTTCTCCAACCTCGACGAGTTCTTCATGGTGCGCGTCGGCGGCCTCTCCGACTTGGCAACGCTCAAGCGCCAACCGGTCGAGAACAAAGAGAACCTCACCGCGAGCGAGCAGATCGACCGCATCTTCGCCGATCTGGCGCCGCTTCTCAAGCGCGCGCAGACGGGATTCAATGCAATCGAGGAAGAGCTCGAGGATTACGGTGTCGAGCGCCTGCGGCCCAACAACCTCACCGACGAGGAGCGCACCTTCGTCGAGCAGTACTTCCGCCGCTACCTCGCGCCCATCATCTCGCCGCTCGTCATAGACCCGCGCCACCCCTTCCCGAACCTGCGCAACGGCGCGCTCTACCTTGTTTGCGGGCTCGACAGCGTCGACGAGAAGGACCTTCTCGGCCTTATCGAGGTTCCCAGCCATCTCCCCCGCACGGTCGAGGTCCGCGTTAAGTCGCAGGCCGGCCAAGCGTACCGCTACATCCTCATCGAGGACATCGTCATGGCCTGCCTCGACAGCTGCTTCGGCTCCTTCGCGCCAACCGACCGCGCGGTTATCCGCGTCACGCGCAACGCCGACATCGACCCCGACGGCGAAGGCGTCGAGGAAGACGACGATTACCGTCAGCATATGAAGCGCATCCTCAAGCAGCGCTTGCGCCTGCAGCCCGTGCGCCTCGAGGTGGAGGGGCATCTCAACAAGGAGGATCTCAAGGTCATCCGCAAGGCCCTCAAGCTTTCGAGCAAGGCGGTCAACGTTGCCGACATGCCGCTCGATTTGAGCTACGTGTACGCCGTAGAGGACAAGATCCCTGCGGCGTCGCGCGCCGAAGTGCTCTTCCGCCCGGTAACGCCGCAGCCGAGCCCGATGGTGGTACCCGGGCGCTCGATGCGCGAACAGGTCATGGAGGGCGACAAGCTGCTGTTCTACCCGTACGAGTCGATGGACCCCTTCCTCGACCTCGTGCACGAGGCGGCGCACGATCCCGAGTGCATCAGCATCCGCATCACGCTCTACCGCGTGGCCAAGCAGTCGCGCCTGTGCGAGTCGCTCATCTCGGCGTCCGAAGACGGCAAAGAGGTCACCGTGCTCATGGAGCTGCGCGCCCGCTTCGACGAGGCCAACAACATCCAGTGGGCGGAGCGTCTCGAAGCTGCGGGCTGCACGGTCATCTACGGCTCCGAGGGCTTTAAGTGCCACTCCAAGATCTGCCAGATCACTTACCGCACCGGTCTCGACGTGAGCCGCATCACGCTCCTCGGCACGGGCAACTTCAACGAGAAGACCGCCAAGCTCTACTCCGACTTCATGCTCATGACCGCCCATCCCGGTATCGGCGAAGACGGCAACGCGTTCTTCCGCAACCTGTCGCTCGGCAACCTCAAGGGCAGCTACAAGTACCTCGGCGTTGCCCCGGTCGGCCTCAAGCCCCTCATCATGACCGGCCTCAACCGCGAGATCGAACGCGCCCGCGCCGGCGAGGAGGCCTACGCCTTCTTCAAGATGAACTCGCTCACCGACCGCGAGGTTATCGACAAGATCTCCGAAGCGTCGCGCGCAGGCGTCCGCATCGAGATGATCATCCGCGGCATCTGCTGCCTGAAGCCCGGCATCCCGGGCAAAACCGACAACGTGCACGTTCGCTCCATTGTCGGCAGGTTCCTCGAGCATGCCCGCGTGTACTCCTTCGGCGTTGAGGCCGACACGCTGTATCTCTCCTCCGCCGACATGATGACGCGCAACACCGAGCATCGCGTCGAGATCGCCTTCCCCGTTCTCGACCCCGAGTGCCGCGATCTCGTGCGCAGCTACATGCACATGCAGCTCTCCGACAACGTCAAGGCACGCGTGCTCTCGAGTGAGGGGCAATGGGAGACGGTGCCGCGCCATGAGGGCGAGGAGCCGTTCAACTCGCAGCAGTACATGATCCTCAACGCCTACCGGCGCGCGCAGGAAGCCGCCGAGAAGCGCGAGAAGGAGGAGAAGCGCGCGCACGCCCCTGAGGCAAAGCCCACGTCGGCAGCCGTGCCGGAATTCGTTCCCGGCATCACCGCGCCCGCAACGGAACATACGGCGGCCGTGCAGCAGGACGCTCCCGCCGCGCCTAACACCACGGCACATTCGATCGCTGAACCCGCAACGCAACGCGAAGACACTCAAGCCTCTGCGCCGGACAAGGCGCCAGAGGCTCCGAAGAAGGTCGATCCTCCCGTTTCGCGCGTGGAGGCCACCATTATCGAACCGCCCGCAGCCGAGGCAGAGGCCGAACCTTCCCGTCCGGGCAAGCACCGTGCCCCAAAGAAGCGCGGACGCCTCCGCACGAGCCTTGCGCTTATCCGCCTGGGTATCAAAACGCTCGTCTCCCCCACCTCGGCAGAACGAGAGATCCGAGCCCTCGAGAGTTCGGAGGGCAAGCGCCGCACACGCACGCGCTAGCGCGCCACAGGCTGCGTGAACCGTTCTGCACACAGCTACCCTACCCTGTTGATTAGCTGGGGCCCGTCAGCGCGCAAAGCGCCGACGGGCCCTTCGCGTATACTTGCTTGCGAACACGACAAAAGCCACTTACGCAGACGCGCACTGAGGGGACACCATGAGACTCACGATCGAACGCATGAGCTACGGCCCGGATGCCGTTGCCCACGATGAATCCGGCAAGACCGTCTTCGTTTCTGGCGGCACGCCGGGCGACGTCGTTGAGGCAGAGGTTCTATCCGATGGCGAGCGCTTCTCCAAAGCGTGCGTTGCCTCGGTAGTTTCCCCGGGCGCACATCGGGCTCAGGCACCCTGCCCCTACGTCGGCCTGTGCGGTGGCTGCCCATGGGGCATGCTCGAGCGACAGGCACAGCTCGCCGCCAAGCAAGACGCCGTCACCGACGCTCTGGAGCGCATCGGTCGCTATTCTCACGAAGAGGCCGCGTCATTGGTTAAGCCCATCCAAAGCACCGGCGACGCCTGGGGATACCGAAACAAAATCGAGCTTGCCCCTGGGACTGCCAGTGGGCGCTTCTCGCTCGGCATGCACCCTGCTCACTCCGACGCGGTTATCAAAGTGAAGAGCTGCCCCCTCTTTGAGAAGGCGTTCCCCAAAGCAGTGGCCGCAGTAGAAGGCGCTCTCGGATACCTGAGCGGCAGACAGGACCTCGGTCTCGAACGCGTGGGGATCCGCGCGAGCAGGCGCACCAAACAGCTCGAGGTGGCACTTTGGACCCCTACGGGCGCCTTCCCGCGCACCATGGCGGCAAAGGTGCTTCAGGACGCCTGCAAGCCCACCAGCGTCGTGCGCGTTATGAGCGGAGGGCCCGCCAAAGCGCGCCGCGTGAAGAAGGTCGAGGTTCTCGACGGCAAGGGCTTCTGGACCGAACGCATCTCCGGAAGCGAAATGCGCCTCTCAGCGCCCTCGTTCTTTCAGGTCAACACCGAAGCGGCCGAGATCCTCGTCGACATAGCACTCCAGGCACTTTCGCCAAAAGCGACAGATCGCGTACTCGATCTGTACTGCGGCGCCGGCACCTTTACCCTGCCGCTCGCACGGACCGGTGCAGAGGTGTATGCCCTCGAGGCGTACGGCCCTGCCGTACGCGATTTGCGCCGCAACCTCGATACGGCAGGCTGCTCAAACGTTGAGCCTATCGGAGGAGACGCTGCCCGCGAGTTTCCTGAGGTAGATCCCGATCTCGTGCTTGTCGATCCCCCGCGAGCCGGCCTCGCGCCCGAGGTGATCGATCTTATCTCCGACGCTGCCCCCCGCGCCGTTGCCTACGTTTCATGCGATCCGGCAACGCTTGCACGCGACTTGGCGCGATTCCGTGAGCGCGGTGCATACGAACCTGTCTCAGTCACCCCCGTGGACCTGTTCCCCCAGACCTACCACGTCGAGACGGTTACCCATCTCGTGCGCCGCCAATAGGAATCTCTCTGCGCATCTCCGCAGTTACGGTTGGCTCTGATGTGTCTTGCAACCAGCATGAGGGGTACAACATCATCGAAGCACCACGAGGAAAGGGGTTCCCATGGCAGGCGTAGCAGTATTGATAGCCGACGGCTTCGAGACCATCGAGTGTCTCACCATGGTCGATGTCCTGAGGCGCGGAGGCGTCAAGTGCACCACCGTATCCATCATGTCAACACGCGAGGCGGTTAGCTCGCAACAGATTCCCATCACCTGCGACTACCTATTCGACGAAGTCGACTTTAGCACGTACGACTACGTGGTCTTGCCGGGCGGTCTTCCGGGGGCAACCAACCTGAGGGCCGACCAGCGTGTCTGCGACCTCGTCACATCGTTTGCCGCGACCAAGCACGTCGCCGCGATCTGCGCCGCACCGTTCATTTTGGGTGAACTCGGCGTGCTCGAGGGGCATCGCGCAACGTGCTTCCCCGGGTTCGAGAAGTCATTCCCCGAAGGATGCTACGCCGGCGGCAAGACCGTCGTGGTGAGCGGCAACGTAATCACGGCGAGCGGCATGGGCCAGGCGCTCCCGTTCGCCCTTGCCGTGCTCGAGGACATTGCCGGCGCAACCGCAGTCGAGAAAGTCAAGGCGGGTATCCAGCTATGATCCTCGCGTCGCAGTCTCCGCGCCGCATTCAGCTCATGAACGAGGCGGGGTTTGACGTTACCGTCTGCCCCGCCTCTATTGATGAGACACCGATGCCGGGCGAAACGCCGCTCGCGCTTGTCGAGCGCCTGAGCAGCGCCAAGGCACATGCCGTACGCGACGCTCACCCCTCCTACCGGGCAGAAACCATTCTTGCTGCCGACACCATCGTGACGCTCGATGGGAAGCTGCTCGGCAAGCCAAAAGACCAGCTCGACGCGGCGCGCATGCTCAGCAACCTCTCCGGACGCACGCACCAAGTGGCTACCGGCGTATCCATACTGTCGGGAACGCGCGAGGAGAAGTTCGTCAGCGTAACCGATGTGGAGTTCTACCCGCTCACCGATGCGCAGATCAAAGACTACATCGCCACCGGAGAGCCTCTCGATAAAGCTGGCGCATACGGGATACAAGGTATGGGCAAGCTCTTTGTTCGACGCATCAGCGGCGATTACTACAATGTCGTCGGCTTACCCATTGCCGAGGTGTACCGACGAATCACGAACATGTGAGCACTCTGCCTTAGAACCCTAAAGCACTCATCATCGACCACGGCATGGCTACGTACAGACGAAGGAGTCTCCTATGTCGCTACCGTATGAACCTATAAGCATCCGCTCCATCGAAGGCTTCAGCATCGGCAATGCCACGCTCGAGAAGGGCGGATCCGGCTGCACCGTCATCGTCGCGCCTAAAGGAGCCGTTGGCGGCGTAGACATCCGCGGCGGCGCACCCGCCTCCCGCGAGACCGACCTTCTCAAGCCCGAAAACACGGTGCACGAGGTTCACGCCGTATGCCTCTCGGGCGGTTCGGCCTTTGGGCTCGAAGCGGCAAGCGGCGTTGCGAGAGAACTCGAGAAACACGGCATCGGTCTCGACGTCGGCGTGGGGATCGTTCCGATCGTCTGCTCGAGCTGTCTGTTTGACCTGGGCTTCGGCGATCCTCACGTTCGCCCCGGTCTCGAAGAGGGGCGTTCGGCAACGCGAGAAGCATTGGCTTTGCTCGCAAAAGACCAAGGGCTACCGGAAACCCCAGCGAACGCAGGTGTTTCCGGCGGGTGCGCACCTACGGATCCAGACCTGCAAGGCAATGTAGGCGCTGGCACAGGCGCCACCGTAGGCAAGCTGAACGGCCTTGACCGCGCCATGAAAGGCGGGTTGGGCTGTGCCGCGCTGCAGCTCGGAAACATCAAGATAGGAGCCATCGCTGCCGTCAACGCGTGCGGAAACGTATACGATCCCCAAAGCCAGAAATGCATCGCAGGCATGCGCGCGAGCGCCGACGCACTCGATATCGTCAGCATGGAAGAAGAGCTTCTTGCACAGGGCACTCAGGCAACGATGCCCCTCGACCGCACAAACACGACGATCTCTTGTCTCATCACCAACGCACGGCTCACCAAAGCGCAGGCAACCAAGGTGTCCCAGATGGCCGCTGACGCCTACGCTCACACGATCAGGCCAACCCACACGACCAACGACGGCGACACCATCTACACGCTCTCGCACGGCACCGAAGAAGCGCCTTTGGACCTCATGGGCCTCCTCGCCACCCGAGCCCTCGAACAAGCCATAGCCAACGGCTGCCGCTACGCCAAATCCGCCCACAACATCCCCGGCCACGCCAGCATCTAAATCAGAGCAAAAGCAGGAGGCGCCAGCGGCGCCTCCGTCACAAACTCCCCAACACAAGCCAAGCTTTAACCGAAAGAGCCGGGCCTCGAGGGATTCCGGACCTCTGAACTGCGAGGTTCCGCATGAGCAGAAAGCGCCGTTTCCGGCGCTTTCGTCGCGAATAGGATGTGCTTGAGCAGTTCAGAGGCCCGGAATCCCTTTGTTCCGCTCTTCTCGCCCTAGTTAAACTTGAAGATTTTGCTTGCGAGCCGGTAGAGGGCGATCGACACGCGGCTGCCGACCGGACCGGGGAGATTGGTGCCGATGCCCATGATCCCGTGGCGTGCGCGCTGGTACATGCGCTCGTCGTACTCGCGCAGATCGCTCCAGAGGGCAGCAAGGTTGCGCATGGCGTCGGGCGCGTCGGAAAGGCGCGAGAATACCGAGCAGATGCACATCATCATAGTGAAGTACATCATCATGTAGTTGCGCAGCTTAGGCTCCTCCACGTCGTCGAAAAGGTGGTAGGACTCCATCATGATGCGCGTGATGCGGATCTGCTGGTCGATACGACCGACCATGACCTTCTCGTTGACGCTCTGGTCCTCGCGACCGATGAAGTAACGGTAAAGGTCGATATCGGCGTAATACAGCGTCGTGCAAGCCGGAAGCGGCTGGTACGCGTAGATGTTGTCGACATAGAACGTATGAGCCGGGAGTGGCGGAGCAACCTTGCGCAGCACGTCGGTGCGGTAGCAAAGGCTGTGCATGAGAAGATTCTGCCATGGCTTGAAACGACCGATCTCGCGCCAACCGAAGATCTTTTTGCGCGGAAGCACGGAGCGGTAGTTGATCGTGGTATGCGTATGATCGGCAACGTGCTCGTACACATAGTTCGAGATGAACAGGTCGACGCGAATGCCGCGCTCGACAAAACGGCGGAGCAACGCAAGCATCTCCGAAAGCGCGGAAGCGTCGAGCCAGTCGTCAGAATCGAGCACCTTGTAGTAAACGCCTTGAGCCTCCCTCAGGCCAGCGAGAACGGCCATGCCGTGCCCGCCGTTCTCCTGATGCACCACGTCGATAAGCCCGGGGTAACGTGCGGCCCACTCATCTGCCTTGGCCGGGGTCTCGTCCTTGGAGCCATCGTTTACGATCACGATCTGCACGTCAGGCGCATAGTCAGAGCCCTCGAGAATGGATGTGATGGCACGGTCCATGTCTTTGGCCGAGTTGTAGCACGGAATTCCGAACGTGATGGTCTTCTGCATGAGGTCCCCTATGCCGCACCTCGAGGCGGCGAATCAAAACGAGGGCGGTCCTAAGAGAACCGCCCCGGTATCGTGGCTAGTTGTGGCAGGCGATGAGCTCGTCGGACAACGAGAGCGCCGAGTCAACGACCGCGTCCATATCGTAGTAGCGGTACTCGGCGAGACGACCGACGAGATGGAAGTTCGTAACGTTCTCGACGCGAGAACGGTACGACTGGTACAGGGCTCGGTTCTCGGGGTCGAGAATCGCATAATACGGGGTCTGGCCGCTGCCGGGCTCGTAAGCGTGGCTGTACTCGCGCATGATAGTGGTCTTGCCGGGCACCTGCTGCCCCGTCATGAGCTTGAACTCGGTGATACGCGTAAAGTCCTCGGACGTGGTGTAGTTGACCGTTGCCACAGGCTGGAACTGGTCCTGGTCAAGCGTCTCGAACTGCATGTCGAGGGTACGGTACGGCAGCGCTCCGAGATCGAGGTCAAACAGCTCGTCGAGCGGGCCGGTGTACACAACCTCGCCGCCGTAAACGCTGCCACAGATCTCGATGGTCGACTCGCGCATCTCGATGATGGAGCGCGCGTCAACGTCGCAGAAGACGTCGATAAGATCGTGGTCGAGCATACGGTTGAAGAGCTCGGTATACCCTTCCTTCGGCATGCCCTGATGCGTGGCGCCCGGGAAATAGCGGTCGTCGTCACCGATGAACACCGGAACGCGACCAGTGACCGAGGGATCGATCTGATCGGGGGTCTGGCCCCACTGCTTCATCGTGTAATAGAGAAACACGTTCTCATACACGTAATCGGCCACCTCTGCAAGGTCGGGGTCGTTCTTCTCGCGAAGGTCCATGATCGGCACCTTCTTGTTGAGGCCGAATGTGCTGACGAGCTTCTCGAACAGCTCCTCGCCACGCTCTTCGCCAAAAGCGAGCTTGAGCGACGCATGGTTGAACGGCACCGGCATGAGCGTACCGTGGATATTGGCGAGCACCTTGTGCTGGTAGTCGGTCCACTCAGTAAAGCGCGAGAGGAACTCGTGCACGCGGTCGTCGGTGGTGTGGTAGATATGCGGGCCGTACTTGTGCACGAGAACGCCCGCATCGTCGAGGTAGTCGTAGGCGTTGCCGGCGATATGGGAGCGGCGCTCCAGCACGGCCACGCGAAAACCGGCGGTCTCGGCCAAACGGCGAGCGCACACCGCACCGGCGTACCCTGCGCCCACGACGATCATGTCGTACTTATTAGACTCGAACCCTTCAGGAAGGCCATGGTATACCTGCATGAAAGCTCCTCGTAAACATGCCCGCGGGCAGTTACCGGCACCACTCTTTGCCGATATTCACTCACTTGCTGAGCGAATTATAGCGCTCGAAACGTATAATAGCTGTTGCGTCACAAGGAATGCTCAAGTCGTGGAGCTCGCGTAAAAGCCCTGTAAAGGCAGGGCTTAGAGCACCGGCCTGGGCCGAACGTCGTCAGTAGACGAGGAGAGGAACCATGAGCGATTTTCTTAACCGTATGAAGGCTGCGGCCAAGGCCTACGTCAAGACCATCGTCCTTCCCGAGGGCGAAGATCCGCGCACTATCGAAGCTGCCAAGCAGATCATCGAGGAGGATCTCGCCAAGCTAGTCATCCTCGGCGACCCCGCCGAGATCGACGTTCCCGGCGCAATCGTGATCGACCCCAAGAGCCCCACCGCCCCCAAGCACGAGGCCTACGCCCAGAAGTTCGCCGAGCTGCGCGCCAAGAAGGGCGTCACCATCGAGCAGGCGCGCGCCCAGATGATGGACGCCACCTACTACGGCACCATGATGGTCAAGATGGGCGACGCCGACGGCCTGGTCTCCGG
>CALUOB010000049.1 GCA_944322175.1 uncultured Coriobacteriaceae bacterium
GGCGACGCTCGCCTCCGCGCGCAACAACGCGACGTACTTCGCGCGCAACGAGGGGCAGGGCGCGAGCGCGCACTACTTCGTCGACGACATCACGCCGGAGATCTACCAGAGCGTGGCAGAGGGCGACACCGCCTGGCACGCGGGCGACTGGCAGATGAACTGCCGCGCGATCGGCATCGAGGTCGTCTCGGCAGGCGAGGACTTCAGCGCGACCGAGGTCGAGAAGCTGGGCTGGCTCGTGCGGAGGCTCATGG
Organism: uncultured Coriobacteriaceae bacterium; assembly: GCA_944322175.1. GTDB lineage: Bacteria > Actinomycetota > Coriobacteriia > Coriobacteriales > Coriobacteriaceae > CALUOB01. The sequence continues at coordinate 255 of CALUOB010000049.1, forward strand.
CCAAGTACGGCATCGGCGCCTCCGGGGTCATCCGGCACTACGACGTGACGGGCAAGCTCTGCCCCGCGCCCTACGTGGCGGCGTCCAAGTGGGCGGCGCTGAAGGCCGCGATCACGTGCGGGGCGGCGTCCGGCGGGACGACTGCGGCCGCCCCGGAGGGCACGGTCGCGGAGCTCGCGCGGCGCGTCATCGCCGGCGAGTTCGGCAACGGAGACGCGCGCCACGCCGCCCTGGGGAGCCGCTACGACGAGGTGCAGGCGGAGGTGAACCGCATCCTGGCGGGAGACTCCGGCGGGGGCGCGGCCCAGGCGCCGGCTGCCGACGACGTGGACGACCTCGCGCGACGCGTGATCGCGGGCGAGTTCGGCAACGGGGCGGCGCGCAAGGCGGCTCTGGGCGACCGCTACGCGGAGGTCCAGGCGCGCGTGAACGAGATGCTGGGCGCCGGGGGCTCCTCGGGAGGCTCGTCTGGCGGCGCCGACGTCGACGCCCTGGCGCGCGCCGTCATCCGCGGCGACTACGGCAACGGCGCCGAGCGCAAGCGCCGCCTGGGGTCGCTCTACGACGCCGTGCAGGCCCGCGTGAACGAGATCCTGTCGTGACGCGCGAGGACGCCCGCTGGGGCGTGGCCACGGCGCTCGCCGTGCTGCTGTGCCTGGGCGCGCTGCCCTTCGTGCCGCTGCTCTGGCTCGCGGGCAGGCTCGATCCGTAGCGTTCCGTCGCTTCACGAAGGTCTACACAAGGGCACCCCCGCATCCCGTTGCTTGGATGCGGGAGTGCCGGCGCCTAGATGGTCGGGAACGTCCGGTGCCTGGGGCCGTCCATGAGCATCCGGTACCACCAGCCGCGGTCCTTGTAACCGCTCTCCCCGAGCATGTCGAGGAGCTGCGTCTGCTCGACCTCGCTGAGTTCCGCGAAGCTATCCCTCATGTTGTCCTCCATGGCAACTTTGCTTCTGATCATGTCGCCGAGGATCTCCTTGAGCTCGTTGATGTCGAAGCTCTGCGGTGAGATCTCGACGAGCTCCGCGCGGAAGTGCGCGTAGTCCTCAAGTTCCATCATTTCCTTAAGTTCCTTCTCGCTCAGCATGGGCTCCTCCGTTTCCGCATTGATTGGATTTAGCCTTGTCTCCGCCTTCCCAGAGCCCTCTTCCATGGAAGAATTCGTGGAAGAATCATCCCGAACGGAGCGTTTTGAAGTGAGAGAAAGGGTTTTCCTCCTTCGGAGAAAAACCCTTTCTTACCTGCGGTAATGTTGATTTCTGACTCAGACCGTTGCGAACCGTTTTGAGGGGCGAATCACTCCCACTCGATCGTCGCCGGCGGCTTGGGCGTGACGTCGTAGACTACGCGGTTCACGCCGGGGACCTCGGCTACGATGCGGCTCGAGATGCGGCCGATCACGTCGTAGGGCAGCTTCGCCCAGTCCGCGGTCATGGCGTCGCTCGACTCCACGGCGCGCACGATCACCGGACGCGCGTAGGTGCGCTCGTCGCCCATAACGCCCACGCTCTTGATGTCGGGCAGCACGGCAAAGTACTGCCAGCAGCTGTGCTCGGAGTTGCGCTCGCCGGTCGCCTCAAAAAGACGCTCGTTGTAGGCGTCGAGCTCTTCGCGCACGATGGCGTCGGCGTTCTTGAGAATCTCGAGCTTCTCGGTCGTCACCTCGCCGATGATGCGGATGGCAAGGCCCGGGCCCGGGAAGGGCTGGCGGTAGACCATCTTGTCGGGCAGGCCGAGCGCCACGCCCAGCTCGCGCACCTCGTCCTTGAAGAAGTGATCGAGCGGCTCGATGAGGTCAAAGTGCACGCCCTCGGGGAACGGGATCAGGTTGTGGTGGCTCTTGATCGTCGAGGCCTTGCCGCCCGTCTTGCGCGCGCCGGACTCGATGATGTCGGGGTAGATGGTGCCCTGCGCGAGCATCTTCACGCCGCCGATCTTCTGCGCCTCGTCGAAGAAGACCTTCCAGAACTCCGTGCCGATGCGGCGGCGCTTCTCCTCGGGCTCGGTCACGCCGGCGAGCAGCTTCGCGTAGCGCTCCTCGGCGTGCACATGCACGAGCGGCACCTGGAACTGGTCGCGGAAGACCTCCTCCACCATCTCGGGCTCGCCCTTGCGGAGCATCCCGTGGTTCACAAACACGCAGGTCAGCTGGTCTCCGATCGCACGGTGCACGAGCGCGGCAACCACCGACGAGTCAACGCCGCCCGAAAGCGCGAGAATGACCTTCTTGTCCCCTACCTGCTCGCGGATCTCGGCGACCTTCTCCTCTACGATGTTGTCCATGGTCCATCTGGGCTCGAGCCCGCAGATGTTGAAGAGGAAGTTCTCGAGCATCTGACGGCCGTTCTCGGTATGACGAACCTCGGGGTGGAACTGCGTGGAGTACAGGCGGCGCTCCGGGCACTCCATGGAGGCAACCGGGCAAGCGTCCGTGCGCGAGGTCACGACAAAGCCTTCAGGCACGCGGCTCACGGCGTCGCGGTGGCTCATCCACACGGTCTGCTCGATCGGCGTCTTGTCCATAAGCTCGCAGCCGGGCTCGCGCACGATCGTGGCCGGGCCGTACTCGCCCACCTCGGAATGCGCGACCTCGCCGCCGAGCGTCACGGCCATGATCTGGTGACCGTAGCAGAAGCCCAGCACCGGTACGCCCAGCTCAAAGATCGCGGGGTCCACGCTCGGCGCGTCCTCGGCGTACACGCTCGCCGGGCCGCCCGACAGAATCAGAGCAGAGGGATCCATAGCGGCGATCTCGTCTGCCGGAGTATCGCAAGGAACGATTTCTGAGTAGACGTGCAGGTCGCGCACGCGACGGGCGATCAGCTGCCCGTACTGCGCGCCGAAGTCGAGAACAACAACGAGCTGCTTGGATTCCTGCATGAGGCTCCTCCCCAAGGTCAAAACGCGCATACGAGCCAACAGCGCATCTGTCAAACGCGCGCGTTCATGGGACAACGCGCAAGCGCCTACGGGCGCTAACTTTGTAATCATACCGCATGTTGATCGACGCCACGCAAGCGGCTAAAAAGAACCGGCAGAGCCTACGACCTGCGCGCAATTTCCTCAGGATCTGGCTCCAGCACCTTGACCAGCGAGAAGATGAGGCGCGGCCGCTCACCGAGAACCTCGGCGAGATGGCAGAGCGCGGCGTCGTCAGAGGGCACGCCCTTCTCGGCCGCCACGCCGGAGAACCACTGATCGGCAGGCCAAACCTCAAAGCGCATGATGCCGCAGTTGCCGGGAATGCCCTCGTAGTCAAGCTGGGCCCACGGGTGCCACGTGTGCAGGAACTCCATCGAGATGCCGCCGTGCCCAATGGCGAGAACCACGCGGCGCTGAGGATCCTCGAGAACGCGCGTCAGGTTCTCGACAAGGCGGCGCTGGACCTCGGCCTCCGCCTCACCGCCGAAGGGCGCGAAAAAGTCGCCCCACGGGGCAGGCGGCATCGAAAGGCGGCTCTCGCCTTCGTACGATCCGAACGACCACTCCTTGAGCTCGTCCATCGGCACGTACGGCACGTCGGTGACGATCTCGGCGGTCTGGCGCGCACGGCCAAGAGACGACCCGCATGCGTAGTCGATCTCAACGCCCGCGCGCTCAAGCGACGTCCGCGCGCGTCGAGCCTGGTCGCGCCCGCGCTCGGTGAGCGGCGAGTCGCACCAGCCCTGGATCTTGCGCTCCACGTTGAGCTCGGTCTCGCCGTGACGCAGCAGGTACAGCGTCTTGGGCCATGCGCCTGCGGCAGCTTTCCCCCCGCGCGTGGGCTCGCAGGAGGTGCAGGGGCGCTCGTCCTTCTCCGCCATGGCCTAGTCCTCCACGTAACGCGCAACCAGCTCGGCGCGCTCCGCCCTACCTACACCGAGCACGCGAGCAAGGTAATTGTCGATGTTGCCGTAGTTCTCGTTGATCGCGCGGAGGGCGGCGTCGAGAAAGCGCTCGCTCACGCCCTCCATGATCTCCCAGCCCGTGCACGTTGCAGGGTCGATGCCAAAGACCTTATTTGTTGCCAGGTAGTCGGCACGCACAGTTGACTCGGGAACGCCGAGCGCGGTCTCCATGAGCACGCTCGCCATGCCGCAACGGTCCTTGCCCGCCGTGCAGTGCCACAGCACGCAACCCTCCTGGCAAGCGAGAACCTCCTCAAAGAACGTGCGGTAGGCGGCAATGCCCATGTCGTCGAGCACGATATGCGGATAGAGAGCAACCATGATCTCGCCCGCGTCGGCCTTGCCCGCCAAGACGAGCGAGCGGACGCGCTCGAGATCGTCGTAGGAGCGGCTCACGCCGGCTCCAAGATCTTGAAAAACCGGAAGGTGCACGAAGCGCGTACCGGGAAGCTCGCTCACGGGATCGGGAGCCTCGGCGAGCTCCTCGTCGGTGCGCAGGTCGACGTCGAGCCTGAGGTTGTAGTCGTCGCGCAGGCGGCGCAGGTCCTCCTCGCTCGCCGGCGCCAGACGGCCCGAGCGCAAGAGGCGCCGCCCCTTGATCCGGCGGCCGTCCGCCGTGCGCATGCCGCCGAGATCGCGGGTATTCTCCAGCCCGTCAAAAGCAACGAGCCCGTGGTTCACATGTTCCATGCTGCTCCCTTGATGTGGGCGGCGCAGCGCCCGCGATTGTCTTTCTCGGTAGAACTATAACGCTCGCGTCGTAGGCGCCCGGAGCTCGATTAGAATAAACAGCACATGCTTACCGCACGATAATACGAAGGGCGCGCCTCTCTGCGCGACCCGTCGAAAGGCCTGCGACTATGAGCCAACTCAAGAAAATCCTGATGATCGCCACCGGCGGCACCATTGCCTCGGCAGAAGACGGCCATGGTCTTGCCCCGGCGCTGAGTGGCAACGAGCTCGCAGCATATGTTCCTGAGATCGAGGGTCTCTGCGACCTCTCCATCGTCCAGCCCATGAACATCGACAGCACCAACATGCGTCCCGCCGATTGGATGCACGTGCGCGACGTCATCGCCGAGGCTTACGACGACTTCGACGGCTTCGTCGTGCTGCACGGCACCGACACGATGGCCTACACCGCCGCGGCGCTCTCCTACCTCATTCAGAACAGCCCTAAGCCGATCGTACTCACCGGCTCCCAGCAGCCCATGGCAAGCCCCTTTACCGACGCCAAGCTCAACGTCTACCAGAGCCTGCTCTACGCCACCGACGAGCGCAGCGCCGACGTGTCCATCGTGTTCGGCGGCATGGTAGTTGCCGGCACGCGCGCCCGTAAGCAGCGCACCATGAGCTTCAACGCATTTATCAGCGTCAACTTTCCCGAAGTCGCGCTCGTCCGGGGCAACCGCATCGTGCGCGCGTCCGATGCAACGGCGCCCGCTGAACGCGCCGAGGTTCTCGCTCCGCGCGCCGCGCGCATGTACGACCGCCTGAACGACCGCGTATGCGTGCTCAAGCTCACGCCCGGCGTGAGCCCCTCGATGTTCGAGCTCCTGAAGCACGACTACGACGCCCTCATCATCGAGACCTTCGGCATCGGCGGCATCCCCGAAACGCTGCGCGAGGCGATCTTTGACTGGGTCGACTCGGGCCGCATGATCGTCGTGACCACGCAGGTCCCCGAGGAGGGCCTCGACCTCGGCGTCTACGAAGTCGGACGCGCCTACGCCGACCACCCCGGCATCCTTAAGGGCGACGACATGACCACCGAGGCACTTGTCGCCAAAACCATGTGGGCGCTCGGCCAAAGCGTCAACCCCCAAGAGGTGGCCGAGCTCTTCTACCGCCCCGTAAACCACGACCGCGCCCTACGCGCCTAGCGGTAAAGACAAACGGCCTGGGCACGTGTTTTGATTGCAAGCAGGTCGTTCAACCAGAGAAGCTCGTCAGCCGACGGCCGGCGGCCCCTTTCTGCAAACCGAACCCGGGTTGCACCCGAAAAGCGAAGTCGGTTTGCAGAAGCACCTGCGGAAACGCCAGACCCGGAGCCGTTTTTCAGCGACAACCCGGGTTCGGTTTGCAGAAGGGCGCGTTCCAGTAAACCTACGCCACGTTTCCGACAAAATCTGGCCTGAAAGTGTCGGAACCGTGGCGTCGGTGTCTGGCGTTTGTCGGAATCGTGGCGTAGGTACGGGGCCGTACGGTGGGTCCGCAGGTAAGAGGTCTTAGCAAGTAGGCCCACATCACAGCCAGACAACCAGGCCCCGGCGAGCGGGGTCCCGCAGGTCGGCGGGGCGAGCGCGGTCCACCGCCCGCAGATTCCGCATGAGCAGGAGGCGCCAGTGGCGCCTCCGTCGCGAAGAGGACTGCCCGAGGACGGGGACCGCGCCCGCCCCGCCGTCCCGAGGACGAGCCCGTCCTTCTCGCCCTTATACGTTGAACCGGAAGTGCACCACGTCGCCATCGGCCATGACGTACTCTTTGCCCTCCATGCGCAGGCGACCGGCGGCCTTAGCGCCCTGCTCGCCGCCCAGCTCAACGTAGTCGTCGTAAGAGATAACCTCGGCCTTAATGAAGCCGCGCTCAAAATCGGAGTGAATGACGCCGGCAGCCTGCGGAGCCGTAGCGCCCTGATGGACCGTCCAAGCCTTGACCTCCATGGGGCCCGCGGTGAAGAACGACTGCAGGCCAAGCAGCTTATACGCGGCCTGTGCAAGCGTCTCGAGGCCGGACTGCTCAAGCCCGAGCGACTCAAGGTACTCAGCGGCCTCGTCGGCCTCGAGCTCCGAGAGCTCGGCCTCGACCTTGGCGCAGATCGGGATGGGCTCCACGCCGTCGATTGCGTCGAGCTTCTCGCCCAGCATGTCCTCGTCGACATTGGCCACGTAGAGGATCGGCTTCATGGTGAGGAGGAAGAGCCCCTTGGCAGCGGCGCGCTCGTCGTCGGTCATTTCCATGGTGGCGGCGCGCTTGCCATCGTTCAGCCACTCCACCAGGCGCTTTGCCACATTCAGCTTGGGCAAGAGGTCCTTGTCGCGCTTGGCTTCCTTCTCGAGCTTGGGCAGCTGCTTCTCGAGCGTCTGGATGTCCGCCAAGATGAGTTCGGTCATGATGGTGTCGGCGTCTGCCGCGGGGTCAACGAACTCGCCCACGCGCCCGACCTCGCGCATGACGTTGGGATCCTTGAAGTAGCGCACGACCTCGCAGATGGCGTCGGTCTCGCGGATGTTGGCCAAAAACTGGTTGCCCAGGCCCTCGCCCTCGTTGGCGCCCTTCACGAGGCCGGCGATGTCGACGAACTCAACGGTTGCGGGCACGATGCGTCCCGGATGCACCATATCGGCGAGCACCTGCAGACGCTCGTCGGGAACGTCGACGATGCCGACGTTGGGATCGATGGTGGCAAAGGGGTAGTTGGCAGCCAAACCGCCCTTCTTGGTCAGGGCCGTAAAGAGCGTCGACTTGCCCACGTTGGGAAGTCCGACAATACCGATAGACAGGGCCACGATATACCTTCTCTCATGCGAAAGCGCCCTGCCGGACACGGCAAGGCGCCTGAACCTTCGGGAATATCATAGCCCATAGCCGCACGGCGCAAAGCCGCGTCACTCAAGCTCCCCATCCTCAGCGTCATCCACAGGCAAAGCCGCCGGCGCCACGGGTCGTGCCGCCCGGAGCCTGTTGGTGTACCTGATGTAGAGGGCGTCGATAGCGCAGTGAAGGCTGATCCCCTCCACGAGCGAAGTGCGGTACTCGTGCAACGCAAGCGGACTCACCGCCACGAGCATCTCACGACTCGATCCCTCGCGTACCAGCGCCGCGTTGCCCGATATCCACATGATACGGCACCCCGCCATCTTGGCCTGGCGGTAGAGCCTGCGGATGTGCGGCGTGGTCCCCGAAAAAGAGATGAAGACGACCAGGTCATCGGCTTTGAGATAGACGAGGGACCCTATCTGGTCCTTCACGGTCGAGAACGAGAAGCACAGGCGATTGATGCGGTTGAGCTTCTCGCACGCCTCGCGGGCGGTGATGTTGGAAAACGAGCTGCCGTATATGTAGACGTTCGCCGCCTCCGAAAGCCAGTCCACCGCTTGCTCGAGCACGTCGTCGGTCAGAAGCTGGCGCGTCTGATAAATGCTCGCCTCTAGAGTGTCGAAGTACCAGGGGATGTCGATCCGATCGCGAAAACGCGAAGCCGCCGAGTCACTGCGCAGCCACGCGCCGTACTCCTCCATCTGATCTTTGAAGGTCGTCCAGTCCGATCCGTTCACGCGTCGACAAAACCGCGATATCGTTGCGATCGACGTGTTGCACGCCCGGGCAAGGTCCCCGATAGCCATATGGGGAACTTCCTCGTGATGTTCGAGCACGTACAGGGCAATATGAGAGTCCATACTCCCCGCCTGGCCTATGCCCTCGACACAGGCTCGCAAATTGGAATAGATCTCGTACATCCGCGCGTGATCCCCTCTTGCACAAAGCCGGGGGCGACCCATCGTCGCCCCCAACCAGTTTGCAAAACCTACTCCATACCGAGGTATTCCCTCATCTCGGACTTGTAGACCGAGGCCTTGTTGCCGTAAACGATCTGAACGCCGTCTCCCACGTGCACAATAGCGCTCGCGCCAAGAGACTCCTTGAAGTACGGGTCCTCCTTGACGAGGCTCGCGTCGTTGAGCTTCAGACGCAGGCGGGTGAAGCAGGCATCGACGCTCTTGATGTTTGCCTTGCCGCCCACGGCCTCGACGATCTGGGGGATAAGTTCGTTGGTCTGCGTGCTGCCCGATGACTCGGCGCCCGCCGAAGCCTCGTCGGCATCATCCTCGCGACCCGGCGTCTTGAAGTCGAACTTGGTGATAAAGACGCGGAACAGCGCGTAGTACAGGCCGAAGTACGCGACGCCGAGCGGGATGAGCCAGAACCAGTTGGAGCCTTTGTCGGCGTTCATGATGCCGTTGAAGATCCACGACAGGAACGGACCGCCAAATGCGGAGGGACCGGGAACGTTGAACTCCACGAGGTACGTGAGCACGTAGGCCAGGCCGCACAGCAGAGCGTGGATAACGTAGAGCACCGGCGCCACAAACAGGAACGAGTACTCGAGCGGCTCGGTGATGCCCATGAACGCGGCCGGAATGACCGCGGCGATCATGAGCGAAGCGGTCTTCTTGCGGTTCTTGGGCAGCGAGGAGCGCCAGATGGCCAGCGCGGCGCCCGTGAGACCGAACATCGCAAACAGGACTTTGCCGTTCATAACGTACTTGCTGATGTCGATGTCATACATCATGCCGGGAGTGTTGAGAATCGCGTTGTAAATATTGACGGCACCTTCGACGGTCTGACCGTCAACTGTCAGCGTGCCACCGAGCGACGTGAAGAAGAACGGCAGGTAGATGAAGTGATGCAGGCCGAAGGGCAGCAGCAGGCGCTCGGACAGGCCGTAGATAAACGCACCGAACACGCCCGTGGAGTCGATGAACGTCGACATCATGGAGAGGGCGTTCTGAACAGGCGGCCACACGACGGAGAGCACGCAGCCCAGAAGACTCGCCACGATAATGGTGATGGCGGGAATGAAGCGCGTGCCGTTGAAGATGCCGAGCACCGGCGGCAGCTGAATCTTGTAGTAGCGGTTATGCAGCCACGACACGATGAGGCCGATGGCGATGCCGCCGAACACGCCCGTATCGAGCGTCACCACACCCAGAATCGAGCTTTGACCGGTCAGCAGGTTCTCGGGATCGATCACCCCGAGCAGCGTCAGCAGCTGGCCCATGATGGTGTTCATGGTCATGTAGCCGATGAAGCCGGACAGCGCGGCAGTTGCCTTCTCGGCACGGGCGTAGCCATAAGCAACGCAGATGGCAAACAGCACGGAGATGTGGTTGTTAACGACGTTGCCCGCCGCCTTGATAAGCGTGCTGAAGATCACCATGGGCTCGGACGCCAAGAAGGGGACGAGCGCCATGAGGTTCGCGTTGGACAGCGCGGAGCCCAGACCCACCAGAATGCCGGAGATGGGCAGCAGGAGCACCGGCGCCATCAAAACCTTACCGAGCTTTTGGAATCCGTTGTAGAGCTTGCTTCCCATGATCAGTGCCTCCTCCCTAGTGTAGCCCAGGCCAGAAGTCGCCATTGGCGGCGATCAGGTCGTCGAGGATCTTGCGGGCAACCGTAGTGGACGGAATCGTCTTGTTGATAGCGATTGCCTCAAGCGCCTTCTGATAGGAGTGCTCGAAGTACGCATCGACTGCGAGCTTCTCGCTTGCGAGCTGCTCCTCGATGAGACCCTTGTAGAACGTGGAGATCGGGGCGCGGCGCACCGGCTCGGGGCCCCAGGAGCGCACGTATGCGGGAACCTCGACCATGGCGTCGTCGGGCAGGTTGGGAATCGCGCCGTTGTTCTCGACGATGACCAGATAGCGCTCGGCCTTGTTGTAGGCGATCGAGGCGGCGGCGTCGACGATAAAGTCACCGAACACCGTGAAGCTCTGGACAGGGCTCTTGTAGTTCGCAGGGTCGGCGAGGTAGGCCTCGTGCTCGGCGAACATCTCTTTCTCGCGACCGTTGATGACCGAATCGGCACGCGTATGATTTGGATCCATACCGGCAGCCATGTCCTGCGCATACAGGTAGTACTGCAGGTAGCTGTTGGGCAGGTACTCCGGATAGTCTTTGACGATCTCGACGTATTGCGCCCACGTATGCATCCAGTCAGGGTCCTTGTGGTGCTTGTCGCTCACGGCCATGCCCTGATTCAGGATCATCTCGCGCAGCTCGGGCAGACGGTCCACGCCCTGCTTGTCGTACACCTCGGTAAACCAGCCAAAGTGGTTGAGGCCGAAGTAGCACGGATCCAGATCGCGCCAGCTGGGCAGGTTGAGCATCTTGGAGTACGAAAGCAAAATTGCGGTCGGCATGTCGCAGATGTTCAGAATGCGCTCGTTACCGAACTCGCGACGCGTCGCCTCCGCAACCACGGCGGCGGGGTTGGAGTAGTTCAGAATCCAGCAGTTCGGCGAGTACTTCTTGGCGGCTTCGACAATGCCGAACACGCCGGGAATCGAGCGAATGCCGTAGGAGATGGACCCGCCGGCGCCGCATGTCTCCTGGCCGATGCATCCGTACTTAAGCGGGATCTTCTCGTCGCTCGAACGCATGGCCAGACCGCCTTGGCGAATCTGGGCAAACACGAAGTCGACATCGGTGAACGCCGTTTCCGGATCAGTCGTCACAACGACGTCTAGATCGGGAGCCTCCTGCTCAATGAACTGGCGCATGATGTCGTAGACGAGATTCATGCGTTGCTCATCGATGTCGTAGAGCGCGAGCTTGCGCAGCGGAAGCTCGCGCTTCTTCTGCAGCAAGCTCTGAATGATGCCAGGAGTATGCGTACTCCCGGCACCTGCGATAACGACGGCTTTCTTTTCCATGGTTACCCCTCTTTCGTTGTAGAAGAGCCGATAACCACAGACTAAGATGCAGCGAAAACCGCTTCTATCGATTTTCACATTGCGGAAAATCGCACTGACACATAGATCCAACTGCCCATACGTGAGATAATTAAAGTTTGCTCAAGACGTGATATTGAGCTTTTCATCTAACCAGCGCACGCGTTCTGCCCCCTGCTGTTGAGGCGCGTCGCATCGGCACGCATGCAAGCGCCCCGGCAGCCAAAAGCAACTGTCGGGGCGCTTGCGACATCAATCTGGAGCATTCTTGCTCGGAGGCTAGGCGGTCAGGTGCAGACGCACAGACATGTTCCTTTACGCGTTGTTGTACAGACGGTTGTTGTAGGCTCCGGCGAGCGCGTTGGTGTTCTTGATAAGAATGTTCATGGCAATAAACGGGCCGATGAAGCAGAGGATCCAGCCGAAGATCTGCCACATGAGCACCGTTGTGCCGTTCTCTTGGAACGTCAGGCCGTAGCGAGGCGCATTTGCCTGGAGGCGGTTACCGATTTTGTACATCCACCAAAGTCCATAAATCCCGCAGGTAATGATGCAAAGACCGATATATGCGGCAAGACCCGGAGTCTTCTCGCCGTCGCCCTCGCACATCTGGTTCAGATCGCGGGCAAGACTGTAGATGAAGTAGAACACGTAGATGCCGCAGGTACACACACCCAAAAGGATGTACATCGCCAAGCTGCGGTCCGTCTTGATGGGCATAGCGCCATACGAAGCCTGAGGCACCTGAGTGCTATACGCACCGCCCGACACGGGAGCTGGAACGGGAGCTTGGTTTACGGGTGTAGCCTGAGCAGCGGGAGCAGCGGAAGAGCCACCCGCAACCTGAGCGCCGCATCGCCCGCAAAAACGCGCCCCGTCAGGCAGTTGAGCGCCGCAGTGTTGACAAAACATATCAAAGCCCCTTTATTCCACAGCTTCTACATAGGACCTTATCAACATACTGAGAGACCGACGCGCGGTCAAGCTGATTACCAGCGTATTACACAGCGCTGTCCACGTCTCTACCTGTGCATATGTGATACTGCCACTAAAGCGCTGGCGGTTCTGCTCATCTCGGCCCAACGACCCATGCAGGCGCCTCTTATATGCCGCCGAAAACCCCCGCAAGCCAGCCGACCCATACGGGCTCGGCAATGTGTACCACGTCGCCCGCCCCAAGCGCGTCGGTCACCAGCAGCATGTCGCAGGGATCAACCATGCGTACCGCCCAAAGACCCGCCAGCGCGGCAATCATGAGTGCGAGAAGCGCTTTAAGCCACCTCGAAGGAGCGTGAGGGTGGGCAATAGCTGCAACCAGCGCAAAAGGAACCAGCCAGAACAGAGGATGGTAGGCCAAGGCGACGTCAAACTTCAGATGAAGTGCCGCAAGCCACGCACTCGTGAGTCCGCAGCCCGGACACGAGATACCCGTGACGAACCTGATAGGACACCCGATTCCCAGCGCCTTGTAGACAAGCACCGCCGCACCGATCACAAGAACGGCCGAAGCGATATCTCTGAGCAGGGCGCGCAGGCTAACAGAAATGCCGGCCGCGAAACCCTGGGGCTCGCGTCCGGCATCTGAACGATTATCGGAGCTGCTACTCATCGGCGAGCTTCTCGACTTTGTCGAGAAGGGCGTTGATCTTCTCCTTGCCCTCCGCATTGAGCTT
>CALUOB010000050.1 GCA_944322175.1 uncultured Coriobacteriaceae bacterium
CTTCTGCTCCTTCTCGGGCAGCGGAGCAACCTCAATCTCGACGCCGAGGGTCTCGGCAGCGGACTTCATCGAGAGGGAGATGCGACGACGGTCGAGGTCGATCTCCATGACCTTGACCTGAACCTTCTCGCCCACGCGGGTAACCTGAGAGGGCTGCTCAACGTGCTTGTTGGCCATCTCGGAGATGTGGACGAGGCCCTCGATGCCCTCGCCGAGGTCGACGAACGCGCCGAAGGGAACGAGCTTGGTCACGGTACCCTCGACGATAGCGCCAACCGGGTACTTCTTGACCAGCGTGCGCCACGGATCCTCGGTGGTCTGCTTGAGACCGAGGGAGATGCGCTCGCGGTTGAGATCGACGTCGAGAACCTCGACCTCGACCTCCTGGCCAACCTTGACAACCTCGGACGGATGGTTGACATGGTTCCAGGAGAGCTCGGAGATGTGGATGAGGCCGTCGATGCCGCCGAGGTCGACGAAGGCGCCGAAGTCGACGATGGAGGAAACGGTGCCCTTGAGGCGCATGCCGCTCTTGAGCTTGGAGAGGATCTCCTGACGCTCGGCCTTGCGGGACTCCTCGAGAACAACGCGGCGCGAAAGCACGACGTTGTTGCGGTTGCGGTCCATCTCGATGACGCGAGCCTCGATGGTGGTGCCGAGGTAAGCGGTGAGGTCCTTCACGCGGCGCAGGTCAACGAGGGAGGCGGGCAGGAAGCCGCGCAGGCCGATGTCGAGGATAAGACCGCCCTTGACGACCTCGATAACCTCGCCCTCGACGTTCTCGCCGGAGTTGAACTTCTCCTCGATGCGGTTCCAAGCGCGCTCGTACTCGGCACGCTTCTTGGAGAGGATGAGACGGCCGTCCTTGTCCTCCTTCTGGAGAACGAGAGCCTCGATGGTGTCGCCCAGGTTGACGATCTCTGCAGGGTTGGCGTCCTTGCGGATGGAGAGTTCGCGAACAGGGATGACGCCCTCGCTCTTGAACCCGATGTCGAGCAGGACCTCGTCCTTCTCGATCTTCACGACCGTGCCGGTAACAAGGTCGCCCTCATCGAACTCGGTCATCGTGCCGTCGATGAGGTTGTCCATCTCGGAATCGCTGACATCCTCTAGCGAAAAGACGGACGAGTTCTGAATCTCACTCAAAGGTGGACCCCTTTCAGGTAACGGGGCCCCGATTGCTTGGACCTGCAGATAGTGCAAAGCGACCGCAGATGACGCAGCGCCCGCACGCACCAAAGGAACACCTCGGGGGCCGATAGATACACTGCGTGACGATAATCACGCACTCGTAAGATTACGTTGAAAGCGCAGGTTTTGCAAGATGTCTCTTTAAGGTTTCGCGCACGTAACGCAAACTTCACGCCTCACAGAACAGGCGCGCAGCCATACGGAATGCCCGCGCGCCCCTTTCAGAAACCTGTACGGATCGAACTACTCGGCAGCAGCGTCGAGCGCGAGCTTGGCGGCGCCGTAGATGCCGGCATCGTTGCCGATCTCAGCCAGCACGATCGGCGTGTCTTTACATGCCGAGAAGGCCATCTTGCGGTAAACCGCGGAGACCGCGTCGATTAGCGGCTGACCGGCATTGGACACGCCGCCGCCGATGATGAAGACCTCGGGGTCGGTCGTAGAGGCGATAACGGCAAGCGCGCGACCGAGATACGTCGCGAACTTATCGACGACGCGCGCGGCAACGGCGTCGCCCGCCTTGTAGGCGTCCCAGACGTTCTTGGAGGTGACCTCGTCGTTGCGCAGCACCGAGGCCTCGTCGCTTGCCGCGAGCTCCTCGTTGGCAAGCCTCACGATGCCCGTTGCCGAGGTGTACTGCTCGAGGCAGCCGGCGTTGCCGCAGTTGCAGCAGATGGTCTCGTCGGGATTGACGTTGAAGTGCCCGATCTCGCCGCCCGCGCCGTGCGCGCCGGAGACGATCTTGCCGTCGGTGATGATGCCGCCGCCCACGCCGGTGCCGAGCGTCACCATGACCACGTTGCGCGCACCCTTGCCGCCGCCGGCCCACATCTCGCCGAGCGCCGCCACGTTGGCGTCGTTTCCCACGACCGCGGGAACGCCGATAAGCTCGGAGAACTCGCCCGCAACGTCCTTGCGGCCCCAGCCGAGGTTGACCGCCACGCTCACGATGCCGTCGGGGCCGACCGGTCCGGGAACGCCCAAGCCGGCGCCGGCGACGTCGTCTTTAGCCACGCCGAGCTCCCAGAGCTTGGCCTTGACCGACTCGGCGATGTCGGGAAGGATCATAGTGCCCCCGTCGCTCGTGCGCGTGGTGACCGCCCACTTGTGTTTGAGCTCGCCCTCGGTCGTAAACAGACCGCACTTAACCGACGTTCCTCCGACATCGATGCCGATCAGGTACTTCACCATGGCATTCCCTTCCTGCCCGCGCCCCAAGGCGCCCGGTTATCAGACGGTTTCAGTATACCGATCGGCGCCGCAGGAACGGTCGCGTTCTCCGCAAACGGCCCCTGTCCGCCGGACGGCGCAACATTGCTACCGCTCGGAGCGGGCCTCGACGAGCATCTCGCGCGCATGGTCGAGCGACGCCTGGGAGCTGTCGCCCGAGAGCATACGCGCCACCTCGGCCACGCGCTCGTCGCCCTCGACGCAGACAAGGGAGGTCTTAGGACGCTCGTCCTTGGTGCGTCGCACCACGTACTGCGTATCGGCAAGCACCGCCACCTGCGCCAAGTGCGTAACCACGATGACCTGGTGCGTTTTGGCGAGATCTGCGAGCACGTGCGCGAGGGAGCGGGCCGTGGCGCCGCCCACGCCGGCGTCTACCTCGTCAAAGACGAGCGTGTCAACCGCGTCGGAGTTTCCGAGAACGACCTTGACCGCGAGCATCACGCGGGAGAGCTCGCCGCCCGAGGCGATGCGGCGCATAGGGCGCGGCGTGAGCCCCGCGCCGCTGCGGTAGAGAAGCTCGCAGGCACAGGGTCCCTGGGCGCCCCAGCGATCGCGCGGAAGCTGACGCGACTCCCATACGAGCTCCGCAGTTCCCATCTCGAGCCGCTTCATCTGGCGCGTGACCGCTCGGCAAAAAGCGGGGGCGACGGCGTCGCGCGCGCGAGTCAGGTCGCGCGCCGCAGAGGCAAGATCGGCCTCCGCCGACTCAAGCTCACGTTCCGCGCGCTTCTCGCGCTCCTCGGCATCGTCGACCATGCCGAGGAGCTCCTCCGCGGCGGCGCGCGCCGCAAAGACGTCCTCCATGCGAGGCCCGAAGCTTCTGGTAAGCCCCCGCAGCTCGGAGAGGCGCTCCTGCATCGATTGGAGCTCCGCAGGATCGAAGTCGATGGACTCGCGATAACTGCGAAGGTCGGCGGCCGCGTCCTCCATGCGAATGGCCGCCTCAGCGAGCTCGTCGGCAAACGCCCCCAGTTTGGCGTCGAGGTCCTTCAGGCGCGCGAGCTCGGCGATGGCCGCGTTCACGCCGTCGAGCGCTCCGCCCTCCGCGGCAATCGCCTCATGCGCGTCGTAGGCGCAGGACACCAGGGCCTCGGCGTGTTCGGCGCGGGGAAGAACCTCCTCAAGCTCCTCGAGCTCACCGGGCTGCGGATCGACCTCGTTGATGCGGTCGCGCGTAAAGCGCGCTTCCTCGAGCCGGGCGCCGCTCATGCGCGCCGCTTCGCGCACCCGTTCGAGCTCCTCGGCTGCCTCGCGCGCCGCGGCAAGCTTCTCGCGGTATGCGGCAAGAGCGGGGGCGATCGTATCCGAGGCCCACTCGTCGATCATCGCCACGTGATTCGCAGCGGAAAGCAAGCGCTGATGCTCGTGCTGTCCGCACAGATCGATCGTGGACCCCACGCGCTCCCCAAGCTCGCGCACGCTGGCAAGCGACCCGTCGATCGTTACGCGGCTGCGACCGTCGGCGCCGACTCTTCGACGCACCACGTGCCCGTCGGCATCATCATCGCCGGCGTAGAGACGCCCCTCCACGACGAGGCACTCCTCGCCCTCGCGGACCATCGAAGCGTCGGCGCGCTCCCCTACCATGAGCTTGAACGCAGAGAGAAGCGCCGTTTTGCCGGCACCGGTCTCGCCGGTGATCGCCGTGAGCCCAGGAGCCGGAGTCAGCGACGCCTCTGCGATAAGCGCGAGGTTCTCGACCCGTATCTCATCGATCATTGCGCCTCACCCCGTAGAACACGCGGGAGACCGACGCATAGAAGCTCTCCGGACCGTAATCGAGCAAGAGCACGTCGCCCGGCCCGCGGCGAACGACCAGGCGCTCTATTTCGCCGGGAACCTCGACCACGCGGCCGTCGGCCTGAACGGAAGCGCGCGCGGGACGGTCGTGGTCCATAGTCACCTCGACAACATCGGCAGGCGAGGTGAGAAACGCACGAGCCTGGATGGTGTGGGGAGCGATCGGCACGACGACCATGCCCTTGTACTCGGGCGACACGATGGGGCCGCCCGCCGAGAGGGCGTAGCCCGTGGAGCCCGTGGCGGTAGACACCACGAGCCCGTCGCCGCGGAGCTTGTCGATATGGTGGCCCGACACCGCCATGTCGAACTCGATCATGTCGCCAACGGCGCCGCGGGTAAGCGCGAGATCGTTGAGGGCAAACAGCGTCACCAAATCCTCCTGCTCGACGCGGCTCTCGTCATCCGGGGTATAGGTGACCGTAGCCTCGAGCGTTGCGCGGCGGCTGACGTGCAGCTCCCCCGAGAGCGCGTCCGAAACAACGGAGAGGATCTTAACGTCGGCGGGATTGGCGGCCGTGAGGAATCCGAGATGCCCGTACGACAGGCCGAGGATAGGCACCTCGCGGTAGCCCACGATGCGGGCGGCGCGCAGAAGCGTGCCGTCGCCGCCGAGCGACAGCACGAGGTCCGCCGAGTTGAGCATGTCGGGAGTCAGCGGCGGCAAGGGCTCGGCGCCCAAACCGGGCACCGATCGCACGCAGTCCTTGGCTGCCGGTGCAAGCCCCTCCTCCTGCCGGTAGTCAGGAGCCCAGAGCACGTCGAGCCTCTGACGCTTGAGCCAGGTCTCGAGCATCAAAGCGTCTTGGACCGCCTCGACCTTGCCAAAATTGACGACCATGAGCACGCTCATGCGGCCCCATCCCCCTTCGCAAGACGGTGCGCTCGCTCGCACAGCCGATCGAGAACGTCGCGCGATACGTCGCCCTCGGACTTTTGACAGGACAAAAAGAACTCGCGGTTGCCCTTGGTGCCTTTGATCGGCGATGCACAGAGGTCAACAGGCGCCATGCCGTTCTCGGCAACATAAGAGATAAGCTCGGTTAGGACCTGCTCGTGAACAACGGGGTCGCGCACGATGCCGCCCTCCCCCACGTCCTCGCGCGCCGCCTCGAACTGCGGCTTGACGAGCGTCACGAAGCGGCCTCGGCTCACCAGCGCCTCGCGCACGGCAGCGAGAACGGTGCGAACGCTCGTAAACGACACGTCGCACACCGCGAGATCGGCAAAGGAGCGGTAACCCAGATCCGGAAGGTCGCACACGTTGGTGCGTTCGAGAAGCTCCACGCGCTCATCTTGCCGCAAGGACCAGTCAAACTGCGCCCGGCCCACGTCGACCGAAACGACATGCGCGGCGCCACGGCGCAGCAGGCAGTCGGTGAACCCGCCCGAAGAGCACCCTACGTCGAGGCAGCGAAGACCGGTCGGGTCGACGGAGAACGCATCGAGGGCGCCGGCGAGCTTGAGACCGCCGCGGCTGACGTAGGGGGCTCTGTTCTTGACATGAAGCTCGACTCCCGGCCGCACCTGCGTCCCCGGCGCAGAAAAACGCTCGCCGCGCGACGAGACCAGACCGGCCATCACGCAGCGAGCAGCGTCATCTTGTGTAGGGCAGAAGCCTTGAGCAACCAACTCGGCGTCTAGGCGCACCCGCTTCATCGGCAAACCCCTTTCCCACGGCAACCGCGGGACTCTGTTACGCGCGCGACTCCTCCGAAGAGGAATCTGCCCGCACGGGCGCGTCAACGGCGTTCTCGCCGTTGAGACGCGCGGCTTCCTCCGGGCTGAACGTAGGATCGTCGACGAGCTCGACAGCCTTTGAGCCGAGTGCGATCGCCTCGTCGAACAGCTCGAGAGACTTCTCGAGCGACGTGTTTTTGGAGCGAACCGATCCGACGATCTCGTCGAGGCGCGTCGTGATGTCCTCGAACCGCGCAGCGTTTGCAGTATCGGACATGGGTCTTACGCTTCCGTATCGTCGAGCTCTACCGGCTCGCGCTCGACAGCCTCATCCTTGGCGACCTCGACCGCTTCGGCGCGGTCGGTGGAGCGGGCGATGTGCCCGAGCACGCCGTTGACGAAGCGGGCAGACTCATCGGTGCCGTACGCCTTGGCGATCTCGACCGCCTCGTTGATGGCAACCGCCACCGAGGGGAGATCGTCGACGTGCGTCATCTCGTACGTAGCGAGTCGAAGCAGGTTGCGATCGGTCCCCGGCATACGAGAGAGGGGCCATTTCGTCGAAGCCGACGAAATGAGCGCATCGATCTCGTCGAGGCTCTCGTAACAGCCGCGCGCGAGCTGGCACGCGTAACCGTTGAGCGGGCCTTTGGAAATGAGGTAATCGCCTTCGATAACCTCATCGACCGTCTTGCCGAGAACCTCGGCCTGAAACAGCAGCTGGAGCGCCTGGCTACGGGCCAGGGTCCTACCCCGATCAACATGCAGTCTCACGGGCTACTCCTTAGGAAACACGAGACCGTCGATGCACACGTCGATCGAAGCGACGTCAACGCCGATCTGCGCGTCGATGGCCTGCGCAACAACCGAGCGAACGGTGGCTGCAAGCTTTTTGAACGGATACCCGAAGAAGACGACGATGCGCAGGGTGATCTTCAGCGCGTCGTCGACTACCTCGGCCTCAACGGCCGGAGCCTGGGTGATGGAGCCCGTAGAGAGCATGGTGACGAGATTCGTTGCCAAGCCCTTGACGCCCACGGACGCAACGCCCTCGACGCCCTCAGCGGCACGCGAGACGATGGCGGCAATGACATCTTGGGAGATGCCGATGCCGTCGATCCTGATTTCCTGAGCCATAAGCTTGCAGCCCCCTTTGTTGTTACCGTCGATGAGTCGATCTATTCTATCAGCTACGCGAGGTACTCAGGCATATGCGTCGGAATAAAATCGGTATACACCACGCCGGCAGCATAATCTTCGTTACGGACGACCGCACGATGGAAGGGCAGCGTCGTCTTGATGCCCTCGATCTCGAACTCGTCGAGAGCGCGCTTGGCGCGCGCCAAGGCGGCCTCGCGCGTGGGGCCCCAAACGATGAGCTTGGCCACGAGCGAGTCGTAAGTCGGGGGAATCTTGTAGCCCTCGTAGACATGCGTGTCGACGCGAACACCGGGACCGCCGGGAAGACGCAGCTTGGTAATGGTGCCCGGGCACGGACGGAAGGCGTGCTCGGGGTCCTCGGCGTTGATGCGGAACTCGAAGGCGTGGCCGTCGGGCGTATCGATGCCGCCGTCGGGAATGGTCATAGGCTCGCCGGAGGCAACACGGAGCTGCTCGCACACGAGGTCGGTGCGGGTGATCTCCTCGGTCACGGGATGCTCGACCTGAATACGGGTGTTCATCTCCATGAAGTAGAAGCTGCCGTCTTCGTCGAGCAGAAACTCGATGGTGCCGGCGTTCGTGTAGCCTGTGGCGCGCACGGCCTTGACCGCGGTCTCGCACATCTTCTTGCGAAGCTCGGGGGTAAGCGCCGGGCTCGGCGCCTCCTCGCAGAGCTTCTGGTGACGGCGCTGAACCGAGCAGTCGCGCTCGCAGACCGCGGCAGCATGGCCGAAGTTGTCGGCCATGACCTGGATCTCAACGTGACGCGGACGCGTGATGAGCTTCTCGAGGTACACCTCGTCGTTGGCAAACGCCACGCGCGCCTCGGAGCGGGCGGCGTTGTACTCGTGCTCGAGGTCGGCGGGGTCATGCACCTCGCGCATGCCCTTGCCGCCGCCGCCCGCGCTCGCCTTGATGAGGACGGGGTACCCTACCTCGTCGGCGAACTTGGCAGCGTCCTCCACGGTCTCGACGGCGCCGTCGGAACCCGGGACGGTGGGCACGCCGGCGGCCTTCATGGTCTGCTTGGCGTTGCTCTTCTCGCCCATGCGGTCGATAACCTCGGGGCTCGGGCCGATGAAGACAAGGCCGTTGTCGGCGCAGGCGCGCGCCAGATCGGCGTTCTCGGACAGGAAGCCGTAACCGGGGTGGACGGCCTCGCACTTCTTGCTCGTAGCGGCGCCGATGATGCGCGCGATGTCGAGATAGGACTTAGCGGAGGGCGCCGGTCCGATGCAGACCTTGTCGTCCGCCTCCATAACGGCGCGCGTGTCGGCGTCGGCCACGGAGTACGCGACGCAGGACGTAACGCCCAAATCCTTGCAGGCACGCACTACGCGAAGCGCGATCTCGCCGCGGTTGGCGATAAGGATCTTGGAGAACATAGGGAATCGCCTCGTTCCTTACGCAACCGGCTCGTAGTAGAAGAGGGGCTCGCCGAACTCGACGGGCTCGCCGTCAACGCCGCAGACCTCGCGGATAACGCCGTCCTCCTCGGCGGTGATCTCGTTCATGAGCTTCATGGCCTCGACGATGCAGAGGGTCTGGCCGACCTTGACCGAGTCGCCGACCTTGACAAACGGGGCGGCGTCGGGCGAGGGAGCCTGGTAGAAGGTGCCGACCATCGGGCACTCAACGGGCTTCCAGCTGGCGGGACGCTCGGCCGGAGCGGCAGCGGCAGCGGGCTCGGGAGCTGGTGCGGGAGCGGGAGCCGGCGCGGGGGCAGGGGCCGGAGCGGGCGCTGCAACCGGGGCGGCAACCGGGGCGGGAGCCGCGGCGATTACGGGTGCGGGAGCCGGAGCGGCGGCAACGGGTTTGCGGATGGCGACCTCGGAGTTGCCCTCCTTGATGGTGATTTCGGCGACGGAGCTGTCGTCAAGGGCCTCGATGAGATCACGGATCTGGTCGACGTTCATTTCAAGTTCCTCCTCGTTTTCTTGAGCAGCATTCTCTGCGTCAAGGGGTTCGGTAATGGGACGGAGCGTTCCGGCGGCGCGCTTCTCGAGCATCGCGCGTGCCTCGTTCGGGAAGAGCGCGTAGGACAGCACGTCCTCCTCGCTCTGGGCAAGATCGCCGATCTCGGCAGCGGCCTCGTCGTAGGTCTGCAGATGCTCCTCGCGAGCGGCGCGGCGCAGAGCATCGATGTCGGCGTCGCCGAAGACCTTCTTGAGAACCTCTTCGGACACCGGCGCGGGGGTCTTGCCGTACGCGCCCATGAGGTAGTCGCGCATCTCCTTGGAGATGATGCCCCAGCGCTTGCCGGTCAGCACGTTCATAACCGCCTGCGTGCCGACGATCTGGCTCATGGGCGTCACGAGCGGCGGATAGCCGACCTCGGCGCGGACGTTGGGGATCTCGGCGACCACGTCGGGCAGACGGTCGTGCATGTTCTGCAGATCGAGCTGGCCCACGAGGTTGGACATCATGCCGCCGGGGATCTGGTGCTTGTAGATGCGCATGTGCGTAAGCGTGGTGATGCCGCGCTGGTGCCTGCCGCTCTTGCGCACGCCGTCCCAGTAGTCGGCGATCTCGAACAGCAGGTCGAGGTCGAGCCCCGTGTCGAAAGGAGAACCCGAAAGCGACGACACGGTCATCTCGACGGCGGGCTGCGAGTTGCCGAAGGCGAGCGGCGCATGCGCGCAGTCGACGATCTCAGCGCCTTCTTCGGCGCCGCGCAGGTAGTTGGTGCTGGCCATGCCGCCGATGAAGTGGCAGTGCATGTGAACCGGCAGCCCGATCTCGGTGCGCAGGGCACTGACAAGCTGGGCAGCACGGTACGGGACCAAAAGGCCCGCCATGTCCTTGATGCACAGCGAATCGGCGCCCAGCTCGGCGAGCTCGCGCGCGTACCTGATGTAGCTGTCGAGGGTGTGAACAGGGCTGCGCGTGTAGGAAATGGCCGGCTCGAAGTGAGCGCCGACCTTCTTGATCGCGGCTGCGCAGTCACGGATGTTGTCGATGTCGTTCAGCGCGTCGAACACGCGAAAGACGTCGATGCCGTTGGCGTGGGCGCGCTCGATGAACTTCTCGACCACGTCCGTGGAGTAATGCTTGTATCCGACCAGGTTCTGGCCACGGACCAGCATGGCAAGGGGCGTGTTGGGGCAGCGCTCTTTGATGAGGCGAAGGCGCTCCCACGGGTCCTCGTCCAAGAAGCGCAGGCACGAGTCAAACGTCGCACCACCCCACGCTTCAATTGCCCAATAGCCAACCTCGTCCATTTTAGGCAAGATGGGCAACATCTCTGCGGTCGTCATGCGCGTCGCCCAAAGCGACTGCTGACCATCGCGGATGGTGGTGTCCATGATGCGGAGTCCAGCCATAGACCTGCCTCCTCTCGTATTCCCGCTCTCCCAGGGCGCGGCTGCGCCTTGGCTCAAACTGCTTACCAATATACTGCAAACACCGCCGAGAAGTGCCGGCCATTGCCCGCTGGGCAAAACCGTCCTGTGAACGGTAAAACGATTAGGCGTCTCGCTTGCAAAGCGTCCAGCGGCGCAGGGCGCGAAGAATCAGACCTTCGGGCAAGGACGTAAAAACAGGGCGCCCAAACGGACGCCCTGTGCAAAACGCAGATCAGATTGGAAGAAGCTTGAGCTAGACACGCGACACGTACTTGCCGTCGCGGGTATCGACCTTGATCATGTCGCCCACGTTGAGGTACATCGGGACCTGGATCACCGCGCCCGTCTCGATCGTGGCGGGCTTGGTGGAACCCTGGACCGTGTCGCCCTTGAAACCGGGCTCGGTCTCGGAGATCTCGGCCTCGATGAACATCGGCGGGTTAACGCCCATGAGCTCGGCGTCGGCGTAGAGCAGCTGGCAGGTGTCGTTCTCCTTAAGCCACTTCTCGTTCTCGCCGATGAAGTCGGAGCTCACCGGAACCTGGTCATAGGTCTCGGGATCCATGAAGTAATAGTCGTTGCCGTCGTTGTAGAGGTACTGCATCTCACGGGTGCGCAGGTCGACGCTCTCGAACTTGCTGCCGGCGTTGCAGGTGGTCTCGTTGGTGCGGCCGGTTTTGAGGTCCTTGTACTTGTAGCGCACGAATGCGCCGCCCTTGCCCGGCTTGACGTGCTGGAAGCTGACGAGGGTGCAGACGCGGTCCTTGATCCTGAGACCCATGCCGTTCTTGAACTCAGCGGTGCTGATGGTTGCCATGTGACGCCTTTCTCACCTTTGGCGCTGCCGAAAGCGCAACGCCGATTGCGCATAACCTGAGGCATTATATACCGAGAAAGGGCGCGCCTGCACGTTGCAGGCGCGCCCTACCGAGACTCCATGTTGGGCACGGCCGTCAGCGCTTTCGACCGAAGATGCGGCCCACAAGGCCCTTGAGGCCCTGGCCCACCACGTCGAGAAACGAAAGCGACCTCAGCAGCCGGTCTTCGGGGACGTACGCCCTCATCGCGCGCAGCGTGCGCTTGTTGTCGCGCGTCGAGAAGGCAAAGTGCCCGTTCTCTTTCGTGAATAGGGCGAAACGCGGTATCACCCGACCGCCAAAGAGCACCGAGGCAGCAACGTAGTCGACTTGGTCCCAAGGTATCTGGATGTAATCCTCGGGGTTCTTCTCGTTGTAGAACTCGAACGCCTTGTCGCCGAGCATCACGCTGCCGTACGTGCCCAGCCCTAAGAACGAAGTGGCCTTGATCGTGAGATCGACGCGGGTATTCTGAGACTGAGCCATGATCGTGTTCCATCCTCGTTGCGGCGCAATTTCGGCGCAGGGCGCCCCTACAGAAAAAGGCCGTACCGGGCGGCCAGACGGTTGCGCACCGCCTTATGGTACCCGGTACGGCCCTGATCGTCGAGCGCGAGCGCTCAACGCAAGGTCTTACATGAACCCGACGACGCGGCCAACGATACCGACCACGAAGAGCGCCAGGATGATGGCGATCGGGCTGACCTTCTTCTTGAGCAGCCAGCAGCACAGAAGCGTGAGGCCGACGGCAGCAAGGCCGGGGATCAGCGAGTCGAGGTTGGCCTGGAGCGTGGTGACCTTGTTCACGTCGAGGGCAGCGGCGCCGAGCGAGTTGAACTGGCTCAGCGCATCATGGATGCCCTGAGCAGCGCCCGACTTGTCGATCGTAGCCTGGATGGCGTTCCAGTCGATGTAGGCGCCCTCAGACTGCTCGACCGTCGAGACAACGGGCGTGAAGCTGATGGACACCCAGCGCTCGACCAGCGAGCCGATGATGAACATACCGAGGATGGAAGCGCCCTCGGTGATCTTGCCCATGAGACCGCCGGAGAGGTCCTTGGTGATCTCGGTACCGACCTTGTAGCCGAACTCCTGCGTGTACCACAGGAACGCCATACGGATGATGTTCCAGGCGAAGAAGAACAGAAGCGGACCGACGATGGAGCCGCCGAGAGCCAGAGAAGCGCCGAGCGCGCCGAGAATCGGGCGAAGGGTGAACCAGAACACCGGGTCGCCGACGCCGGCGAGCGGGCCCATCATGCCGACCTTGACGCCCTGGATGGCAACATCGTCGATGGGGGCGCCGTTGGCGCGATCCTCCTCAAGAGCGAGGGTAACGCCGATGACGGGAGCCGAAACGTAGGGGTGCGTGTTGTAGAACTCCATGTGACGCTTAAGCGCCGCAGCCCGATCTTCCTTGCTCTTGTAGAGCTTCTTGATGGCCGGAATCATGGAGTAGCACCAGCCGCCGTTCTGCATACGCTCGTAGTTCCACGAGCCCTGCAGGAACTGGTGGCGCCATGCAACGGAAAGTCGATCCTTCTTAGAGAGGGTAACCCTGTTCTCTGCCATGACCGTTCCTCCCTTCCTTACTCGTAGTCGTCCAGGATGGCGCCGAGCGGATCGCCCGTGCCGCCACCGCCGCTGTTCTGGGCCAGGTCCTTAAGACCAAGGTAGATGAGCGCGAGCGCGACGCCGATGACGCCGAGGGCGATCAGCGTAAGCTCGCCGATGGCCGCGAGCACGAAGCCGAGCGCGAAGAACGGCCAGGTCTCGGTG
>CALUOB010000051.1 GCA_944322175.1 uncultured Coriobacteriaceae bacterium
CTGTTTGCTCAAGACGCACGCGTCCCTCATCGACCTCGGGTTCCTCATGCAGGGCGGCAAACACACGCTCCGCACCCGCAAGCGCCGAGAGCAGGAAGTTCGACTGCTGCGTGAACTGGTTGATGGGCATCGCGGTTTGGCGCACAAATACGAGGTAGCTCGCAAGCGCGCCCACATCGGTTGCACCGGTAATGGCCATCCAGCCGCCAACCGCCGCCACGATGGCGTAGTTCACATAGCTGATGGAAACAACAGCGGGGATCATCGAGGCGGCATAGGCCTGCGCGCCCGTGCCCGCAAGGCGCAGCCGCTCATTCTTCTCGCCAAACGATGCCACGTTGGCGGCCTCGTGGTTGAAGACCTTCACAACCTTCTGGCCGGTGACCATCTCCTCGACATAACCGTCGAGCTCGCCGAGCACCGCTTGCTGTCGCTGGAAGTACCGGCGGCTGCGGCGCGTGGAGAACCCGATGTAGGCAAACATGACCACGTAACCCACAACCACGATGAGCGAGAGCTTCCAGTTCAAGATGAAGATCATGGTGAGCGTACCCACGATCTGGATGAAGCTCTGGATGACCATGGCGAAGCTGTTGTTCATGGCCTCGGCCACGGTGTCGACGTCGTTGGTGAAGAGGCTCATGATGTCGCCGCGGTTGCGCGTGTCGAAATACTTGAGCGGCAGGGTCTGAATGTGCGCGAAGAGGTCGCGGCGGATGTCGTAGAGCACTTTCTGCGCGGCGTACACCATGACCTGCGAGTAGCCGTAGGCGGCGATGATGCCGATGATGTAGATGGCGGCGGTGAGCGCCACGCCCCGCACGAGCGCGTCCACGTTGCCGTCGGCGAGGCTGTCGACCACGGGGCGGATCATGTAGGTACCGAGCAGGTTGGCCACCGCCGACACCGCAACGAGCACCGCCACGGCAAAGAAGAGCGCCTTGT
Organism: uncultured Coriobacteriaceae bacterium; assembly: GCA_944322175.1. GTDB lineage: Bacteria > Actinomycetota > Coriobacteriia > Coriobacteriales > Coriobacteriaceae > CALUOB01. The sequence goes on from CALUOB010000051.1 coordinate 946, forward strand.
GGCGGCCCATGTAGCTCATGAGCTCGCGGGCGGTGGCGCCCAGGTTCTGGGGCTTGTTTCCGGGTGCGGCCATGCTACGCGCCCCCTTCTGCGGCGTCGCGCACTTGCGACGCGTAGATCTCCTGGTAAATGGCGTCGTGCGCGAGAAGCTCCTCGTGCGTGCCCACGCCGTGCACGCGCCCGTCGTCGAGCACGACGATCTGGTCGGCCGCCATGACCGAGCTCACGCGCTGGGCGATGATGATCTTGGTGACGCCCGTGAGGTCGGCGAGCGCCGCGCGGATGTCGGCCTCGGTAGCAGTGTCGACCGCCGAGGTGGAGTCATCGAAGATAACGATCTTGGGATGCTTGAGAAGAGCGCGGGCAATGCAGAGGCGCTGCTTCTGGCCGCCCGACACGTTGACGCCACCCTGCCCGAGGTCGTAGTCGAGCCCGCCCGGCAGACGGTCCAAAAACTCGTCCACGCGCGCCGCCCGGCACGCCTCGAGCAGCTCCTCGTCGGTTGCGCGGTCGTTGCCCCACATGAGGTTCTCGCGCACCGTACCCGAGAAGAGCACGTTTTTCTGTAAAACGATTGCCACGGCGTCGCGCAGACACGCCAGGTCGTAGCGGCGCACGTCGGCACCTCCCACGAGAACCGCACCTTCGGTGGCGTCGTAGAGCCGCGGGACGAGCTGCACGAGCGTTGTCTTACCCGCGCCCGTGCCGCCGAGCACGCCCACGGTGGAGCCCGCCGGAATCTCGAGCGAGACGTGCTCGAGCACGTACTCCTGAGCGTCCGCATGGTACTTGAACGACACGTCCTTAAACGCGATCGAGCCGTCGGCCACCTCTTGGAGCGCGCCGTCGGGGCTCACGAGGTCGACCTTCTCGTCGAGCACCTCGCAGATGCGGTGAATGCTCGCGAGCGAGCGCGACAGCAGCAGAAAGACGTTCGAGATCATCATGAGCGAGTTGAGCACCTGGAACACGTAGGACAGAAAGCCCGTGAGCTCGCCCACCGCGAGCGCGCCGCTAAGGACCATCTGCCCGCCGAACCACATGATGAGGGTCGTGGCCGTGTACATGGCAACGTAGAGCGTGGGGATGTTGAGAACCGCGTAGCGGAAGGTCGTGCGGCTCGTATCGGCCAGCGCGCCGTTGACCTCGGCAAACTGGGCGCACTCGTAGTCGCCGCGCACATAGGCCTTGACGGCGCGCACGGCGGTGAGCATCTCCTGCACCACGTCGTTGAGCTTGTCGACCATAGTCTGGAGCCTGCCGTAGAGCGGGCCGACCTTGCGCAGGATGAACGCGAGCACGAGCGCGAGCAGGGGCATGAGCGCCACGAAGACGAGCGCGAGCGCCGGGTTCAGGTACACCGAGAGCGCAAGCCCCATCACGAGCACCACCGGGCCGCGGACCATGGGTCTGAAGCCCGCATTCACGGCGTTTTGGATGACGGTGACGTCGGTGGTCATGCGCGTGACGAGCGACGAGGTCTCAAAGTGATCGAGGTTGGCAAACGAGTACTCCTGCACCCGCTCGTACTCGGCTGCGCGCAGGTTGGCGCCGAGGCCGTAGGAGGCGCGCGCCGCATAGCGCGCGTAGAGAAGCCCCGTGACGAGAGCAGCTACGGCACAGAGACCCATGTAGACGCCCTGGCGCGCGATGTAGGCGAGGTCGCGCTCGGCCACGCCCACGTCGATGATGTCGGCCATGAGAATGGGGATGATCATCTCAAAACCGCTCTCCACCACCACGAGCAGCACGCCCATGAGAGCGTCGCGGCGGTACCGGCCAAGGTAGCTCAGAATGCGCTTGAGCTCGGTCATCGGGCATCGCCCCGCTTGGCCGACTCGCTGCGCTCCGCGGCGAGCTTGCTGCCGTAGGAACGGAGGTTGCGGTGCACGCGCTCAAGGTAGTCGGCGAGCGCAACGCGCTCCTTATCTGAGAAGCCCTCGAGCATGGCGTTCTCCTCCTCAACGCAGGCGGCGTCCCATGCGTTGACGGCCGCCATGCCCCGCTCGGTGAGGACGATGGTCTTGGAGCGGCGGTCGGTAGCGCTTGCCGTGGCCGTGATGAACCCGCTGCGCTCGAGCGCGTCGAGCATGCGCGAGACGGCCGCGGCGTCGATCTCGTAAAACTCGGCAAGGTCGCGCTGGGTGCTCGGCCCCTTTACGGCCAGGTACGAGAGGATTTTGGGCTGACCGTTGCCGAGCCCGAGACGTTTAACGTAGGGGCTCAAGAGATTGCGCTGCGCATGAAACGCGCGGAAGAGCAGCATGTGAAAGTCGTGGAACGAGCGGCCCGGGCGCTCTTGGGCGCCGTCCTTCTCGCCTGCGGCAGCGGCTGCTTGGCCCTCTGCCGCCTCGGGGTTCTTCTCCGTCATAGCGGACCTGCCTTGTTATTTGATGCATCAATAGTTGACGTATCAAGTAATAGCCCGTTGTAAAGACCCTGTCAAGCCGCAACAGACATGAGCAAAACCTCATTTTTCTGGCTAAAAGTGCGTCTTTGTTAATGTCTGTTGGGTTGCCTGATGTCATTGCGAGCAAGGGCAACCATAGGAGTCAAGTGACCAAGGCACGACCTCGGACACATAGCAAGAAGCGGAGCGGCGGTTTTGATTACCGCCGCTTTGCTTCTTGTTTGCTCGCATTGATGATGTGTTTGCGCTACTCCCCTGACGGGACCTGGCCGGTTTCCATGATGTGGGCGAGGTCGTCTTCGGTGAGAACGGGAACGCCGAGGCTCTCGGCCTTGGAGAGCTTGGAACCGGCTTTCTCGCCTGCCACGACGTAGCTCGTCTTCTTGGAAACGGACCCCGTGACCTTGGCGCCGAGCGCTTTGAGCACGTTGCCGGCCTCGGTGCGCGTGAAGCGCGTGAGCGAGCCCGTGAGCACAAAGGTGAGGCCCTGGAGCGGCTGCTCGTCGGTGAGACCCTCGGCCACACCGGCGCTCTGGGCAAAGGCGGCGTTGGCGGCAGCCGCGCTCTGCGCTTCGAGGTTGAGGCCCTCGGCGCGCAGGCGCTCGAGCACGGCGATGTTCTCGGGAACGGCAAGGAACTCTTTTACGCTCTGCGCGATCTTGGGACCGATGCCGTCGATCTGGGCAATCTCCTCCTCCGTGGCGGCGATAAGCGCCGGCACGGTCGGAAACTGCCCGGCGATGAGCTCGCCGACGCTCTTGCCCACATGACGGATGCCGAGCGCGAAGAGGACGCGCCCGAGCGGCTGCTCCTTGGACTTGGCGAGCTCGGCGACGATCTTCTCGGCGATGGTACGGCCCACGAGCACGGGCTCACCGGCCTTGTGGCCCTCGACCGTGGTCTTGTAGACGCGGCCCGTGGGCTTGCCGTTGCGCAGAATGGGGTCGCCGGCGCGGCGGCCCTTGATGTCGGTGTCGTAGACACGTCCCGTCTCGAGGCCAGCGATGTCGTCTACGTCAAGACGGTAGAAGTCGGCCACGTCGTGCACGAGCCCCTGCGCGATGAGCTTGTCGACGAGCTCATCGCCCACGCCGTCGACGTCCATGCAGCCGCGGCTGACCCAATGCAGCAGGCGCTCCTTGAGCTGTGCCGGGCAGTCGATGGAGACGCAGCGGTAGGCCACCTCGCCCTCCTCGTGCACCACGGGCGCGCCGCACGCGGGGCAGACGGCGGGCATGGAGAAGGGCTCGGCGCCCGCGGGGCGCTTCTCGGCCACCGGACCCACGACCTCGGGGATGACGTCGCCCGCCTTGTACACGACGATGGTGTCACCCACGCGCACGTCCTTGCGGTGGATCTCGTCGATGTTGTGCAGCGTGGCGCGCGCGATGGTCGAGCCCGAGACCGTGACCGGGTCGAACTCGGCAACCGGCGTGAGCACGCCCGTGCGGCCGACCTGGATGCGGATCTCGCGCAGGACGGTCTCTTTTTCCTCGGGCGGGAACTTGAAGGCGATGGCCCAGCGCGGCGCGCGGGCAGTGAAGCCGAGGTCGTCTTGCGCGGCGAAGGAGTCGACCTTCACCACCACGCCGTCGATGTCGTAAGCCAGGTCAGCGCGGTGCGCGAGCGCGTCGGCGCAGAACGCGTGCACCTCGGCGGGGCTCGCGCAGCGCTTGACGTTGGGATTGACCGAGAAGCCCGCGCTCTTGAGCCAGGCCAGAAACTCGTGCTGGCTCGTTACGTGCAGCGGCGCGGTGTCGGCCACGGCGTAGATGAAGGTCGCAAGATCGCGCGACGCGGTTACCTTGGGGTCCTTCTGGCGCAGGCTGCCGGCAGCGGCGTTGCGCGGGTTGGCGAAGGGGTCGCGCCCCTCGGCGTCGGCCTCCTCGTTGAGGCGCACGAAGCTCGCCTTGGGCATGTAGACCTCGCCGCGCACCTCGATGCGCGCAGAAGCGTCGGCGCCCATGTGGGCGAGCGCCTCCTCGCCGAGGTGCAGCGGCACGTCGCGGATCGTGCGGACGTTCAGGCTCACGTCCTCGCCCGTGGTGCCGTCGCCGCGCGTAGCGGCGCGCACGAAGGCGCCGTTCTCGTAGGTGAGCGCCACGCCGAGGCCGTCGATCTTGAGCTCGCAGGTGTAGGTCGGCGCGCTGTCGCCGAGTTCGGCAAGCGCCGCCTCGGTGCGCTCGAGCCACTGATCGAGCTCCTCGAGATTCATGGCGTCGTCCATGGAGTACATGCGGCTCATGTGGGTCACCGGGGCAAACTGGCTCGACACGTAACCGCCCACGCGCTGGGTATAGGAGTCGGGCGTCACAAGGTCCGGGTAACGCTCCTCAATGCCCTGCAGCTCCACGAGCAGCCTGTCAAAGGCGGCGTCGGTGATCTCGGGGGCGTCGAGCATGTAGTAGCGGTAGGCATGGTAGTCGAGCTCGCGCCTGAGCACTGCCGCGCGCTCGGCAGCCGCGCGCTTCTCGGCGGCGTCTGTCGTTGCCGCGGCGCCGCCACCCGCCTTCGGCTCTTCTCGTATATCCGTGCTGCCCCCGAACAGGTCGAGCTGCTCCACGTTTCCCCCTTCGCTCCGGCCCCGTGCGTTGAGGAGCCGGTCGTTCTCGCTCATTCCCAAGAAGGGTACCACGGACAACGCCGCGAGCGAGAAGAAGAGGACGCGCCACATGCGCTCGGCAAAACATTCCAGCCGCGCCGCGCAAAACCAGTTCCGATACGGGCGCTGTGCGCTAAAACGCGCACGATACGTGGGCCGTGCGCCAAAACATACACAATACGGGGACCATGCGCCAAAACGCACGCGATACGGAAGCGCGAAGCCAGAAACTACCGTGGACGCACCGTAAGGAATCCGTTTTTGCGCACGGCCACAGTATCGCGCTCCATTTTGCCAACGCTCTTCGTATCGTGATCGTTTTTGCGCGGCCCATCTGCATCGTGCGCAATTTTGCGCAGCCGGGCCCCGGACGACAGCATCTGCAAAAGGCTGGGAGGCTCGACACGCATATCGCACGCAAAAAGGGGCCGCTCCGCAGATGCAGAACGGCCCCTTAGAGCAGGCGCTCAGACGGCGGCTTTACTCGCCGTTCTCCTCGGCCTCGATGCGGGCGTCGAGCACGGCGCGCTCGGCCTCGCGCTCGGCCTCAGAGACGCGCAGGCGCTCGGCCCACGCCTCGAGCGGGTGAGTGCCCCAGAGGTTGACGATAGCCACAGCAGCCACGACAACCAGGGCGCAGACCAGCGCGATAAGCGCCATCACAAGAGCGGGCGCAACAACGTAGAACATCCTCGCCCCTCCTTACACGAAGAGCCCAGAGAGCGCTCCGGACACGCCGAAGAACGCCAGGCACATGATCGAAGCAGTCACAAGCGAGATGGGCAGGCCGCGCAGCACTGCGGGGACCTGCGACTCGTTGATCCGGTTGCGCACGCCGGCAAAGAGCACGACGGCGATAAACGCGCCGAGACCCGCGCCGACGGCGGTACCCACGCCGACCGGGAACTCGCAGCCTGCAGCGGCGTTGGAGAGCGGCACGGCGAGCGTACAGGCGTTGAGGGCCACGATGGTGCACATGGCCATGGCGCCGCGGCGCTCCTCAAGAGGCTTGCGAGCCGTGGCAACGGCGCCCACGAGAAAGACGCAGGTAGCCGAAACCAGCAGGTAGGCCATGGGCGCCAGGTAATCGAGGCCCCACGGCTGCAGCAGCAGGTAGTAGATCGGCCAGCCGACGATGCCCGACACGGCCGAAGCCGCCCAGAGCGCAAGGCCGAAGCGCACGGAGTCCTGCGGACGCAGCGCGAGCACGATCACGGAGACCATGCCGACCATCTGCACGAAGACGATGTTGTTGTCGAACGCGGCAGTGAAGAGGGCGTTCAGGAACTCCATTACTCCTCACCTCCGTCGGAAGCAGCCTCGGGGGCCTTGAACAGACCGCCCTCGAGGCTCTGGGTGAACACCGCCACGAGCGCGAGCAGCAGAAGCGAGCCCGCGGGCTTGCCGAAGACGGCAATGGGGGTCTCGGCGATCTCGTAGGCGGTGAGGCCGAAGATCTCGCCCGCCGACAGGATGCCGTTGGCAAGACCCACGAACGTGAGCGCGGCGAGCGCGCACACGGCGGCGAACACGGCCGTGGCGAGCGTGCTCTTGGCAGGCGACACCGCGAAGGTGCTCTTGGCCACGAACGTCATGACGAGCGCGTTAGTGGCAACGAGCGGCAGGTACATGCCGAGCGCCTCGGAGATAGCCGGGTCAGCAACGTACACCGCCACCTGGCACACGCCCACCACGGCGGCGCTCACGACGAGCGCGACGGGAATGCGCGTAATCCAGTTGGTGAAGCCGTTAATAACCGGCACGAGCAGCGCCATGGCAACGATGGCGACCGCGGTGACGGCGCCGATGGCAAAGCCCTGCTCGAGGTTGTTGGCAACCGCCAGACCCGGCAGCGCGCCGGCCACGACAAGGAAGGTCGGCGTGCCGAGAAGCGCCTCGAGGCGCTTCTGCCGCTCGGCGGCAATATAGCTGTTAAGCGCCATGTTAGTTGCCTCCCAAGCTCTGATAGGCCTCGATGGCGATGTTGACATCCTCGATGACCGCAGTAGACGTGAACGTAGCGCCCGAGACGCCGTCGACGTGCGCGGCGTCGCCGCTGGCGTCCTCGATGGTCACGCCCATGTCGGTTGCGGTGCCGGCAAAGCTCCCGAGGTAGTCCTCGGTGAGCGCGTTGGTGCCGATGCCGTCGGTCTCGGAGTGGCTCACGACCTGCACGCCCACCACGCCGGTGGAGTCGATGCCGACCATGAGGGTCACCGGGCCGGCGTAGCCGTCGGAGGAAACCTCAAAGATGTAGCCGCCCGTGTCGGCCTGGTACACCGACTGGAGCCCCTCGATGTCGGGGGCGGAGACCTTCTCGAACGAACCGGCGTCGGGGAAGAGCAGCGCGCGCTGCTCGCCGCCCTGAGCCTGCTCGAGGCGCACGTCGGCGTCGGCAAGGGCGTCGGTCGCGGCGAAGCGGACGCCGGAGACCACGAGCGTGCAGACGATAACGGCCGCGAAGACGGCGAGGAACGAGAAGCCGAGGCGGTCGCGGCGAAGCTTAGACGAGGGCACGCTTAACACCTCCCTCGGGCTTGGGAGCCGTGTACTTGTCGATCAGCGGAACGAGCATGTTCATGAACAGGATGGAGAAGGCCACGCCCTCGGGAGCGCTTGCGAAGAAGCGGATGAGCGAGGTGATGAGGCCGCAACCCAGGCCGAAGATGATCTTGCCCTTCTGCGTGGTCGGCGTGGTGGTGTAGTCGGTAGCCATGAAGAACGCACCGAGCGCAAGGCCGCCCGAGAGCAGCTGGGCCACGACGTCGTTGCCAGTGATAAGGCTCATAACAGCCACGACGCCGATGAACGGCAGCGTTGCCCACGCGTCGACGACCTTCATGACGAGAAGGAACACGTAGCCGATGAGCAGGGTGAGGATGCAGGTCTCGCCCAGGGCGCCCGCATGGTTGCCGAGGAAGAGCTGCAGGTAGTCAAAGTGCGCGCCGCCAGCCATCTCGGCAAGCGGGGTGGCGCCGGTGATGGCGTCGAGCGGCGTGCCCTCGGGCGCCGGGTACGAGCCGAGCGCAGCGGGCAGGGCCACCATGAGGAACACGCGGCCGGCGACGGCGGGGTTGGCGATGTTGCAGCCGATGCCGCCGAAGAGCATCTTGACCACGACGATGGCGAAGGCGGTGCCGAGCGCGCCCGCCCAGAACGGGCAGTCGGCCGGCAGCGTCATCGAGAGCAGCATGGCGGTGACCACGGCCGAGAAGTCATCGGCGGTGGACTCGCGATGCATGGCGATGCAGCACAGGTGCTCGCAGACGAGCGCGGTGGCAATGCACACGAGCACGAGGAGCGGGGCGGCGAGGCCGTAGAGCACGGTCGCGGCGATGACAGTCGGCAAGAGCGCGAGGCACACGAGCCCCATGATCTTGCGCGTTGAGTCAGGGCCGGCAAAATGCGGAGAGCCCTCAACGATGAGTTTCACGCTACTCCCCTCCCTTCTCGAGCTCGGCAAGACGCTGGATCTCGGCGCGGTAGAACGCCTTGCCGTTGCGGATAGCGTCGTTGATATGGCGATGCGCCGGGCAGGTGTAGGTGCACGAGCCGCAGTCCATGCAGTTCATGACGCCCAGCTCGTCGAGCGCGAGCAGGTCATGGTTGTTGGAGGCAACGGCCAGGCGCGCCGGGTCGAGACCGAGCGGGCAGGCGCGCACGCAGCGACCGCACTTGATGCAGGGAGTCTGCTCGGGCAGCACCGCGAGATCGTCCCAGCACAAGATGGCGTTGTTGGCCTTGAGCACCGGGCAGTCGAGGCTCGAGATGGCGCGTCCCATCATAGGTCCGCCCATGAGCACCTTACGCGGCTCCTTCACCAGGCCGCCCGCGACCTCGATGACGTCGCGCACGTTCATGCCCACCGGCACGCGGTAGTTGCCGGGGTTCTTCACGCAGTCGCCGTCGACCGTGATGGTCTTGCGCACCAGCGGCTCGCCGTAGCGGAAGTACTCCTCAACGCGCGACACCGAGGTCACGTTCATGACCAGGCACCCGGCGTCGACCGGCAGGCCGCCAGCCGGAACCGCGCGGCCCGTGAGCTCCATGATGAGGACCTTCTCGCCGCCGGCGGGGTACTTGGTAGGAACGGCCATGACCTCGATCTTGTCGCCGACGCCCTTCTCCTCGACCGTCTTGGTGAGAAGCTCGATGGCCTCGGGCTTGTTGTCCTCGATGCCGATGCAGCACGCGGGGATCTCGAGCGCGTCGATGATGCGCTTGCAGCCGTCGATCACGCGGCCGGCGTGCTCCATCATCTGGCGGAAGTCGGAGGTGATGAAAGGCTCGCACTCCATGCCGTTGACCAGCAGGTACTCGAACTTCTTGCCCGCGGGAGCCTTCATCTTGAACCACGTGGGGAACGAAGCGCCGCCCAGGCCAACCACGCCCGAGGCACGCACGCAGTCGATGAACTCCTCCTTGGTGCTGTACGTCGGCTTCTTGATGGACGGGTCCTTGTCCATCTTGCCGTCGCCCTCGATCTCGACGACCGGAGCGCGCTGCCCGGTCGGCAGATCCTCGACGGCAACCGAGGTCACCGTGCCCGAGATGCTGGCGTGAACCGGAGCGTACAGCCCCTCCCCATCTCCGATGAGCGTGCCCACGTACACGTGGTCGCCCACGGAAACACAAGGCTCGCACGGCTTGCCGATGTGCATGTTCAGCGGGATCCGCACCTTCTTGGGCGGATCGATGTACTGAACGGGGCAATCGCGCGTGTCCTTGTGCTGCGGCGGATGCACTCCGCCCTTTGTCTTGTGCAGCGAGAACATAACTCCCCTTACCTATACGTACCGATGATGCGCGGTAAACCCGCCCGCCGCACGGTGCCTGTTCCTCCCGCGGCAAAAATTCCGTGCAGAGGGCGAATCACAAAAACATCAAACCAAAAGTTTACTTGTTTTTCAGGCGCTGTGACGAGTCGGAGAAGCACAAATTCGAGCAATGGTTCCCATTTTGGCCCTATCCGGGGAATATTTATTCTTCTTTGAGAATAATGCGCGCACGAGAAACCCCCTCCCGCGCGTGGCGGAAGGGGGGCTGAGGGAAGGAGGTCTTTGTTGCGCCGGCGCTCTCAGAAGCCGGCAAAGCCGTCTAGTAGCCCTGGCTGTTGAGGAACTGCTCGAGGTAGTTGTAGAAGTCGTCCTCGCTCATGGAATCACCGGGGTTGTCGCCCTCGGCGCTGTCCTGCTGCTCGGCCTGCAGCGCCTCGTCGGACCCCAGCGTTACCTCGAGCTTCTCGTCCTTGCCGTCGCGGTTCACCGAGAGCGCGACCTTGTCGTCGACCTCGTGCTCGCGGATGAGGATGATGAGGCTGTCGGCGGAGTCGACCTGGTCGCCGTCGACGGCGGTGATGATGTCGCCCTGCTTGAGGCCCGCCTTGTCGGCCGGGCCGTCGGCGGCGACCTCGACCACGTAAGCGCCGGTGGAGACCGCGAGGTTGTTCATGCGGGCGTTGTAGGCGTTGACCGTGGTGAGCGTGGCGCCGAGGTAAGCGTGCACGGGGGTCTTGCCGTCGATGATCTGGTTGGCGATGTCGATGGCGTAGTTGGACGGAATGGCAAAGCCCACGCCCGCGCTCGAGCCGGACTCCGACTCGATGATCGAGTTGATGCCGATGAGCTTGCCCTCGTCGTTTACGAGCGCGCCGCCGGAGTTACCGGGGTTGATGGCGGCATCGGTCTGGATCATGTTGGCGTAGATGGAGGTGCCAGTGCTGCTCGGAAGCGCCGTGGAACGGTAGAGCGCGCTCACGATGCCCGTGGAGACGGACTGCTCGTTGCCGAACGGGCTGCCGATGGCCATGACCCACTCACCTACGTTGAGATCGTCGGAGTCGGCGACCTCGATGGGCGTGAGCACGTCGGCCGAGGCGTCGATCTTGATGACCGCCAGGTCGCTCGACTCGTCGGTGCCCACGACCTCGGCCTCGTAGTTCTCGCCGTTGTTGAGCTTGACCGAGATGCCCTGGGCGCCTTGGACCACGTGGTAGTTGGTGAGCGCGTGGCCCTCGGTGTCGAGAATGACGCCCGAGCCGATGCCGCCGCCGTCGCGCGTCTCGACGGTGATCGAGACAACGGACGGGAGCGCCTTGCTCGCCACGGCCTCGGCAAGCGTGGTGTCCTCGGGATCGATGTCGATCTTGGTGGTGCCGCCCGCGCTCTGCGTTGCCGCCGGGGCGGCGCCGTCGGAGTCGACGCGGAACGCGCCCGACATGACCAGGGCGATCACGAGCGCCGCGCCCGCCACCAGGCCGAGAAGCGACGCGAGAAACACGGGCATCTTCTTGGCGCGCGTCTTTACGACGGTGTGCTTCTCGGTCACCACGGGCGCCTGGGCCTGCGATGCGGGAGCCGCATGGGCGCCGGCCGGGGGAACCGGGCCGCCCGACTGCGCGTCATGAGCAGCGTGCGCGAAGGTCTGGCTGCCCTCGTTGGCATCCTCGGGCTGCGCGTACGCGTACGGCGCGGGCTGGCGCCCGGCCGTGTAGGCCTCGCGCACCGCCTCGTCGGTCACCGGGCGCCCGGGGACCGGAATGCCCCCGACCGGCTCGCGGCGCGGGGGGCCGGCGGCACGAGCGCCCGCAGCCGCATGCTCCTGCTCGGACTCAGGTGAAGCGGGGGTAGGCTCGACCTCGATGCGCGGCAGCGCGCTGCGCAGCTCCTTTGCGTCATCGGGGTTCTGAGGAAATTTCTCGTCGGACATGTTCGCTCCTTTTATATAAGGGCGGCGTCGGCGCCGCCCCGGGTAGCCTGCTTTGGTTGTACCCCCGCAACGTGGCCAGACACAGGCTTAAGCTCGAATTAATAGACCTGCGATACTTCTGAGGCGCATTTTAAGGTTTGTGACGACGCCGTCAAAAAAAGGCGGACCGAAGTCCGCCCTTCCCTACTCTTTGAACAGATAGCCCACGCCGCGCACCGTGGTGATATGCGCCGCGATAAGCGGTCCCACCTTGGAACGGATACGACGGATATGCACGTCGACCGTGCGCGTGCCGCCGCAGTACTCGAAGCCCCACACGCGGTGCAGCAGC
>CALUOB010000052.1 GCA_944322175.1 uncultured Coriobacteriaceae bacterium
GTGAAGATGGTCGGCCACGGCAGCGCGCCCATCTTGAGGGCGGTGTAGACCGAGGACGCCGTGATGATGACGCAGCCAAGGCACCCGATGACAATCCCAATGGGGCCCAGCTGCCCGCGCCACGAGGCGCGCGAGCATTTCTCGCTCATAGTATTCTCCTTCGCATATCCGCTCCCCCTCTCAGCGGGGAGTCGGGTTACGACAAAACCGTTTCAGTATAATGCGGGCAAAGCAGCTTTTGTAGCGAGTCCGAGATTAACCGGAGGGAAACATGGCCGATCAAGCGAGCGCGCGCGTTTTGACCGTTGACGTAGGCAATACCGTTACGCGGTTCGGCTTGTTTGCCGCGCAGCCGAAGAACAGGGGCAGGGGGTCCGCGCCGGAGCTTCTCGGATCGTGCGCGTTCACCACGCTCGCACCCGTTACCGCCGACGAGGCGCGGGTGCAGGCTGCGCACGCGCTCGAGCTCCTGCCTCCCTGCGAGCTTGACGGCGCGATTCTCTCCTGCGTGGTGCCGTCGATCACCCAGGCATGGAGAACCGCGCTGAACGCCCTGGCCCCCACGCGTGCCTTGGTCGTGGGGCCTGGGCTCAAGTCGGGCGTACCCATGCGCTACGACGACCCGGGCGAGGTGGGAGCCGATCGCGTGGCCAACGTCGTTGCGGCGTGTGCGGCGCATGGGTCGCCTGTCGTGGTGGTTGACCTGGGAACCACAACGAACTTTGACGTTGTCGATAACAGCGGGGCGTTTATCGGCGGCATCATAGCCCCCGGCATTGCCCTCGGCGCAGACGCGCTCGCAAAGGCTGCAGCGCGCCTGCCGATGATCGAGCTGCGCGCGCCTCGGCACGCTGTAGGCAAGAACACGCGCGAGGCCATGCAGGCGGGGGTCGTGCTCGGCGAAGCGGCGCGCATCGACGGGCTGCTCGACGCGATCGCTGCGGAAACCGACCTTGGGGATGCCCCCGTCGTTCTCACCGGCGACGGAGCCGAGACGGTCCAGGCGCTTCTCGGGCATGAGACGCACCTGGACGCCGAGCTGACGCTCCGCGGGCTCGCCCTTCTCTGGGAGGCCAACCAACGCTAAAGCAGCGAGCGACTACGGAGAACGCAAGCACTCCGTGGCTGCAGGCGCTGCCGCGTTTACAGAACGAGCAGACCGATGCCGAGCATTATGGGCATCGTGACAAGCGAGAGCAATGTCGACATAGAGACCAAGCCCGCGCCGAAACGATAATCGCCGCCGAACATCTGCGAAAACATGGCCGTGGTGGTACCGCAGGGAGCGGCGAAGGCAATGAGGATCACGAGCTTGACCTCCATGGGGATGGGCAAGAGCGCCATCACCGCGATGATCGCCAGCGGAATCACCGCCAAGCGGATGAAGTTCGTGAGGTAGAGGGTTTTGTTGCGCAAGAGGCTCCGGATATCGGTCTCGGCGAGGTAGACGCCAAGCACGAGCATGGCGAGACCCGTGTTGAGGTTGCCCATGTCGGTCGCGGTGACCTGGAGCACCCCATCAAGATTGACCGAGCAGCAGAAGAGCACGATGCCTACGGCAACGGCGATAACCGCAGGGTTGGTGAGGACCTTCTTGGGCGACATAAGGCTCTTGTCCTGCGAAACGAGCCAGATACCGTAGGTCCACGAGATGGGCACCTGCGCGGCGATGGCAGCCGAGACGTAGAAGACGTACTCCTCCCCCAGCACGCTCTGCACGAGCGGAATACCGATGAATCCCATGTTGGAGATCATGATGGCGAATTGCGAGATGCGCTGACGATCGCGGTAGACAAGCCAGGCAATGGCAGCCGAGCCGAGTGTGAAGGCCACGCTGAGAGCGGCGCAGAGGCCGGCGTTGACCAGGCGATCCCACGAGAAGTCGCTCGCAAAGGCGTCGAGCATGACCGCGGGCGATGCAACGTACACGGCAATGTTGGCGAGCTGCTGCGCGCCGCGGCGATTCAAGTACTTGGCCTCGTGCAGCGCGATGCCAATGGCCATCATTAAGAACATGGCCACCGTCTGCGTGATCATGATCGGCATCGTAGAAGCAACCGACAACGACTCAGCGTACATACCGCTCCTCATACTCATCTTCGGAACAACCACATGGCAACGACCATTGAACAGGATACTGCCTCATCACGGCCGCTAGGCCCCGTGAACGAAGTTCATACCGCGATGCAATGCCACGAAGCAGCATCCGCGTACCGCGCTCATGATGCCCCGCAACCCCCGGCGTCCCGATTCCAGCAATTATCAGCAACCGACGCCACGTTTCCGACAATCCTCAGCCACTTGCGCCACGTTTCCGACACTTCGGGGCCCCGTTTTGTCGGAATCATGGCGTCGGTCGTCAGGCGCGGGCGCCGCGCCGTCGGACAGGGGCCCGCTGTAACTCGATAAACCGGTTCATGGGCGCCAGCCCCCGCAGGTTTTTCGGATATTCGAATACTTTTGAGGAAACCCCGAGTAGACCGGGGTCTCCGGTCAGCATTTCCGCAGGTCAGGACGTTGCGCGATCTCGGTCTACTCGGAGGTTCCAGAAAAGTACTCGAATAACCGTCAAAACTTGGGAGACGGATAAGAATCGGCGCCTTTCCGGTCGCACCGACCTCAGTTCCCCTCCCGATCTCGCCGGGCCGGGCGCATGGCCTACGGGCGGAGGCGCCGCGCTTGCGCGCCGTCATCGCATCCCAGCATCGGCCCCGCGCGGACCCGCCCTGCGGCCATGCGCCCGCACCTTCTGCAAACCGAAGTCGGTTTGCACCTGAAAAGCGACTTCGGTTTGCAGAAGGACCTGGGAAAACGCCAAAGCCGGCGTCGTTTTTCAACGAAAACCCGAACTCGGTTTGCAGAAAGCCCCCGGAAGGGCCGGAACCGACATCCATGCACAAAAGTTCATGAACTTTCGCACCCTCCCTCGGACCGATCCTGGGGTTTCTTGACTTTCATGCACGAAAGTTCGTGAACTTTCGAACGCGAAAGTCAGCCCTCCCGCAGATCGACCGCGACACAGCGAGGCCCGCCCCGCAAGGGGCGGGCCAATGCGGACCAGGTTGCCTGCGCGAAAGCGAGGGCGCGACTGGCGAGGCGGATCGGGCCGAAGGAGGAGGGCATTGGCCTTGCGGCCATGCCCGACGAGTGAGGACCGAGGCGCCCGTCAGCCGCGGCCGCAGCGTCAACTACTCAAGCCCGGCGGTGCCGTTAGACTTGATGATCTTCTGATACGCGTAGAAGCTGTCCTTGCGGAGACGCTTGTAGGTGCCCGTACCGTCATCGTGCTTATCGACGTAGATAAAGCCGTAGCGCTTGCGCATCTCGCCCGTGCCGGCAGACACCAGGTCGATCGGGCCCCACCAGGTGTAGCCGATAAGGTCGACGCCGTCGTGAATGGCCTCGCCCATGGCGGTCACGTGCTTCTTGAGGTAGCTGATGCGGTAATCGTCGTGGATCTTCTCGTCCTCGGTTACCTCGTCCTTGGCACCCATGCCGTTCTCGACGACCATGAGCGGGATCTGGTAGCGGTCGTAGATCTGGTTGAGGGCGTAGCGCAGGCCCGTCGGATCGATCTGCCAGCCCCAGTCAGTGCTCTCGAGGTAGGGGTTCTTGCCGCCGAAGGTCATGTTGCCCGCAGTCTGCTCAACGTCGTGCGTGCCAACGATGTTGGACATGTAATAGCTGAAGGTGTAGAAGTCTACCTTGCCCTTCTTGATGTCCTCGAGGTCGCCGGGCTCCATCTGCAGCTTGACGTCGTGCTCCTCAAAGTAGCGCCAGCTGTAGCTCGGATAGTAGCCGCGCACCTGTACGTCGGAGCAGAACCAGTTCATGCGGCGCATCTCGCACTCGTTGGTCCACACGTCCACCGGGTCGCACGTCGCGGCGTAGGACAGGATGAAGCAGTCCATGTTGCCCATCTTGAACTGCGGATAGTGCTCGTGGGCGTAGCGCACCACGCGGCCACTCGCCACGAACTGGTGATGGAGCGCCTGGTAGCACTGCTGCGGGGTGAGGGTGATCGCGGAGGCGGGGCCCTCGAAGCCCTGGATCATGCTCGTCTCGAACAGGGCGCCCATCTCGGAGGTACCGCAGTTGATCTCGTTGAAGGTGAGCCAGTACGTGACCTTGTCCTTGTAGCGCTCGAACACGGTCTGGCAGTACTTCTCGAAGAGCGGGATAAGCTCGCGGGAAGCCCAGCCGTTGTACTTCTCGACCAGCGCGTAGGGCATCTCGTAGTGGCTGAGCGTCACGAGCGGCTCGATGTTGTACTTCTTGAGCTCGTCGAAGACCTTGTCGTAGAAGGCGAGGCCGGCCTCGTTGGGCTCATCCTCCATGCCCGTGGGGAAGATGCGGCTCCAGGAGATGGACATGCGGAACATGTTGAAGCCCATCTCGGCAAAGAGCGCGATGTCCTCTTTGTAGTGATGGTAGAAGTCGATACCGTCGTGGTTGGGGTAGAGCTTGTTGGGATCGATGTCGATCGTGATCTCGCGCGGCTTCTCAACGCTGCCGCCCATGAAGTGGTCGTCGACCGACGGGCCGCGCCCGTCGACGTCCCAGGCGCCCTCGAACTGATTCGCAGCCGTAGCGCCGCCCCAATAGAAGCCCTCGGGGAACTTGACAGCCATGTGCGCTCCTTCCGTTCGGCCGCGCGGACGCGCGGCTTATGACCTTGGCAACAGTATGAACCTCACTGGGCCAAGCGGAGAGCGCAGACGCGCATCGGGCACTTCTTTTCGGGGACGCAGGTTGTTTAGAATGCAGCAATGAAACATTCTGATACTTCTGATGTATCGCGTTGAGAAGCACCTGCCGGTAGAGACAAGGGCCCTGCGGGTACACGCCGCGGGGCCCTTGGACAAACGCGATGAAACGAGACGGACGGTTATGCACTCAGGATGAACTTCTCGATCACTTCGGCCACGCCGCCCTCGTCGCAGTCGGCCTCGCAGATGTAGTCGCAGTCGTCGCGCATGCTGGGCAGCACGTTAGCGACGCCCACGCCGAGCCCGGCGGCGCGCAGCATCGGCAGGTCGTTGGGGTTGTCGCCCACGGCGATGGTCTGCTCGCGCGGGATGCCGAGCATGTCGGCCAGGCGCAGGAGGCCGGAGCCCTTGTTCACACCCTTGTGGTTGTACTCGAGGTAGCGGTTGGAGGAGTACGTAGCCGAAGCGTCGCCCGTGATGGGGGCAAGCTCCTGCTCGAGTTCGTGCAGGTAGTCCATGTCGCGGCTCATGAAGAGGACTTTGGCGATCTCCTGGCCGTGTAGCGGGGCGAGATCGGTCCAATCGACCGCCGTGAAGGGAATCTTGCCGTCAAGCTGCGCGGCGTCGAAGTCGTCGATGTTGATGATGTAGAGCTGGTCCTTGGTGTAGACGTGCGTGCAGATGCCGCGGCGCACGCCCTCGGCAAACAGAGCCGCGCCGAGGTCGTTGCCCAGACCGTCGAAGTAGAGAAGGCGCTCGCCGGCGTTCTCGGTAATGGCGCCACCGTTGAAGCTGATGGTGTACTCGTTCGGCCGATCGAAGAGGTCGAGGCGCTTGAGCTCGCTGTGCGCCAGGGTGTAGCCGCGGCCGGTGGCGATGACGACGCGCGCGCCCTTCTCGCGCGCCGCACGCACCGCGTCGACGTTGCGCTGGCAGATCGTCCCGTCATGGCCCACGAGCGTCTCGTCGAGGTCCACTGCGATGAGTTGGTACACAGGTGCTCCTTTCATATGGCGCCCCGGAAGGCAGCAGTCTGCGCCTGCCGCGACACACGGCGAGCGACCGTTTCGGACGCCGCGCGGCGTTCTTCTGCCGACATTATGGCAAAGACGCACGACGGTTGCCCCTTGATCGAACAGGTCGGCACGTTTTTCTCAGACCATGCAGCAGGGCAACGTCTGGCATGGCATGTTTTGAGATGCCGCGGCGGCTATGAGCTGCGCGCTATCCCGCGGTAAGCCGGCGCCTGTCCGCGGTCCGCTGGCGCACATGGCGGCTGCAGAAGCAATGGCCCAAAGCGGCGCTTGTGCGAGATGGCCTCTTGTAGCGCCAGTCGCCCGCCACACGGGCGCACATGGGCAGACGATGCGTTATGATGCTGAATTGAGAATAATATCGGTAAACCACCGCGAGGACCCATGACGCAACCCGAGCCCACAAACACGGAAGACGCCACGAGCGCCGCAACGCCAAGCGACCGTGCGCCCACGCACGAGCACCTGCGCGACACGTACGGACGCAGCATCGACTACCTGCGCATATCGGTTACCGACAAATGCAATCTTCGTTGTGTGTACTGCATGCCCGCAAGCGGCGTGCCTTATCGTCCGCACGACGAGCTCCTGCGCATCGAGGAGATCGCGCGGTTCGTCAGACTCGCGGCGCGTGAGGGAATCCGCCGCGTTCGCCTTACCGGCGGGGAGCCTCTCGTAGCCAAGGGCATTGTCGATCTGATCCGTCAGATCAAGGCGATTCCCGAAATCGAGGACATCGCGCTTACCACTAACGGCGCACTTCTCCCCCGCCTTGCGCCCGCCCTTAAAGACGCTGGCCTCGACCGCGTCAACATCTCGCTCGACACGCTCGACCCTGCGCAGTTTGGTCGCATCACGCGCATCGGCGAGATCGAAGGCACGCTCGCGGGCATCGACGCCGCTCTTGAGTACGGGTTTGATCCGGTCAAGATCAACTGCGTGGTGGTGCGCAGGCTCGAGCAGGACGTCTTTGGCTTTGCGCGGCTCTCGCTCGACCGGCCCTTGCACGTGCGCTTCATCGAGTACATGCCCATCGGCAACGACGAGACGCGCGCACACGGCGCGCTGGACCCCGAGTCGGCGACCTACGACGCGTCGCTTTGGGGGCAGAGCGACGTGGTGCCCACCTCCGAGCTTATTGAGCGCATCAACGCAAGCGCTGCGCGAGCCGGCATGCCCGGTCTCGAGCCGGCTTCGAGCGATGTTCCGTTTGGCGCAGGACCCGCGTGCTATTGGCGCTTCCCCGACGCTGCGGGCACCGTCGGGTTCATCTCCGCCATGTCGAATCACTTTTGCAGCCAGTGCAACCGCCTGCGCCTTACCGCCGACGGCACGATTCGGCCGTGCCTTTTCTCCGACGACGAGTATTCGGTGCGCGAGGCGCTTCGGAGCGGCTCCGATGACGATGTTCTCGCCATCTATCGCGCCGCGCTTGCCCACAAGCCCGAGGAGCACGGCCTTATCGACGGGACCGCCCGTTTTATGTCGCAGATCGGCGGGTAGAGTATCGTAAAGCGCAGGTGCCCCAGCTCATACCGCTGAATCATGCTGGCATGCGTCTTGATCCCGCCCGCTGGCCCGACAACCATCCAACACGAGGAGAACCCCATGTGCGCCCAGAGCAAACGCGACGCGTACCGCGACACACTCACCCATGTTGACGAGCAAGGCGACGTGCGCATGGTCGACGTGTCGGACAAAGCCGTTACCAAACGCGTCGCCGTGGCCGAGGGCACCATCCTCATGCACCCCGAGACCCAGGCGATGGTGCTCGAGGACCGCGCCAAAAAAGGCGATGTTCTCGCCTGCGCGCGCATCGCCGGCGTTATGGCGGCCAAACGCACGAGCGAGCTCATCCCCATGTGCCACCCGCTCATGATCACCAAGGCAAAGGTCGAGATCGAGCCCATCGGTCCGGAGACGCGAGCCGACGGGCGCGCGGGGTTTCACGTCCTGGCAACAACCGGCGTAACCGGCGTAACCGGGATTGAGATGGAAGCGCTCACTGCGGCGAGTGTGGCATGCCTCACGGTCTACGACATGTGCAAGGCGGTTGACCGCGGCATGGAGATCGTCGACGTGCGCTTGCTGCGCAAAGAGGGCGGCAGGAGCGGCCTTTGGGAGCGCAAGGAGCCCGTCACGGCAACGCACGATGGGGCAGGGGCCGATACGGAACCTGCTGCCGAGGATGCGGCGAACGCAAGCGTCGCGGAGCCTGCCGGCGAGCACGCTGACCCCGTTCCTGGCAGTTCTCCGGCTGGCGCACTGTCGGAATCGGCCGACAAACCCCATGCTCCCGCCTTTGCATTTGTGGGATACCAGAACTCGGGCAAAACCACGTTGGTAGAGAAGGTCATCGCAAATCTCACAGCACGAGGTCTGCGCGTAGGATCCGTAAAGCACCATGGCCACGCGCGCTTCGATATCGACGCTCCCGGCAAAGATTCTTGGCGACATGCGCGCGCAGGCAGCCGCCATGTGGCGATTGTCTCGCCCGATCGCTGTGCCGAGTACCGCGACACCGGACGCGAGCAGGACGTGCGCGAACTTCTCGCCCACTACACCGACGTAGACGTGGTTATCGTAGAGGGCTACAAGTCGGCGGGCCTTACCAACGTGATCGTGGCACGCGAGGGCATGGATGATCTACGCGGTAAAAACTCGCTCGACCTGCTGAACAAACAGACGGTAGCCTTGGCATGCGACGAACGTCTGGCTCGCAAGGCTCGGCAGGAAGGCGTGCCCGTGATCATCTACGACATCAATGATGCCAACGGCATCGCCGCCCTCATCGAACGTTTGGTCAGACAGCATAACGAACGCTAGTCTCAGTCAAAACTGCACCCGTCGATCCTACCAGGTCAATTGCGCCCGACGGATACATCCACTTTGAACGCGACAGGCCCGCTCAACTGAACATACCGACCGCGGCACCTCAACCTGCGCCACGTTTTCGACAATCAGCAACCACCGACGCCACGGTACCGACACTTTGAGCCCTGTTTTTGTCGGAATCGTGGCGTCGGTCGTATACAAGAGTCCAGCATTGCCAGGCAGGGGTTCGTTATGACTTGATAAACCGGTTCATAGGCACCGGCTTACGCAGGTTTTTCGGATATTCGAATACTTTTGGGGAAACCTTGAGTAGACCGGGGTCTCTTCCGGACGTTTCCGCTGGTCAAAGCGTCGTTTGATTTCTGTCTACTCGGCGGTTTTCGAAAAGTATTCGAATATCCGTCAAAACTTGGGAGGTGGACTAGGATCGGCGCCTACCCGGCCGCCCAGCCCCTGTTCGCGACTCTCCGACCCCGCCGGAACGGACATTTTACGGGAAATGGAGGTTTCCCTCGTCATCTGCAAGCAAAAGGACGACGACGTCAGAAGAAGCCCCAGCTCAGCGTCTCGCCGCTCTCGGGGATACTCTGCGTCTACCGGAAGAACCTCCATTTCCCGTAAAAAAGGCCGGGCCAGCGCGTAACTGCCAGCCCGCCGGGAAGCGGGGACGAACCAGATGGGGCACGCAAAAGCGAGCGAAGCGATACGTGCCAGGCTGTCCGCGCGATAACGGGGGCGCAGCGCGCCCGCCTTCAGCAAGGGCCACGGGCCAGACTGAGCATCACGACCAGGTTGGAAACAGCGAGGCCGGCTCCCCGAAGGGAAGCCGGCCTATACGAACCAGGTTGAGCACACGAAAGCGAGAGGCTGCCGCAGCGTCAATCTACTCGAGCTCGAAGGCGCCGGTGTACAGCTGGTAGTACGTGCCGCGGGAGGCGATGAGCTCCTCGTGGCTGCCGCGCTCGATGATGCGGCCGTGATCGAGCACGATGATGACATCGGAGTTGCGCACGGTGCTCAGACGGTGCGCGATAACGAACGTGGTTCTCCCCGCCATGAGCGCGTCCATGCCGCGCTGGACGATGGCCTCGGTGCGCGTGTCGATGGAGGACGTGGCCTCGTCGAGCACCATAACCGGCGGATCGGCGACCGCGGCGCGGGCAATGGAGAGCAGCTGGCGCTGGCCCTGGCTCAGGTTGGAGCCGTTGTCGGTGAGCCAGGTATCGTACCCCTCGGGTAAGCGGTTGATGAAGTCGTCGGCACCGGCGAGCTTTGCCGCGGCGATGCACTCTTCGTCGGTAGCATCGAGCCTGCCATAGCGAATGTTGTCCATGACGGTGCCCGTGAAGAGGTTCACGTCCTGCAGAACTACTCCCAAAGAACGCCTCAAGTCCGGCTTCTTGATCTTGTTGATGTTGATGCCGTCGTAACGGATCTTCCCGTCCTCGATGTCGTAGAAGCGGTTCAGCAGGTTGGTGATCGTGGTCTTGCCCGCGCCCGTGGCGCCCACGAACGCGACCTTCTGCCCCGGCTTGGCGTAGAGCGAGATGTCGTGCAGCACGGTGTGACCGGGCTCGTAGCCAAAGTCGACGTCAAAGAGGCGCACGTCGCCGGCAAGCGGCGTGTAGGTGACGGTGCCGTCGGCCTTGTGAGGATGCTTCCACGCCCACTGGCCCTTCCAGCACGCGTCGCGACGCTCGCACTCGCGCACGCTTCCCTCGCCGTCGATCGTGCAAGCAACGAGCTCAACGTAGCCCTCGTCCTGCTCGGGCTCCTCGTCGAGCAGCTCAAAGATGCGCTCGGCACCGGCGAGGCCCATAACAACGGAGTTCACCTGGTTGGAAATCTGACCGATCTGATTGGCAAACTGCTTGGTCATATTGAGGAACGGCACGGCCACAGCAATGGTGAGCGGCATGCCGGAGAGCGACGGGTTGGGAGCACCCACCACGAGGAAGATACCGCTTGCCACGGCCACCACCACGTAGAGCAGGTTGCCCATGTTCATAAGAATCGGCATGAGCGTGTTGGCGTAGGAGTTGGCGGCGCGCGCCGCGGCCTCGAGCTCGTCGTTGAGCTTGTCGAAGGCGGCCTCGGTCTGGCGCTCGTGACAGAAGACCTTGACGACCTTCTCGCCGTTCATGACCTCCTCCACATGGCCCTCGACCGTGGCCACCGCGCGCTGCGTGCGCAGGAAGTTGCGCGCGCTGCGCCCCGCCAGCGTCTTGGCGAGAAACGCCATAATGGCCGCGCCTCCCACCACGACGAGCGTCAACGGCAGGCTGTAGTAGATCATGATGCAGCTCACCGAGACGAGCATGAGCATCGTGAGAAAGAGCTGGGGCAACGACTGCGCGATCATCTGACGCAGGGCGTCGACGTCGTTGGTGTAGTAGCTCATGATGTCGCCGTGCTGATGCGTGTCGAAGTACTTGATCGGCAGATCCTGCATGTGATCGAACATAAGGCAGCGGAACTTCTTGAGCGCGCCCTGCGTGATAATGGCCATGCACTGCTGCCACACGGCGTTGCATACGAGACTCGCAAAGTACATGACGGCGAGAATCGCCGCGTTGGTAAAGACCTGCGGCTGCGCCGTTGCCCAGTCGCCGCTCTCCCAGAACTCCCCCACCACGGTGAGACAGCGCTCCATGAAGATATTCGGAGCGGCCTGCACCACGCACTGAACGAGAATGCAGATCGCAACTGCCGGCAGCATGACCGGGTAAAACTGACGAAGAAGCCCCAGGACGCGCGCGGCGGTCTTGCCCATCGACTTCGGCGCGCGGCCGCGATGCGTGTTACGGGCGCTCATCGGCGCTCACCTCCAGCTCGTCGAGCTCGCGCTCGTCGTGGCTCTGCTTGTTCTGCGAGAGGTAGACCTCGCGGTAGATCGCGTTGCGGCGCAGCAGCTCCTCGTGCGTTCCCACGTCGTTGATGCGACCCGAGTCCATGACCACGATGCGGTCGGCGTCCTCCACGCTCGAAGTGCGCTGGGCGATGATGATCTTGGTCGTCTCGGGCAGATAGCTCCTAAAGCCCTCGCGAATTAGACGGTCGGTCTTGGTGTCGACCGCTGAGGTGGAATCGTCCAGAATGAGGATCTTGGGATGCTTGAGCAAAGCGCGTGCGATGCACAGGCGCTGCTTCTGGCCACCGGAGACGTTGGTGCCGCCCTGCTCGATGTAGGTGTCGTACTTGTCGGGGAAAGTCTGCACGAACTCGTCGGCCTGCGCCAAGCGCGCAGCCTCCAAGATCTCCTCGTCGGTGGCGTCCTCCTTGCCCCATCGCAGGTTGTCTTTGATGGTTCCCGAGAAGAGCACGTTTTTCTGCAGCACCATGGCAACGGAGTTGCGCAGCGTGTCGAGATCGTACTCGCGCACGTCGCGCCCGCCCACGCGCACCGACCCCTCGGTCACGTCGTAGAGGCGCGGAATGAGCTGCACGAGCGAGGACTTGGCCGATCCCGTCGAACCGATCACGCCGATAACCTCACCGCTCTTGATGTGCAGATTGATGTCGCGCAGGGCCTCACGGCTCTTATCGTCCGAGTAGGAGAAGCCCACATGGTCGAAATCGATCGACCCGTCGGCGACCTCGAGCACAGGGTTCTCGGGTTGGTCAATCGTAGTCTTAGCAGTAAGCACCTCGTAGATACGGCGCGCGTTCTCCTCGGACATGACGACCATGGCAAAGATCATCGAGAGCATCATGAGGCTCATGAGCATCATGAAGCCGTAGGTGATAAGCGACGAGAACTGGCCCACGTCGAGCAGCTCGCCACGCGTTGAGATAATGGCATAGGAGCCCGTGTAGATCACGAACACCATGACGGTGTAAACGCAGAAGTTCATGATAGGCGCGTTGAGGGCGAGAATGCGCTCCGCATGCGTGAAGTCGCGCTGGACCTCGGTAGCGGCGCGGTCGTACTTCTCTTTCTCATAGCTTTCGCGCACGTAGGACTTGACCACGCGAATGCCGGCGAGGTTCTCCTCGGCGCGCTCGTTGAGCGCATCGTACTTACGGAAGATGCGGCGGAAGATCGGCGTGACCTTTCGCACCACGGCAAACAGCGCCACCGCGAGCACGGGGATAACCACAACGAACACGATCGCAAGCCAGCCGGCCATAGTGTAGGCAGCGGCAAACGCCAGGATAAGCATGAACGGCGAGCGGATGGCGGTGCGGATGAGCATCATGTAGGCCATCTGCACGTTCATGACGTCGGTGGTGAG
>CALUOB010000053.1 GCA_944322175.1 uncultured Coriobacteriaceae bacterium
CCTGCTCTATACCGGCACCATTCAGTCGGCGGGTTCGGTCAAGGGCAAGAGCTCCGCCAAGCACGCGGTGTCCGACTGGATGGACATCGAGAAGGCGCGCGGCATCTCCGTCACCTCGTCGGTGCTGCAGTTCACCTACGACGGCTGCTGCGTGAACATCCTCGACACCCCCGGCCACCAGGACTTCTCGGAGGACACCTACCGCACGCTCATGGCGGCCGACGCCGCGGTCATGGTTATCGACGGCGCCAAGGGCGTCGAGGCCCAGACCGTCAAGCTCTTCAAGGTCTGCGCCCTGCGCGGCATCCCCATCTTCACCTTCGTGAACAAGCTCGATCGCGAGACGCGCGACCCCTTTGACCTCATGGACGAGATCGAGAGCGTGCTCGGCATCAGCACCTATCCTATGAACTGGCCCATCGGCAACGGCCGCACGTTCCGCGGCGTCTTTGACCGCGCGAGCCGCCGCGTGCTCGCCTTCGAGGGCGATGGCCGCGCCAACGCCACCAAGAAGGTCGAGGAGGTCGAGGCCGAGCTCGGCGACGCGGCGCTCGACGAGCTCATCGGCGAGGAGAACCACCGCAACCTCATGGACGACATCGAGCTTCTCGACGGCGCGGCCGACGAGTTTGACTTCGACGCCGTGCGTGCGGGCAAGCTCTCGCCGGTCTTCTTCGGCTCGGCGCTCACCAACTTCGGCGTGGAGCCCTTCCTCAAGGACTTCCTGCGCCTCGCGCCCGCGCCCTCGCCGCACACCGACGCGCTCACCGGCAACCAGGTGGAGGCGGCGGACCCGGACTTCTCGGGCTTCGTCTTCAAGATCCAGGCCAACATGGACAAGAACCACCGCGACCGCATTGCCTTCCTGCGCATCTGCTCGGGCAAGTTCGTGCGCGGCATGGACGCTTGGCACGTGCAGGGCAACCGCAAGATCAAGCTCGCCACGGGCACGGCCATGATGGCCGACGACCGCGCCACGGTCGACGAGGCGTGCGCGGGCGACATCGTGGGCCTCTTCGACCCGGGCATTTTCTCCATCGGCGACACGCTCTGCGCGCCCAAGCGCCGCGTGCAGTTCGCGGGCATTCCCACCTTCGCCCCTGAGCACTTCGCGCGCGTCAGCCAGGTCGACACGCTCAAGCGCAAGCAGTTCGTGAAGGGCATGGAGGAGCTTGCGCAGGAGGGTGCCATCCAGATCTTCCGCGAGCTCGGCGCCGGTATGGAGAGCGTTATCGTGGGCGTGGTCGGCACGCTGCAGTTTGAGGTTCTCGAGCAGCGCCTCAAGAGCGAGTACCACGTCGAGGTGCGCCGTCAGGCCCTCGGCTACACCGACATTCGCTGGATCGTCGGCGAGCACACCGACGCCGAGGTGCGCGCGCTCAACCTCACGCACGACACCCTGCGCGTGCAGGACATGCGCGGCGGCAAGCTCCTGCTCTTCACGAGCCCTTGGAACGTCGACTGGGCCGTCGAGCACAACGAGGGCATCGAGCTTTCCGAGTTCGGCAACGTTACGTTTTAAGTGCGTGTGCCTCAACAGCCAAACGGCTTATTGAGGGCGGCAACCGCTGAGGTGCGGTTGCCGCCCTTTTTGTTACTTCACCTCGTACGGCGACGCCTCGCCGCGGCTGAAGGCGAGAAGCGCCTCGCAGGTGCTGCGGACCATGCCCGCCACGTCTTCCTCGGTGTAGAAGGCCATATGCGGCGAGACGACGACGTTGGGAAGCGCCATGAGGATGGCGCGGTCGCGGTTGGAGAGAACGTCGCGGGTCTTGTCGAGATAGTAGAGACCTGCCTCGTGTTCGATGGTGTCGAGCGCCGCACCACCCAGGTGGCCCGACTCGAGCGCGCTGATAAGGGCGGCGGTATCGATGAGCGTGCCGCGGGCGGCGTTGGCGATGAGCGCGCCCTGGTGCATGATGCCGAGCTCGCGCTCTCCGATCATGTGGTAGTTCTCGGGCAGGCCGGGCGCATGCAGCGTGACGATGTCGGACTTCTCGAGAAGCTCGTCGAGCTCTACGTACGTGGCGTGCGCGCGGACCTCGTCGCGCGGGAAGGGGTCGCAGGCGAGAATACGGCAGCCGAAGCCCGCGAGCTCGCGGATGACGCACGACCCTA
Organism: uncultured Coriobacteriaceae bacterium; assembly: GCA_944322175.1. Classification (GTDB taxonomy): domain Bacteria; phylum Actinomycetota; class Coriobacteriia; order Coriobacteriales; family Coriobacteriaceae; genus CALUOB01. Next base: position 2,119 of record CALUOB010000053.1, read on the forward strand.
TGGCGCCCGTTCCCACCACGCCCACGGTGCACGACTTGAGCGCGCGCCCGATTTTGCCCGACAGGCCAAAGTCCTGAACGGCGGCCTGCCGGAACACGAGCTTAGCGCGACGCAGCGCCATGAGGATGAGCATGATCGTGTAGTCGGCAACGCCGTCGGGCGGGTAGGCTGCATGCGCTATGCGCATGCCGAGCTTTCTGGCGTGCGTCATGTCGATATGGTCGTAGCCGATGGAGCGCGTGGCAATGGCACGGATGCCGAGCTCGTGGTAGCGGTCAAGAAGCTCCGGCGTCATGGGGTTGGTGATGATGTTGAGCGCCTCGGCGCCGCGCGCGAGCTCGACGTTTTCGAGCGTGGGGTACTCAGACGTCCAGCCGTACTCGAATCCCAGCTCGCGGCTCATGGCTTGGAGGCAGGGGAGCTCGTCGTAGGGTCTGATCGCAAAGGCAAAGAGCTTCATCGCTTGCTCCATTCGGTGCTCGGCAGGTTGCCTCACATCATAGCGCGCCTGCGCGCGAAGCGCCTTCCCGTTCGCGCACCTCTGAGGCTCGCCTGCCGGTTTGCGAGCGCCTGCTGCGTTGGAGCCTGCACGGCCAGGGTAGAGAACCATAAAAGAAGAGCGTTGGGCGCAAGGGAGGCATGCCATGGCGGAGCGCGACGACCATCACGACATCTCCTATTGGTTCTCTGGGTTCATGCAGGGGGTCTCTACGCTGGGGGCACCTCAGCGCGATCGGATCTTCAGGGCGTGCGCGCGCAATTGCCTTGCCCAAGGCGCCATGGAGAAGTACGGGGCACTCTTCGAGCGGGCTGGCGGGGACCTGGACGCGTTTTTTGAGCTTCTCGGCGAGGCGCCCGGCGTTTGCGCGACCGTGGTGGAGCCGAGAAGGGAGTGGGAGCTCACGTTTGAGGAATGCTCCTGCCCGCTGCACGTTCAGGGTTACGTACACGACCCCGGGCTCTGCGCCTGCGCGCGGCAGAGCGTGACGCTCGTGATGCACGAGCTGTGGTTCGACGAGCGCTTTGAGGTAGTTGCCGAGAAGTCCATCCTCGCGGGCGATCCGGTGTGCGCGCTGCGGGTGAGGCGCGTCAGCTAAGGGTGTCCCTGAGCGTGCGCCTTCCGGCGTTTCAGCTAGCCGCTCGCTTCTCTCCTCAGCGCCGAATTCCTTACCTTGCCCTAACAGAAGCATGACCGTTGCTTGCAAAACGCTGGGTAGCGTGTAGGTAAAGGCAAGAGCCTTCATTTGTAGCGTCGAGGCGGGGAGGGACCATGGACGTCATGCGCGGCATCGTCGGCAACACCGACAGCGAGTTCACCGGGGTCAAAGGCAGGGTTCTTCGCTACGTCGGCACGGTCTACGCTCTTCTCATCGCGAGCCAGTTCGTGCGCGCGTTTGCCGCCCACGACGCTGCATTGAACGTACCGCTCAACGTGCTGGCGGCAACGATCGCGCTTCTCGGGCTTGTTGCGTATCCGGTGGGGTCTGCCCTCATGAAGAGAGGACGGACTGCCTAGCCTTATCGTGCGGTTTTCTTCTAATTGCCGTCAAATGTGACAAAATAAGCAACAGAAATCTGTGCTATGCTTACCGTGCGCCGACGAGGACTCACAGGGGTCGGCGCACCTTGATCGCCAATGGTAAAGGAGAACAACAATGAAGTTTGTCTGCCCTGTTTGCGGTTACGTTGAGGAGTTCGACGGCGAGGAGCTGCCCGCCGATTTCAAGTGCCCCCAGTGCGGCGTTTCCGGTGACCGCTTCATCAAGCAGTCTGAGACCGAGATGAGCTGGGCTGCCGAGCACGTCGTGGGCGTCGGCAAGCTCCCCGAGGTCCCCGAGGACATCGTCAACGACCTGCGCGCCAACTTCGAGGGCGAGTGCTCTGAGGTCGGCATGTATCTCGCCATGGCCCGCGTGGCTCATCGCGAGGGCTACCCCGAGATCGGCCTGTACTGGGAGAAGGCCGCTTACGAGGAGGCCGAGCACGCTTCCAAGTTCGCCGAGCTCCTGGGCGAGGTCGTGACCGACTCCACCAAGAAGAACCTCGAGATGCGCGTTGAGGCCGAGAACGGCGCCACCGCCGGCAAGACCGACCTTGCCAAGCGCGCCAAGGCCGCCAACCTCGACGCCATCCACGACACCGTGCACGAGATGGCTCGCGACGAGGCTCGTCACGGCAAGGCGTTCGCCGGCCTGCTCAAGCGTTACTTCGGCTAAGCCGCGCAGCTGCAGCTCGCATAGCGCATGTTCGGCGCGCTCCGGATTGTCCGGGGCGCGCCTTCTTTGTGCTTTGGGCGGATCTTCTTTCGAACGTATGTCCGAACCGTTAGAATATGCCCCATGGAAACTCTCTTCACTGCCATAGAGCAACGCCAGGCTACGGCCAACGCCCCGCTTGCCGCCCGCATGCGTCCCACCACGCTCGAGGAGTACGTGGGTCAGCGCAAGGCAGTGGGTCCCGGCTCATGGCTCGCTCGGGCCATCGAGCACGACGCGCTTTCGAGCGTGATTCTCTACGGACCCGCGGGCACGGGCAAAACCACGCTCGCGCGCATCATCGCCGCCCATACCAAGAGCGAGTTCGTAGAGGTATCCGCCGTCACGGGCACGGTCAAGGACCTGCGCCGCGAGATCGACGACGCCGAGCGCCGCCTGCTTGCCTTCGACAAGCGCACGATCCTCTTCATCGACGAGATCCATCGTTTCAACCGCGCTCAGCAAGACGCCCTTCTCCACGCTGTCGAGAACCGTACCGTCGTGCTCATCGGCGCCACGACCGAGAACCCGTACTTCGAGGTCAATTCCGCCTTGCTCTCGCGCTCGCGCGTGGTGGAGCTCGAGCATCTCTCAAAAGACGATATCGAGACCCTCGTGCGCCGCGCGCTCGAAGCGCCCCAGGGCTTGGCGGGGGCGTACTGGGCAGACGACGAGGCCGTCGAGGCAATCTGCATGCTCTCGGCAGGCGACGCCCGTGCCGCGCTCACCTCGCTCGAGCTCGCCAGCCAGATGGCGTCAGACAACGAGCCCGTCGAGGTTCCGGACAGGCCGGGGGAGAAGCGCATACCCATTACGCTCGCCGACGTCGAGACGGCAAACCCGCGCACCGGGCTTACCTACGACAAGCACGGCGACATGCACTACGACGTTATCTCGGCCTTCATCAAGTCTATGCGCGGCAGCGACCCCGATGCCGCGGTGTACTGGCTCGCGCGCATGATCGACGCCGGCGAGGACCCCAAGTTCATCGCTCGTCGCATCATGATTGCCGCCTCCGAAGACATCGGCAACGCCGATCCGCAGGCCCTGCTCGTGGCCGAGGCAGCGTTCAAAGCCACCGAGGTCATCGGGTACCCCGAGTGCCGTATCAACTTGGCGCAGGCGGCCATCTACAACGCGCTCGCGCCCAAGTCCAATGCCTGCGAAGCGGCTATTGACGCGGCTCTCGCCGCCGTGCGCTCGGGCGGCCTGCGCGAGGTTCCGAGCCATCTGCGCGATCGCCACCGCCCGGGCTCCGACGAGTACGGACCTTACAAGTATCCGCACGACTATCCGTCGGGCTGGGTCGAGCAGCGCTATCTTCCCGAAGGCCTCGAGCGCGGCGCGTTCTGGAAGCCGGCGGGGCGCGGCTGGGAGGAATGGCGCTTCGAGCAGAGCCAACGCGACCGCACAGGAAGGTCGCCGGAGGTTGGTGACGAAGGTGAGGCCTAGCGCCTCTTGGCGTTGAGGAGCTTCACGCGCTGCGAATAGGGTATAGAAGAAGTAATGTGCCTGCCGTCCGCCCTTGCGTGCGGCGGTGACCAAAGCAATCGGCAAGCCCGAGTCCGGGGAGGACGGAATGGACATCATCATCACCATCGCGCTCATCGTGCTGATCATCGTCGGCGTATGGGCGGTCGTAGAGATCGCGCTCACGGCGCGCCGTGCCCGCGAGTCTGCCGAGGCGCTCGACGCCAACGTTTCCAAGGCCGTCTCCGAGGTCACCGACGCCGTTGCCGAGGCGCGTCCGGTTATAGCCAAGCTCGACGGCGCCCTTGACGATCTGCAGCCTGCCATCAAGCACGTCGAGCCCCTCGTTGCTCAGGCCGAGCCCCTGCTCAAGCAGGCAAGCGTTGCCGTTGAGGCCCTGACCGACGACCTTATCGAGGTCAACGGCGTCCTGCGCCACGTGTCCGACGTCACCGCCGCGGCGTCCAACACCTCTAATGCCGTCTCGGGCATCGCCGAGAGCGCCTCGGGCGCCGTGTCGCGCCTGTTCGGCCGCAAGATCGGCGCCCACCGCGGTGACCGTGCGCTCGAGGAGCCCGCTGCCGGCGCCGCGGAGGCTGCCGCTTCCGAGGGTGCTGCCCAGGCCGAGGCACCTGAGCCCGAGAACGTGCCGCAGCGCTACTTCACCTACGACGCTGCGAGCGACAACGAGCCTGCCGACAACGAGCCTGCCGACGGCGCGCACTTTGCCGCTGCCGACCACCAGACCAAGAGCGCCGAATAGGAGAACCGATGGACAACCAGTGCGCCTCCGCGCCCGTAACGTTGACCGTTCTTGCCAAGCCGTGCTTTGCGCGGCTCGTGCGCATGACCGCCGCCAATGTCGCCATGCTTTCCAACATGTCGGTCGAGAAGATCGAAGACGTGCGCATGGCCGCCGAAGAGGCGTTTGTTTACGCATGCGCTACCGAGCCCGAGGAGCTTATCGACATCGTCTTCACCGTTGACGACCAGCACCTCGCCATGAGCTTCGATCTCGGCGACATTCCCTTTGAGAAGAGGTCTGCCGACGATCCTACGGCGGTCTACACCGACCTGATCCTCGCGAGCGTGTGCGACACCTACGAGAAGCGCGAGCATCCCGCGGCGCTTCTCCTTGATCTACGAGCGGACGTATAGCTATGCCAGAAACTGCCACTTCTTCAGGAAAGATGGCGTGGGACAAAGAGAAGACGCACGAGCTTTTTCGTCGATACAAAGAGAAGGGCGACATGGACGCCCGCGAGAAGCTCGTTATGTCTCATATGAACCTCGTCCGCTTCCTTGCCAACAAGTTCAAAAACCGCGGCGAGCCGCTTGACGACCTCGTGCAGGTGGGCTACCTCGGCCTCCTCAAGGCTATCGACCGCTTTGACCCGAGCCGCGGGCTCGAGTTCACCACGTATGCCACGCCCACTATCCTCGGCGAGATCAAGCGCCACTTCCGCGACAAGGGCTGGAGCGTGCGCGTGCCGCGCCGGCTTCAGGAGCTCTCGGCCAAGGTCAACCAAGCGACCGACTTCCTCACCACGGAGCTCCAGCGCTCGCCCAAGGTCGACGAGATCGCCGACTATCTGGGTGCGTCGGTGGAAGAGGTGCTCGAGGCCATGGAGTCTTCGAGCGCCTACAGCTCGGTGCCGCTCGAGGGGTCCACGAACCCCGAGGCCGACGATGCCCCCTCCATCATCGACCGGTACGCTACGGAGGACTCCGCCCTGAGCTTCACCGACGACCGCCTGGTCATCGAGGATGTTCTCAAGAACTTCTCTCCGCGCGAGCGCGAGGTCATAGAGCTCAGGTTCCTGCAGGGCATGACGCAGATCGAGATCGCCGAGCGTCTGGGCATCTCCCAGGTTCAGGTGTCGCGCCTGCTACGGCGCACGCTCAAGAAGATTCAGGATAAAATCGATCCTGAAGGCGTAATGGTTCGCAAGTAACGACGGCGCGGCGCCTTTGCGGGCGCTGCGCAGACCATGAAATGAGGGCATGTCCCGATGCAGGTTTCGACGAGACAATCCGATCAGCGCGACGCTGGGCGCGCGAGCGGTCCTCGCCGCGCGTTCTACGTCATTTGGATCATAGTTGGCGCGATCGTCATCGCCTCTGCCGCGCTCAACGTTCTGGGCATACTCTCGCCCGTACTCGAGTTTTTGGCGGTAGGGTCGCTCGTGGCCTTTATCGAGGCGCCCATCGTCAACATCCTTGAGCGCCATCATGTTCCGCGCGGCATCGGCGCGCTCATCGGCCTTGCGGTGGTCATCGCGGCTATCGTCCTTACGTTCACGCTCATCCTGCCTATGTTCGTGGCGCAGATCGTCGACGTGCTCGATCAGGTGCCCCATTACTTCAGCGAGCTGCAGCACGGCGTGGCCGTGCTCTCACGCGAGTTCGAGTCGCTTGCGTCAACCGAGGCGTTCAGCAGCCTCAACCAGCTGCTCAACTCCCTGCAGCGCACCGTCACGAGCGAGCTCGCGAGCATCGCCAGCGATCTCGGCCGCGGCATCATGCCGTTCGTCGGCGGCTTTGCCTCCACACTTTTCATGGTCTTCTTGGGCCTGGTCCTTGCGTACTGGCTTGCGCGCGACTACCCGCGCATCCACACCGAGGTCGGCACTATCCTCGGCGACGATAAAGACGAGGACTACCGCTTCATGATCGCCATTCTCTCGCGGTCGGTGGGCGGTTACATGCGCGGCACCATCATCACGTCGCTCATCAACGGCCTGCTGGTCTTCGGCGGGCTCCTGCTCGTCGACCATCCTTACGCTGGCCTCATGGGCGTGCTCACGGGCATCCTGCACCTCATCCCGGTCATCGGCCCGTGGTTCTCGGCGGGCATCGCGGTAATCATCGCGCTGTTCGGCGGCCCGGTCATGGCCATCTGGACTCTTGTGGTGTGCGTGGTCGCGCAAAACATCACCGACAACGTCATCTCGCCCAAGGTCATGCAGTCCACGGTCTCGGTTCACCCGGCCATGAGCCTCGCGGCCATCGTCATCGGCTCGGCGCTCATGGGTCCTTTGGGCATGATCATTGCCATTCCGTTCTGCGCCGCGCTCAAGGGCATCTTCGTCTTCTACTTCGAGAGCAAAACCGGCCGCCAGCTCGTTGCCTACGAGGGCGCCATTTTCAAGGGCACGCCCTACCTTGACGCCGAAGGGCATCCGGTTTCGGTTTACGACGCTCTAGGCGACGACACCTTCGTAGCGGACTCCGAGATCGTCTCGCAGGAGTCGGTTCCCGACGCGCAGGCCATGCCCAAGCCCGACCCCGACAGCACGGTCGTCTGGTCCATGCTTCCCGGTCAGCCGGCTGACGCCTGGCGTTCGCTCTTCATCAAGGACCGTATCCCCGAGATTATGCCCGAGCGGCACAACTCAAGCGCTCCGGCTCCCGCCTCCGATACGCTTGCGTCCAAAACGTCCGATACGGCTCCCGTGCCGTCCGAGAAGCGCAAGCTCGGGGTGGCTGCTCCCGCTCCCGGGGAGGTTCCCGTTATCCCCTCGGGCCCCGGCGTTGCCGACGACTCCGCCTCGGCCGACGACCCCGACCAGCGTTAATGCCCCTAACAACACGCCCTTGAGAACAGCGACCGCCCAAACCGGGCGGTCGCTGTCATCACATAGGCTTCAGTTGTTTTGAGCCCTGTCTGTCGGAGAGCACTAGGGGGCTTTGGTAGCTGCAATATCTCTACCAACATAGTTGCCGTACTTGTCGAGCTGGGGGAAGTACTCTACGACAACGTTCGAATCGATCTCCCAGTCAGAGCCATAGCCGAGGGCGCGAAGATTGCTCCTTGCGAACGAGAAGGACATAGTGCCATTCTCATCTGTTGATATTGTTACGCACGGCAGGTCGGTTACATCTGTAACAATTCCGGTGACTTGCACGAGGTGGTCGCTTCCGCCAACTTGCCAACTAGCCTTATACGCATGCATGGCAAAACACAGGATGACAATACCTATGATGGTAGCTGTTAGAGCACTGATCCGTTTTGTCATCCTTTGCTACCTTTATACGACCGTGAGCATATATGACAGCAAGAGTATTACATATATTAACACTGTAATTTGATCTACAGCAATATAGCGAAAAGTGCTCCTTGCTAGACGAATAACGTCAGGGGTGTGCACGGCTCCGTAATCGTTGATCTCTCCACGCGCCTCCTATCTGTCTTGACATGAGTTCAGTCAAATAGCAACAATCCGTTTGAACCCTGTCTGTCGTGAATCCGTGCAGGTAGGTGGCGTGAAGAATGCGCGTTGTGTCATTGGATATAATGAAACATCGTGAATTTGAGATGGGCCGGAGCCCAGCGGGGCGCCGGCAAAACCTATGAGGAGCAGTATGCCAGCATCCACTACGCCGACGACCACGGCCGAGATCCGCTCCGCGTTCCTGAAGTTCTTCGAGGACCGCGGCTGCAGGCTCTTCCCGTCCTCGTCGCTCATTCCCGACGATCCTTCGCTGCTTCTGGCGAACGCCGGCATGAACCAGTTCAAGCCCTACTACCAGGGCAAGAAGACCATGCACGAGATCGGTGCCACGTCGTGCCAGAAGTGCGTGCGCACTAACGACATCGACATCATCGGCTGCGACGGCCGCCATGCCTCGTTCTTCGAGATGCTCGGCAACTTCTCTTTCGGCGGGGTCTCCAAGGAGCAGGCTTGTCGCTGGGCGCTCGAGCTTTCCACCGAGGTCTTCGGCCTGCCTAAGGATCGTCTCTACTTCACGGTCTTTACCGATGATGACGAGACGCACGACATCTGGCGCTCTCTCGGCGTTGCCGAGGATCACATCTCGCGTCTCGGCGAGGACGACAACTTCTGGGCTGCCGGTCCTACCGGTCCCTGCGGTCCCTGCTCTGAGATCTACTACGACATGGGCGAGGACGTTGGCTGCGGACGTCCGGATTGCGCGCCCGGCTGCGACTGCGACCGTTTCCTCGAGTACTGGAACCTCGTGTTCACGCAGTTCGACCGTCAGGAGGACGGTTCGATGCCGGAGCTCCCGCATCGCAACCTCGATACCGGCATGGGTCTTGAGCGCATGAGCGCCATCATGCAGGGCAAGACCTCGTTCTTCGACAGCGACATCATGCAGGGCCTGATCAAGCTCGGCGAGGAGATCTCGGGCGCGAGTTACGTGAGCGACGACTACGAGGGCCCGAGCCGCTCCCTGCGCATCATTGCCGACCACGCCCGCTCGGTCGACTTCATGATCTCCGACGGCATCCTGCCGAGCAACGAGGGTCGCGGCTACGTGCTGCGCCGCCTGCTTCGTCGCGCCGTGTTCCACGGTCGCCTGCTCGGCGTCTCGGGCGCGTTCCTCACGCGCTTCATCGACCGCGTGAACGAACTCATGGGCGACGCCTACCCGGAGCTCGTCAAGAACGCCACGCTCGTCAAGGGCATCGTGAGCGCGGAGGAGGAGCGCTTCTCGCAGACGCTCGACAACGGTCGCGTGTACCTCGACGAGGCGCTTTCCAAACTCGCCGAGGGTGAGACGCTTCCCGGATCCGCCGCCTTCATGCTGCACGACACCTTCGGCTTCCCGGTGGACCTCACCGTCGAGATCGCCGAGGGCGCGGGCCACGCAGTCGACATCGAGGGATTCAACCGCGAGATGGAGGCTCAGCGCGAGCGTGCCCGTGCCAACGTCAAGGGCGACGCCTGGGGCACGTTCAACGACGTGTGGACCGAGCTTTCCGATACGCTTGCCCCGACCGAGTTCTACGGCTATGAGGCCGACGAGCTCGAGGGCGCGCGCGTTCTCGCCATCGTGCGCGACGGTGAGCGCGTCGAGCGTGCCGAAGCAGGCCAGGACGTCGAGGTTGTTCTCGACCGCACGCCCTTCTACGCCGAGATGGGCGGTCAGGTGGGCGACACCGGTGTCCTGAGCAGCGGAGACTTCAGCGCGTCTGTGTCCGACACCAAGGCGCACAACGGCATCTACGCGCACGTTGCGCACGTCGAGAAGGGCTCTCTTGCCGAGGGCGACGTTGTTTCCGCTACGGTTGACCATCACCGCCGTGAGCTTCTTCGTCGCAACCACACTGCGACGCATCTGCTCGACGCCGCGCTCAAGGAGGTTCTCGGCGACCATGTGAACCAGGCCGGCTCGCTTGTTACGCCCGAACGCCTGCGCTTCGACTTCACGCACTTCGAGGCCGTGACGTCCGACGAGCTCGCGCGCATCGAGGAGCTCGTCAACCGCGAGATCTTTGCTGCCAAGCCCGTTGTTACCCAGGAGATGGGCATCGACGAGGCCAAGGCCGCCGGCGCCGTGGCCCTCTTTGGCGAGAAGTACGGTGACCGCGTGCGCGTGGTCTCGGTCGGTACCGAGGAGCGTCCGTTCTCTCGCGAGCTCTGCGGCGGCACGCACGCCCGCAACACCGCCGAGGTGGGCCTCTTCCGCATCGTCTCCGAGTCTTCGACCGGTGCCAACGTGCGCCGCATCGAGGCGGTTACGAGCGAGGGGGCCGTCGCCTTCCTCGAGGATCGCGCCCGTCTGCTCGCCGAGTCCGCCTCG
>CALUOB010000054.1 GCA_944322175.1 uncultured Coriobacteriaceae bacterium
CGCTCCCGTGGCCTCGTCGCGTTTGGGGGCGAGAAGCGCGGCAGCGCGCCGGGCGCGCAGGCCAAACACGAGGGCGTTGGCGCTTGCCAAGCCGCCCAGACGGTCGGCTCCGTGCATACCGCCGGTGCACTCGCCGCAGGCGTAGAGCCCTGCAAGGTCGGTAGCGCCGTGCTCGTTTATGCGTATGCCGCCGTTTGCTGCGTGCGCAAACTCCGCGATGCGCATCTCGTCGTCCGAGCGCACGCCACGGTCGCTCTCGAGCCACGAGAAGTACGTGCGCACAAACTCGGGCAGCTCGTGCGCGGCGCCTGCGTCATCTGCGCCGTTCTCCTGTGCGCCGGCTAGGTTCCGGTACCGAACGCGCTCGCCCTCGGGTCCCGCCGCATCGATCGCACGGTCGACTGCCCGCGAGGCAGTGCGTGCCGAGAACGGCCCGTGGCCGCTGCGAAGCTCGAGAACTTCCTGCACGGTCAGGCCCTCATCGCACGCCCACGGCTCGAGGGCGTCCGATCCGTCGTCGGCAACAAGGTCGGTGTAGCGCCAGACCTTCTCGTTGAACACGACGCCGTAAGCGCTGCGCGGTTTGATGAAGGCGGGCATGATCTGCATGAATTCGAGGTTCACGAGCTCGCAGCCATGCTCGACTGCGATGGCCTGGGCGGACCCTATGACATCGGCGGCAGTAAGGCGACGCTCAAACAGGCCACCGTAACCGCCCGTAGCGAGCACGACCGCGCTCGCCCGCAGCTTTTCAAAGTCCTTGTGCTCGCGGTCAAAGAGAACCGCTCCCGCAACGCGGCCGTTCCGCTCGACAAGGTCCATGAGCTCGCGGTGGGGGAGCACCTCCACGCCCGCCTCGGCGAGCGCGGCGCCCACGGCCTCTTCGTAGGTTGCGCGCGTGATGCCGCGCCAGAGCCGATGCTTATGGTCGAAGCAGGGGATAAACTCACGCTCGTCGGCGCGGTCGGGGTGCTGCAGCTTGACCCCGAGGTCCTCCAGGTAGTCGATGGCGGGGCGGATGCCCGCAACGAAGCTGCGCACGAGCGCGGGATCCGCGGCGCCGCCTCCGAGGTCCAGAATGGTTTGCGCCAGCTCTTCTTCGTCGGCCTTGTCCTCGGGCCCTACGAGTCCGAGCCCCCAAGTGCCCTGATAAAAGCTCGATCCTGAGAAGAGCTTCCCGGCGCAGGCAAGGGAGACGCTCGCTCCCGCACGGGCGGCAGCGAGCGCTGCCATGGTGCCGCCGATGCCCCCGCCGACAACAAGGACGTGGGGTGCCAAGTGTGCAGACGTAGCGCGGATCATAGCGGCCTTTCTGTTGAGTTGCTTATCTCAGTGCCATTAAACCACATATATGGTAAAGCCGTGGCGTAAATGGGTGATTGGTAGATGCTGTAAGCAGCTTGAGGGCAGTGTGCAGACCGCCGGCGTTATTACGGCAGAAAGTAAAAGTCAGATGATTGCGTTTTGAGGTGGGCTGCGTGAATACCGGGGAAGCCCGCTGCGCGTACCAGGGCTTTTACAGGTGCAGCGAGGTCATCTACCGCAGGGTATCGCCGTAAAACGCAATCATCTGGCTTTTACCTGTCACGGCACCGTCGGGGCGGCTTGCCTGGTTTGTCGAGGGCGGGTCGATAACGACGCCCGGGATGCGAGTAGCCCCGGGCGTCGACTTTATTTCACAGATCGTCGTGCATGTGCGGAAAGGTTCCTGCGGCGCGACCTAGACCAAGACGAGCACGCCTGAGTTGGGAGCGAGACGGCAATGCAGAATGCCGTCGGTGATCGTGCAGGGGTTCTCGTTGTCGGGTGTGGCGCCGGCAAAGCGCTGCCAATCGGTGTAGAGCAGCGTATCCGCAGGCTCTGGCTTGCTTGCGGGCGCTTTTGACGGGAGGGCGTCGTCTGTTGCGGCCGTATCGGTATCGTCCGAGGGACTGGCTTCCGGCCTGGCCGCCTCTCCTGTCATAGCCGAGCCGTCAAGCGGCACCGCGTAGTCCTGCTCCTTGTCGCTCAGGTTGAGCACGCAGGCCAAACGCTCACCGCCCCCGCGGCGTTCGAAGGCGTAAACGACCCGCGCCTCTTGGTGGCAGTCGAGCCAAGCGAATCCATCGTCACCGTAGTCGCGCTCCCAGAGCGCGGGATGCTCGAGGTAGAGCTTGTTGAGCTCCCAGATAAAGCGCCTGAACGCGTCGTGCACGGGATAGCCGAGCAAGAGCCAGTCCTGCTCGCGCTTCTCATCCCATTCACGCAGCTGCCCGAACTCGCTGCCCATGAAGTTGAGCATCTTGCCGGGGTGCGCGGCCATGTACAGGTAAAGCGCGCGCCCTTGGGCAAACTTGCCCTCGTACGCGCCGTTCATCTTCTGCAGGATCGTAGCCTTGCCGTGCACCACCTCGTCGTGCGAGAACGGCAGCAGGTAGCGTTCGCCGCCGTAGTACATCATCGAGAACGTGAGCTTATGGTACTTCTCGCGCCGCTCGGCGGGCGGCATCTGAAACACCGACAGCGTGTCGTGCATCCAGCCCATGTCCCACTTGTAGTCGAATCCGAGTCCGCCCTCGGATGCGGGGTGCGTGACCCCGGGGAAGTTGGTGGAGTCCTCGGCCGCGAGCAGGCATCCGGCGTTGCGCGCGTGCAGTCCCGCGTTCATGGTGCGGATAAAGTCGACCGCGTTGCCATTGACGCCGCGCCGCTCGTCGCCTTGCCAGTAGATGATGCGGCTGATGGCGTCGAGCCTGAGCCCGTCAAAATGGAAGGTGCCGAGCCAGTGCTGCGCCGCCGACTGCAGAAGGCTGCGCACCTCGCCGCGCGAATGCATGAAGTTGCAGCTGCCCCATTCGCTCACGCCCACGTCTTGGTTGGGATACTCAAAGAGCGCCGTGCCGTCAAAGTTGGCGAGCCCCCAGGCGTCGCAGGCAAAATGCACGGGTACAAAGTCCAAAATGGCTCCGATGCCTGCCTGGTGCAGGCGGTCGATAAGGGTCATGAGCTGGTCGGCCGTGCCAAAGCGACTCGTGGGCGAGAAGAACCCCACGGGCTGGTAGCCCCAGCTCTCGTCGGCGGGGTACTCGGTCAGCGGCAGAAACTCCACATGGGTGTAGCCGCCCTCTTTGAGGTAGGCGATGAGCGGCTCGGCGAGCTCGTCGTAGCGGTACCACAGGTCGGGTTGCTCCTCGCCGTTCTCGTCCTTGGGCTTGCGCCAGGAGCCGGCGTGCAGCTCGTAGATGTTGAGGGGGCGGTCGAGGCAAGCGCTGCGGCTCTGCATCCAGGCGTCGTCGCTAAAACGGTAGGCGCCGAGGTCGCGCACGATGGAACGATGGCCGGGACGCAGATCCATGCCAAAGCCGAAGGGGTCGCAGTGGTCCTGGTAGCTTCCGTCGCGCCGGTAGATGCGGTACTCGTACGGGTCGCCCGGGCGCACGTCGGGCACGCGCACCTCAAAGACGTTGCCGTCGTAGGCGCGATCGAGCGGGATTTCGCGCGGTGGCGTGTCCGCGGGTTCGGCGCAGCTGCCGAGGAGCAGCACCACGCCGGCCGCTGCCGGGGCAAACACTCTGAACGTCGCGGGACGGGGGAGCGCTGAGGCCGGGTTGCCGGGGTCCGTGCTCGAGGTTTCCAGCGACGGCCCGTGCTCCGCCGCCTCAAGGTGCGCACCGAAGTACTTGTGCGCGTCAAAGCTCAGGCCGCGGTAGAACTCCTGCATTTCCATGGCGCTTGCCCCTTTGAACCCGGTGCCGCAGCGCGGCGGCACGTGCTTGAGGCGCGCACGGCCGTCCGGTGCGACCGAAGGAGAAGATCGGCGGACGGCCGTGTTGGTCTCTCAAGCTTATAGATAACTGTCCAGTAATGGACTACTATGAGGATAGCAAGCTTGATGCCGACTTCCCAGCGACATCTTGAACGGCATGTCTGGTACTGGACAAAACGTGCTAAATGTCCAGCGTAGGGGTCCTTCAAGGATCCAAAGCGGCCTGACCTGTGGCCGGACCTGGCCCTATCTGCTCGTCGTTGACCAAAGGAGCGCCGTGGACCTCAGAGAAAAGAAGACGCGCGCCAGCATTCGCCGCGCGTACCTCGAGTTGCGTGCCGAGAAGGGCGCTGGCCGCATCACGGTGCGCGAGCTCGCCGACCGCGCCCAGGTGGGCAAGGCGACCTTCTACCTGCATTACCGCAGCATCTACGATCTCTCCGAGGCCCTTCAGCGCGAGACGATCGAGATGATCGTGGCGGGTATCGATGAGCCGGCGGCGCTGCTGACCGCCCCCGACCGCGCCTCGTGGCAGCTGTTCTCGTCGTTCGAGAAGCACCGCGAGCTGATCGACGTGCTGTTCAGGGGCGAGCAGGCGGCGGTGCTTTCGCAGGGCATCGAGGAGGCGGTGCGCGCACGTCTCGAGGAGATCCTGCCCGAGGCGTGCAACGACCCGCGGCTGAGCGCACTCGTTACGTTTCAGGTGCAAGGCGGGTTCTTCGCGTACCGTCGCTGCGTGGGATCGGGGCGCGGAGCCGCCGATCTGTCGGGCGGAGATGTAATCGCCGCGCGGCGCGCGCCCCAGCTGACGCGCGACGAGCAGCAGGCGGTGGTGACCGCCATCGCCGACGCCGTTCGCGCTGTCGGCGCGCTTATGGAGCGCGTTGCCGCCGAGAAGGGCCTCAACGTTGTCGCGGCGAGCGACGCGGAGCGGGTGGCACCGGGCGCGGATTCCCATTGCGTACTTGGCGCACAAGCAGGGAGGATTTCGTGATGCTGACAATCGGGTGTCATCTTTCGACGGCGAGGGGCTACGCGGCCATGGGGCGCACGGCGGTCTCGATCGGGGCGAGCACCTTCGCGTTCTTCACGCGCAATCCGCGCGGCGGCAAGGCGCGCGCCTTGGACGAGCGCGACCTTGCGGGCCTTAAGCAGATCATGGCAGAGCACGCCTTCGGCAAGCTCGTGGCGCATGCGCCGTACACCTACAACCCGTGCTCGGACAAGGAGCGTGCCCGCGCGTTCGTACTCGAGGGCATGCGCGAGGACCTGGAGCGCCTCGAGCATCTGCCAGGCAACTATTACAACTTCCACCCCGGCTGTCATGTGGGGCAGGGTGCCGCGCGCGGCATCGAGCTCATCGCCGATACGCTCTGCCGGGTCATGTGGCCCGATCAGAGCACTACGGTGCTTCTCGAGACCATGGCAGGCAAGGGCACCGAGGTCGGCGGTGCGTTTGAGGAGCTCGCCGCCATCATCTGCGCGGTTGGCGAGCGCGCGCCCGAGCTCGCCGACAAGCTCGGCGTGTGCCTCGACACCTGTCATGTGCACGATGCGGGCTACGACATCGTGCACGACCTCGACGGCGTGCTCGAGGCCTTCGACCGCGCGGTGGGGCTCACGCGCCTGCGTGCCGTGCATCTCAACGACTCCAAGAACTCTTGCGGCGCGCGCAAAGACCGCCACGAGGTCATCGGCGCGGGGTACCTCGGCAGCGAGGAACTCGGCGGCGGGATCGAGGCGTTTGCGCGCATCGTGCGCCACCCCGTTCTGCGTGACCTGCCGTTTATTCTCGAGACGCCCAACGAGCTTGAAGGCTATGCTCGCGAGATCGCCCTTCTCCGCGAACTAGCCGGCTGCTGGTAGCCGTGCTATGCAAAGCGCCTCCGGTTTCGATGCCGGAGGCGCTTCTCGTCTGGGGCGGTATGGTGGCGTGGTGCCGTGCGGGGGCAGAACGCCGGCAAGCGCCCCTAGAACCCGAGGTCCTCGCCGATAAGAACGACCTTGATGCGGCCGGTGTGGCGGCTGTGGCGCGTGACCACGACCTGGCAGCACATGCACTTGGGCGCGTGGCATTCCGCGCAAACGCCGGTGAGCTCGCAGGGGGTCTCGGTGTGCAGGCGCGCGGCATTGGGCGGGCAGGCGTAC
This sequence comes from uncultured Coriobacteriaceae bacterium, assembly GCA_944322175.1. Lineage (GTDB taxonomy): Bacteria > Actinomycetota > Coriobacteriia > Coriobacteriales > Coriobacteriaceae > CALUOB01. The sequence continues at coordinate 5,894 of CALUOB010000054.1, forward strand.
GTGCGCGTGCGCTTGACGCCCGACTCCACGTCGGAGACGACTTTGTTGGCGCCCACGAGCATGATCACGTGCTCCGGGCCGTGGAGCAGAAGCGACAGGCGGTCGGCGTTGCCGTCGATGTTCACGATCTCGCCGCCGGTGGTGATGGCGTTGGCGCTCATGAAGTGGTAGTCGGCGCACACGCGCTCGCGCCAGACCTCGCGCTGCTCCTCGGGCGTGGTTGCACGGGAGCGGTCGACGATGCGGTAGTTGCCGGCAAGGAGCATGTCCTTCACGCCGGTCTCGGCAAAGGACTCCGAGCCGCCCCAGGTGATCGAGGACCCCTCGGGCACGAGCTCGCGCACGAGCTCAACGGCGTCGGCGCTGCGTGCGCAGTAGTAGCCTTCGATGTTGCGCTTCTTCAGGTTCTTGATGATGGTCTCGGCGGTCTTGGCAAACGCCGCTTTGCGCGCCTCGTGCATAAGGTCCCCTCTCGTTAGGCTGCCATGCACTCAGTATAGGGCTTGCGGCCTGCGGCTCGCAGTGCAGCTCGTGCGCTGTCGGCCGCCTGTCGGTGGCGGCGCCGGTGGCGGGGGTGTCAGGACACGGCTCGCGCGGCAACGGCAGAAGGCGTCAGCTTTTGAGAAACACGAGCGTGCGGTTGCCGCGCGCATCCAAGCGGTCCAGCTCGGGCGCATGGCGGTAGCCGATGTCGAAGCGGCAGAGCTGCTCGGGGTCCTCAACGCTGCCCTCTGCCATCCAACGCACCATCGATCCACGCGCGATCTTGGACGCCGTGGCGCGCTGCACCGGCTTGCCTTGCTTCAGCTCTTCGCCAAAGACGCAGGTAACGGCATGAGCGTTCGCGGGTAGGTGGGGGAGCACGGCCTTGGCGTACTCAACGCTTGCCAGGTTGACCACGCACGTCTCCTCGCCGGTGCATACGGCGCGCGCAAGATCGGCGCCCCAGTACGCATAGAGGTCGCTTGTTGCCCCGTGGCCGTTCTTCTCGTCGGCCGGCATGGCGAGGCGCGCGCCCATTTCGAGCCGGTAGGGCGCCACGGCGTCAAACGGTCGCACGCATCCGTAGAAGCCCGAGAGGATCCACAGGTGCGTTTGCAGCCAGTCCAGCGCGCGCTCGTCCATAACGGCGGGCGCCATGCTCTGGTACTGAATGCCCACGTACGAGAAGATCGCCGGTCCCGTTGCGGCGGCAAAGCGCGGGTGGCCGAGATCGGCCGCGCGCAGCGGGATCGCCTCGAGCGCGCTGAGCTGGGCGCATGCAGCGTCGGTGAGCTTGTCGCTCGTTTTCCAGAGTGCCTTGAGCTCGCTGCGGCTCATGCCGTGCAGGCGGTCGAGAAGCGCGGCCGTCTTGTCGGCAAACGGTGGCACGCCGTGCGGCTCAAACGCATCGCGGTTGGCGACCATCTTCTTGGCGGGGGAGACGATGACTTGCAGCATGGTTTTGCCTTTCGGGCAGAGGGGTGGTACCGAGGCACCCGGAGCACGCGACGAGCACAGACGCCGTCCTTCTCGGCCGGAGGGTGGCAGGGCATACACAAGGTATACCAAACGTACACTATGAGACGTCAGAACGAGCACGTAGTATGCCCTGTTGCGATCCGAAGCCGAGAAGCGTCTCCTTTGTGCGCCCTGTTGGAAGTGCGGCTCAGCCGCGCCCTCTGCTGCGGCGTCGGCGCAGGCAACCCGTAGCAGTGCGAGCGCAAAAACCCGACGTGTTCATCTGAGAACAGCAAACGGCCCGGGCGCAAGAGCGCACCGGGCCGCATAAAGGCACGTGGTTGCCGTACAAATTGCTACACGTAATAGAGCATCTTGTTGTAGCTGGGCACGGGCCAGTACTCGTGACCGCAGATCTGCTCCATGGCGTCAACGTGGCTGCGCAGCTCGTCCATAGCCGGGATAACCTCCTCGGCGCACATGGTGCTGCGCTGCTTCATGTTGGCTACTTTGCGCGCGCGGGCGTTGAGCGTCTCGAGCTTGTCGGTTGCCGCGGCGATGGCGCTGATGCCCTCGTTGATGGTCTTGGCGAGCGCGATCTCGGCGGGCGACGCCTCGCCCAAAAGCTCCTTGCTGTTGAGCGCCGTGCGCATGATGTCGCGCGAGTAGCGCATGAGCGCGGGCAGGTACATATGGCGCGCCATGTAGACCATGGTGTTGGCCTCGATGTTGATGAGCTTGGCGTACTGCTCGAGCTTGACCTCGTAGCGGCTGGCCCACTCGGTGGGCGAAAGCACGCCGTAGCGCGCGAACACGTCGACGTTGGCCTGGTTCTCGTAGGCGCGGGTCACGGCTTCGGGGGTGTTCTTGCAGTTCACCAAGCCGCGGCGTTCGGCCTCGGCCTCCCATTCAAAGGCGTAACCATCGCCATTGAAGATGATGCGCTGGTGCTGGGTGAGCGTCTGCTTGATCCATGCCATGGCCGCCTTCTTGAAGGCGTGCTCGTCGCCTTCAAGCGCCACGTCGCGCAGCGCCGCGCAGCACTCGTCGAACATCTCGGCCACGATGGTGTCGAGCACCTTGTTGGCGTCGGAGAGGTTCTGGTTGGAGCCGCACATGCGGAACTCGAACTTGTTGCCCGTAAAGGCAAACGGCGAGGTGCGGTTGCGGTCGGTGGTGTCTTTGAGGAAGTCGGGCAGGGCCGGCACGCCCAGGTCCATGGTCTCGCGCTTGTGGCTGCGGAACGGCTTGTCGTTGATGATGGCGTCGACGATACCGCCGAGGTCGTCGCCCAAGAAGATCGAGATGATAGCCGGCGGCGCCTCGTGGCCGCCCAAGCGGTGGTCGTTGCCCGCGCTTGCCGTGACGGCGCGCAGGATGTCCTGATGGCGGTCAACGGCGGCGATCACGCAGGTGAGCACCACGAGGAAGCGCAGGTTCTTCTCGGGCGTGTCGCCGGGGTCGAGGAGGTTCTCGCCGTCGGCGGCAAGTGACCAGTTGTCGTGCTTGCCCGAGCCGTTGATGTACTCGAAGGGCTTCTCGTGCTGCAGGCAGACCAGACCATGGTGGCTCGCGATGAGCTTCATGAGCTCCATGGTGAGCAGGTTGTGGTCGATGGCCACGTTGGCCTTCTCGAAGATGGGCGCGAGCTCGTGCTGGCAGGGGGCGACCTCGTTGTGCTTGGTCTTGGCCGGCACGCCGAGCTTCCAGAGCTCGTCGTCGAGCTCCTTCATGAACTCGTTGACCGTGGGGCGGATGGCGCCGAAGTAGTGCTCCTCGAGCTCCTGGCCCTTGACCGGCTCGCAGCCAAAGAGCGTGCGGCCGCAGTGGATAAGGTCGGGGCGCGCGGCGTAGTCCTCCTCCTTGATGAGGAAGTACTCCTGCTCGGGGCCGACGGTGGGAATGACCATGTGCGGCTCCTGGCCAAAGAGCGCGAGCAGGCGCTTGGCGGCCTCGCCCACAGCTACGATGGAGCGCAGCAGCGGCGTTTTCTTGTCGAGCGCCTCGCCGGTAAACGAGCAGAACGCCGTGGGGATGCAGAGGACCTCGTCCTTGATGAAGGCCGGAGAGGTGGGATCCCAGGCGGTGTAGCCGCGGGCCTCGAAGGTGGCGCGCAGGCCGCCGTTGGGGAAGCTCGAGGCGTCGGGTTCGCCCATAACGAGCTCCTTGCCCGAGAAGGTCAGCAGCGCCGTGCCATCGCTCTTGGGCGTGAGGAAGGCGTCGTGCTTCTCGGAGGTGATGCCGTTGAGCGGCTGGAACCAGTGGGTGTAGTGGGTGGCGCCGTTCTCGACCGCCCATTCCTTCATGGCGTGGGCGACTTCGTTGGCAACGTCGATGTCGAGCGGGACGTTGTCGTGGATGACGCGCGAGAGCTCCTTGTAGGTCGGCTTGGGCAGACGCTCCTGCATGACGGCGTCGTTGAACACGAGGCAGCCGTACGAAGCGGACGATACCTTCTTCGGCATTGCGATCCTCTCGACAAATGGGGGCACAGCCAGCCGCGGGCTCAGGCAAAACGTGCGGAGTCCGCAGCCTGTGCGAGCGACGTTTTTCACGCGCTTTATAGTAGCGCAACGCGCCGGCACCCGCGCGCAGGCGTACCGGTATTAGCAGCAGATAAACACGGGTTTGCCGCCGGAGGGCCGCAGGAAAGCCCGCGGCCGGCCGCGGCGCGGCCGAGGGCGGGCGGACTTTGGCGCTCGCGGGCGCGGGCGGGCGCGGCTTCGCCGAACGGCCTTCTGTACGTAAGCGGCGCGTAACGCCGGGCGCCACGGTGTGTAAGCGCCAGCGCAGCGCTCGTAAAGAATCGCGCACCACGTGTCACGCGCGCGTAAGGATCGTCGGGCGCTCCAGGGCGTGGCGCCGGTGCCGACGTATAGTCCTTGCTGCGCGTGCGCGGCGCCTCTCCGCCGTGCAATACCCCCAGGTAAAAGGCTCTATAACTCCTGCGGACAAGGGCGCTTTTCGCCCGGCGCGCACGACGTCTACATCTGAAGGGAGCTTCCTGTGAAGGACACCAAACTGCGCTCTGTTGCCGGTCCCGCCATGACCCGCCGCTCGCTTCTCGCCATGCTCGGCGGCATGGCTGGCATGGCCACGATCGCCGGCCTTGGGCTGACGGGCTGCAGCGACGAGGGCGGCGCCTCCGCCGGCGCCGACGCCGTCGACTACAACGCCATGTCGCTCGAGGACCTCATCGCCCAGGCCAAGGAGGAGGGCGAGGTCAACTCCGTCGGCATGCCCGACACGTGGGCCAACTGGGTCCAGACCTGGGAGGACCTCAACACCGAGTACGGCCTTAAGCACGCCGACCAGGACATGTCCTCCGCCGAGGAGATCGCCATGTTCAAGGAGGAGGGCACCGACGGCACCAAGGACATCGGCGACGTGGGCCAGCAGTGGGGCCCCACGGCCGAGGAGGAGGGCGTGACCCTCAAGTACAAGACCAGCTACTGGGACGAGATCCCCGACTGGGCCAAGGACGACGACGGCGACTGGGTCGTGGGCTACTACGGCACCATGTCGATCATCACCAACGACGACGAGATCCCCGAGGCGCCGACCACCCTCGAGGAGCTGCTCGACGGCGACTACAAGGTCTCCGTGGGCGACATCACCGCCGCGGCCTCCGCGCAGCACGCGGTGCTCGCCATTGCCTACGCGCTCGGCGGTAGCCTCGACGACATGCAGCCTGCCTACGACTTCATCCAGAAGCTCGCCGAGGACGACCGTTTGGACGTGGGCGACGTGAGCATCGCCCGTCTCGAGAACGGCGAGGTCGTCTGCGGCCTCAACTGGGACTACAACTCGCTCAACTACCGCGCCCAGATCGTCGAGGCCAACCCCAACGCCAAGTTCACGGTCAACATCCCGCAGGACGGCTCGGTGCAGTCCGGCTACGCCACCATCATCAACGCCAACGCGCCGCACCCGGCGGCCGCCTGCCTGGCGCGCGAGTACATCCTCTCCGACGAGGGCCAGATCAACCTCGCCCGCGGTTACGCGACTCCCATCCGCGAGAGCGTCGAGCTGCCCGACGACGTCAAGGCCATGCGCCTGCCCGACGAGCAGTACGGCGACCAGGTTCAGTCGATCGACTACGACAAGTGGACCGACGTCACCAACGAGCTCATTACCTGGTACCAGGAGAACATCATCCCGATCCTGGGCTAGCAGATAGCCGTTGCCCGGGCGCCGCGCGGTGCCCGGGCGTTCATGGTCCGCGTGCGCTCGGCCCCTCCGGGGGGCTCTGCGCATAGCGGGCCGTTATGCAAAGAAGGAGGTATCTATGGCCGTTTCCGTTGAAACACAGGCGCCCGCCGTGAGCGCCGCGAGCGCTGCGGGGGCCGTGGCCGCTGCTCCGGTTGCCGGCGCGCAGACCGGATCCGAGCCGGCTGCTGCCGAGAGGGCCAATCGTCCCCAGAAGCGCCGCGGATGGACCGGCTACCTGCCGTTCCTGCCGTTTCTGGCCGTTGTGATCGGCTACGAGCTGCTGCCGCTCGCTCAGCTCGTGGGCAACGCGTTCATCGGCAAGGAGAGCGAGGCCTTTGGTCTCGAGAACTTCATCAAGGTGTTCACCACGCCGCTCTACCAGCAGTCCATCGTCAACAGCCTCTGGGTCAGCGTGGTGTCGGCGCTCGTGGGCATCGTCGTGGCGTTTTTGGCCGCGCGCTTCGCCTACGAGTCGAGCCCGCGCGTGCGCAACGCCTTCACGCTCGTCCTCAACATGATGTCGAACTTCTCGGGCGTGCCGCTCGCGTTTGCCTTCATGATCCTCATGGGCAACTCGGGCGTGCTCACGCTGCTCGGCCAGCAGTGGGGGATCCCCTTCCTCGCCGACTTTGACCTCTACACCGGCGAGGGCCTGCTCGTGCTCTACATCTACTTCCAGATCCCGCT
>CALUOB010000055.1 GCA_944322175.1 uncultured Coriobacteriaceae bacterium
GGTGAGCATAACCGGGCTCACGCCGAGCTCGCGCAGCGCTTCGATCGATCGCTCGCTCGTCGGCTTGACGGCGTCGGCTACCGCGATGGTTCCCATAAAGCGCCCGCCGCGCGCGAAGAAGAGCGGCGTCTTGCCCGCTTGGGCAAACGAGGCAACGAGGTCCGCCGGCACGTTTACGCCGAGCTCCGCCATAAGGCGGGCATTGCCGGCCGCAACCTGCGCGGCGCCCTCGGTTGCCACGACGCCCTTGCCGGGCACCGCGGCAAAGTCCTTGAGCGGGCGGGCCACGTAGCCGTCTTCCCGCGTGCGCTTGAGGACGGCCTCGGCGAGCGGATGCTCGCTTTTGGCCTCTATAGTCGCGGCAAGTTTGAGCAGGCTCTTCTCGGTTGCGCCGGGGGCGGGAAGCACGTCGGTCACGCGGGGCGCGCCCTCGGTCACCGTGCCCGTCTTGTCGAGCACCACGGTGTCAACGCCGCGCAGCGTCTCGAGCGCCTCGGCGCTCTTGAACAGCACGCCCATCTCGGCGCCTTTGCCGGTTCCCACCATAATGGCGAGCGGCGTTGCGAGTCCGAGCGCGCACGGGCAGCTGATGACCACCACGGCAACGCCCGCCTGCACGGCCTGGCTCAGGTTGCCCGTGGCGATGATCCAGGCTGCAAAGGTCAGCGCCGCGATGCCGAGAACCACGGGAACAAACACGCCGGCGACCTTGTCGGCGAGGCGCGCGATGGGCGCCTTGGTGGCGTTGGCGTCCTCCACAAGCTGGATGATGCGGGCGAGGTTGGTGTCGCCGCCCACGCGCGTTGCGCGAAACGTGAAGGCGCCGGTACGGTTGACGGTGGCCGCCGAGACCGTGTCGCCGACGTTCTTCTCGACGGGCATGGACTCGCCGGTGAGCGCGGACTCGTCAACCGACGAGCTGCCCTCGAGCACCACGCCGTCAACGGGGATGGCCTCGCCCGGGCGGACCACAACGGTGGCGCCGAGCTGGATGGCGTCCGCCTCCACCGTGCGCTCCTCGCCGTCCATCAGCACGGTCGCGGTCTTGGGCGCGAGGTTCACGAGCTTCTCGATGGCGGCGCCGGTCTTGCCCTTGGAGCGCGTCTCGAGGTACTTGCCTACGGTGACGAGCGCGAGGATCATGCCTGCGCTCTCGAGGTAGAGGTCGTTCATCTGCAGGTGATGGGCCAGCTCGAGGTCGCCGGCGCCGAGTGCCGCCGACATGCGGAACATCGTGTAGAGAGAGTAGATGAAGCTCGCGCCGCTGCCGATGGCTATAAGCGCGTCCATGTTGGGCGCGCGGTGCGCGAGGCTCTTGAAGCCGTTCTCAAAGTAGGCGCGGTTAACGTAGGCGATGACCAGCGCGAGCACGAGCAGGGCAAGCGCGTAGCTCATGCTGTTTTGCGCGCCGGCGAGAAACGCAGGTATCGGCGCGCCGAGCATGTGTCCCATGCCCAAGTAGAACAGCGGCACCATGAAGACGAGGCTCACGATGAGGCGGTTGCGCATGTGCCGTGCCTGCTCGGCCATGACCTGGGCAGGGGTGGCCTGACGGGGAGCGGCGCTCGTCGTCGGAGCCGCACCCTCGGGGGAGCTCGCTTGAGGCGCTGCCTCGGGGGAGGCCGTGTAGCCGGCGCGGTCGACCGCCCGGCAGATGTCGTCGGCGCTGACCGCGTTCTCGTCGAAGTCTACGGCCATGGAGTTGGAGAGCAGGTTCACGGCGACGTTCTCAACGCCGTCGAGCTTGCAGACCGCCTTTTCTACATGTGCCTGGCAGGCGGCGCAGCTCATGCCGCCTACGTTGAATTTCTCGTGTGCCACCTGTGGCCTCCTTTATGCAAGCGGCAAAGGGCACGGCGCGAGCTTGCTCCGGGCGTCTCGCCTCCGCCGGGCTCCTTTGCCATCATTACAGTCACAGTATAGCAAACCCTACCCCTCAGGGGGAGGGGGTAGTCACAAGAAGAGGTGTCAAGGATACGACCATGATCAAAGCTTTCCTGCCGTATCCGTCGTCGGATATGTGGTTTATGCGGCGCGTGCGCAAGCTGGGGTATCCTAACAGGGTTTGCAACGCGCGCAAAGGTACGGGCAAGGGCCCGAGAGACGGCAGATCCGTGCGAGTCGGCATGCTGGTCGCCGATTGCCTGTGTGCGCAACAAGGCGCCAAGGGTGCCGCGGCACAGGCTGGACGCCTGCACATGCAGGCTCATGGGCGCGCACGCCCCAACAGTCAAGGTTATGCGAGGAAGGTCGAGGGCCTTTCTCTGTGCTGCTGCGCCTCGGCAGAAAGAGGACAAAGCATGCAGGAGCATACCGATACCAACGACAAGCACGAGAAGCGCTCCGAGGGCCGCGCGGAGCGCGGAGGCTCCCGTCGCGAGCGCGGCGAGGGAAGGCGTCCGCGCCATCGCCGTCGCAAGGGCGGAGATCGCCGCGAGCGCGCGCCCAAGCTGCCCCCGCTCGAGGAGAACGTGCCGATCCCCGAGGCGTTTCAGAAGCTCGGCCTGTCCGAGACCATGCTCAAGGCCGTTTACGACCTGGGCTACAGCGATCCCACCCCGGTGCAGGAGCAGGCGATCCCCGAGGTTCTCGCCGGCCGCGACCTGCTTGCCGCGGCTCAGACCGGCACGGGCAAGACGGCGGCGTTTTTGCTGCCCGCCATGGACGGCCTTGCGCCCGTGCCCGCCGGCGGCGGCCCGCGCATGCTCGTCGTGACCCCTACCCGCGAGCTCGCCCAGCAGATCGACGACGCCTGCCGCACCATCGCGCGCCGCACCAAGCACCACACCCTGACCGTGGTCGGCGGTCTGTCGTACAACCCGCAGAAGGCCGCCCTCAAGCGTGGCGTCGACGTGCTCGTTGCCACGCCCGGACGCCTGGTCGACCTCATCAACCAGGGCGCCGCCCATCTCGACCAGGTCGAGGTGCTCGTGCTCGACGAAGCCGACCGCATGCTCGACATGGGCTTCTTGCCCGATATGCGCAAGATCGTCGAGCGCGTGCCCGCCGAGCGTCAGACGCTGCTCTTCTCGGCAACGCTCGACGAGAAGGCCATCGGCTCCATCACCGATCTCGTGAGCGATCCAGCGCGCGTTGAGATCGTGCCCGAGCACACCGCCGCCGAGACGGTGGACCAGTACGTGCTGCCCGTTGCCACCGACGCCAAGAACGGCGTGCTCACCGCGGTGCTCAAGCGCGAGGGCGCGAGCCATGTCATCGTGTTCTGCCGCACCAAGCGCCGCGCCGACACCTGCTGTCGCCGTCTCGAGCGCGCCGGCATCAGCTGCGCCCCCATTCACGGCGACCGCAGCCAGGCGGCGCGCATGCACTCGCTGCGCGACTTCCGCGACGGCAAGGTCGACGTGATCGTGGCGACCGACGTGCTGGCCCGCGGCATCGACGTGTCGGACGTGCGCTACGTCATCAACTTCGACGTACCGGTGGAGTCGGTCGACTACATCCATCGCATCGGCCGTACGGGCCGCGCCGGCGAGAAGGGCTGGGCGCTCACGATTGTCACGGGTCAGGACGTGGGCGAGTTCTACCAGATCGAGGGCCTCATGGGCCAGACGGCCGAGCTCTTTGACGCCGAGGGGCTCGAGTGCGGGCGCGGCCCCGAGATCGATCCCAACCGCAAGCCCGGCGCGCGTGCCGCTGGCACCAAGCGCGGCCGTTCGGGCCGAAAGCGCGACAAGGTCAAGAGCGCAAGCGCCGGGAAGCACGGCCGCGCCGATGCCTCCGAACGCGGCGAGTCATCAGAGCAGCACAGCGAGCGCAGCCGCAAGCGCTCCGAGCAGCGCCGTGCCTCCCATGACCGAGCGCGCGCCGTTGCCGAGGCGTGGGACGCCATGGCCGGCGAGAAGCGCGGCGTGGCTCTCGAGAACGGCGAGATCATCTCGGCCCACGGCGATGCCGGCGAGCAGCGCCCGGCAGAGGAGCAGCGGCCGCTCAACCGCAAAGAGCGCCGCGAGCGCGCTTTCGGCAAGGCCGGCGAGAAGCGCGCGGGCGCGGGCAAGCGCCGCCCCGGGGATCACGGCCGTGCCGGATCGGTGAGCTTCGGGCGCGGCTGGGAGGAGTCTGACCGCGACGATACGGATGACGAGCGCGGGTTCCGTGGCCGTCGTGCGGGCATCGCAGGGCGCGGGAGCCGCGGAGCGCATCGCGACGGCTATCGCGAGGAACGCGGGTTCCGCTCGCGCCGCGATGAGCGCGGGGGCCGCTTCGACGCCGACGAGCGCGAGGATCGCCGCGACCATGACGCGCGAGAAGAGCGCGGGGCTCGCAAGGACCGCAGGCGCTCGGATCGTTCGTTCCGCAACGGACGCGATGGGCACCGCAACCGCGACGACCGCGGACGCCGCGATGATCGCTCCAAGCAGGGCGACCGCCAGCGCCGCGACGACCGTAAGCACCGCGACGACCGCGGCGGGCACGGGCGCACGTTCGAGTCGGACCGCATGGCCGAGCACGACGAGGCGCGCGAGCGCTCCGAGCGTCGCAGTGCCCCGCGTCGCAGCAAGGGCTCGCGCGGCCATAGCCGCCTGAACGGCGGCAAGGGATCGCACGCTGCCCGTCGCGGCGAGGGCCGCAACGCCGGCGACCGCTACGGCCGTTCTTCTCGCGATGCGCGCGGCACGTCTGTCCGCGGCGGCAGGTCGTTCTCGGGCCGCGGCGGGCGCGCGGACCGTTCCCGCCGTCGCGACCGTTAACCGGACGCGGTACAGGCCGCCTGCAAGTCGGTTCTGCTCATGCAAAACGCCCCAAGGGGAGAAGCGCTTTTCGTGCGCTCCCGCTTGGGGCGTTTTTTTCGCTTGAGGCGGCCTGCTGGGCCACGGCATGCCTGCTAGGCGTACAGGTCGGTCGAGAGGTAGCGCTCGCCGGTGTCGGGCAGCACGACCACGACGGTCTTGCCGGCAAAGGTGGCGCGCTTGGCGACCTGCACCGCGGCCCACGCAGCCGCTCCGCCTGAGATGCCGGCGAGCACGCCCTCCTGCGTTCCGAGGGCCCGCGCCGTTGCGTAGGCGTCTTCGGTGCTTACGGTCAGGACCTCGTCGTACACGGAGGTGTCGAGCGCGCGGGGCACAAAACCCGCCCCGATGCCCTGGAGCTTGTGCGGCCCTGCCTGTCCTCCCGAGAGCACGGGCGAGTCGGCGGGCTCGACGGCCACCACGGTGAGCCCGGGGTTCCGCTCTTTGAGGTAGCGCCCGGCGCCCGTGAGGGTGCCTCCCGTGCCCACGCCCGCAACAAGGACGTCGACCTGTCCGTCGGTGTCGGCCCAGATCTCGGGCCCGGTGGTGGCGTAGTGGGCGGCGGGGTTGGCGGGGTTCTCAAACTGGCCGGCCACGTGCGCGTGCGGGATCTCGCGCGCCAGCTCCTCGGCGCGTGCGATGGCGCCCGCCATGCCCTCCGATCCCGGCGTGAGCACGAGCTCGGCGCCGTAGGCCTTAACGAGGCGCCGCCGCTCCTCGCTCATGGTGTCGGGCATGACGATGATCACGCGCAGGCCGCGCGCCGCCCCCACCATCGCAAGGCCGATGCCTGTGTTGCCGCTCGTGGGCTCGATGAGCACGGTGTCGGCCGTGAGCTCGCCGCGGTCTTCCAGGTCCTTGACCATCTGGCGGGCAATGCGGTCCTTGGCCGAGCCGCCGGGGTTGGCGCTCTCGATCTTGGCGACGAGGCGGGCGCCGAGGCCTTCGTTCTTCTCGATATGCGTGAGCTCGAGAAGCGGCGTTGCGCCGACGAGCTCTTCGACTGACGTATGGATGCGTGCCATGAGGCGTCCTTTCTGCTCGCATGGGTTTGCGCCTGTGCTTGGCGTTGGTCTACCCAGCGCAGGGCGTCGCCAAGCACGGACGCCGGTGTTCACACGCCGGTTACACGCCTCTGTTCCGCCGAGGTTTCGAGCGCGCTACGGGGGGCGGCCCGCTGTTGCCGTGCTGAGCGCGCATGGTACACTGCTTGCAATTGAGAGGGGCGTTTATGGGTTTCATCAAGACCGTGAAAGAAGACATCCAGGCCGTGAAGGAGCGCGACCCGGCAGCTCAGGGTTCGGCCATCATCTTCTTCACCTATCCGGGCCTGCACGCCCGCTGGATGCACATTCCCGAGCACTGGCTTTGGACGCACGGCTTTAAGCGCCTGGCGCGCGTGATCTCCCAGACAACGCGCTTCTTCACCGGCGTCGAGATCCATCCCGGCGCCGAGATCGGCCGCCGCTTCTTCATCGACCACGCCATGGGCGTCATCATCGGCGAGACCACCATCATCGGCGATGACTGTACTCTCTACCAGGGCGTGACCCTCGGCGGCACCGGGCATGAAACGGGCAAGCGTCATCCCACGCTCGGCAACAACGTGCTCGTGGGTGTGGGCGCCTGCGTGCTCGGCAACGTGTACGTGGGCGACGGCTCCAAGGTCGGAGGCGGCGCCGTTGTTGTCGACGACGTGCCCGAGAACTCCACGGTCGTGGGTATCCCGGGCCGCGTGGTGCGCCGCGACGGTAAGCGCGTCGCCGACGAGACGGCGCATCAGATGAGCCATAAGGAGTTCCTGCCCGACCCCGAGCGCGAGATCGAAGACGTGCAGAACGCCTACATCCGCGACCTTGTGCGCGAGGTGGAGCAGCTGCGTCGCGTCGTGGAGCGCGCGGGCCTCGCCGACGCGGAGGACCTGCCGCGCAGGGCGGAGCCTGGCGGGAAGGCCGATCGCGAGGCGTAGGAGCCGGGGCTAGTTCAGATAATCGAGAATCACGCGGTAGCGCTCGACGAGCTCGGGCAGGCGCATGCGCGCGTTCGCGGCGCTTGTCGACGGCAGCGCTATGGCCGGCATGCCGAGAAGCTCCTCGTCGAAGCGACGATAGAGGGCGTGCGCCTTGGAGCCGGTGGTGAAGACGGCCTCGATGGGAGCTGCGTCGAGCACGCGCGTAAGGTCGTTGGGGCGTGCGTCGGCGATGCTCGCGTCGGAGGCGCCGACGATGCGGCACGAGGAGAGCACGTCCCAGAGGGCGATGCGTTCCCGCAGCAGGAACGCGCGGCGCGCACCGTTCTCGGAGAGCTCGCGGTCAGGGAGGTCGAAGAGCCGCTCCATCACGCGCCAGAAGCGGTTCTGCTGATGCCCGTAGTAAAACGCCGCCGCACGGGAGGCGGGGGAGGGCATGGTTCCGAGCACGAGCACGCGCGAGCGTCCGTCAAAGACGGGCTCGATGGTGTGCGTGACCAGCTCGGGTGCCGGTGCTTTGCCGTCGGCTGCCATCAGTCCCTCGCCACGCCGAGGATCGCGCAGCCGATGCTCACGATAATCGCTCCCAAAAACGCCGAGAAGAACCCGTCGATGAAGATGCCCGCCCCCACGAGGTTCACGGAGAGCCAGCTCGCGAGCTCGAGCATGAAGCCGTTCACCACGAGCTGGAAGATGCCGAGCGTAAGCAGGGTCGCCGGCAGCGCGAGCGCGCTCACGACGGGTTTGACGAGCGAGTTGACGATGCCGAGGAAGAGCCCGGTGAACAGAAAGCACAGCCAGGGCGCGTACGGGCCGAAGGGCTCGATGCCCGGGACGATCCAGGCGGCACATGCGATGGCGATGGACGTGAAGATCCAATTGAGCACGAAGGTCATGCGGTCTCCTTCTGACGCGCGCCGAGAAAGACGGCGGTCGGCCGAACGGGCTGTTGCGTTCAGTATGCCCGGGCAAGGCGTTTGCCAGCGCGTGACGGGCGAATTAAGCTTAGCTTAGGAAAGCAACCACGTAAAAGCTGCGAGGCGCGTCCATGCAGACCCAGAGCTATACCTACGGAGATCCCGCCGAGGCGCGTCCCTACGACGCGCTCGACGGATCGCGCATCATATCGTTCTTCCTGTTCAACACCAACGTGCACCTGCACGCCTACGGCGGGGAAGAGCTCGAGGAAGGCGTGCGGGAGGGCGCGGGGGCTGTGGACGAGGCGCTTCTCGCGTGCCGCGACAGGTGCGTGTTCTTCGAGCATGCACTCTCGCGCACGCGGGGCGATTCGGACATCTCGCGCGCGCATGCCGCCTCTCCCGCCCCTGTTGCGGTGGCACCCGAAACGGCGGAGCTCGTGGAGCTGGCGCTCGGGTACTGCGCGCGAAGCGAGGGACTCTTCGACGTGACGATGGGCACGGTCACGAGCCTGTGGGACTTTCACACGGGCAAGGTGCCGAGCGCGCGATCTCTCGACGAGGCGCTCGGTCACCTGGGCTGGGGGCACGTGCGGGTCGACCGGACGGCGTCGACGCTTACGATCGACGATCCGGCAACGGTGCTCGACCTGGGCGGCGTGGCGAAGGGCTACATCGCCGATGACCTCGCGGGCGTTCTGCGCTCCTTCGGTGTGAGGCGCTTCGTCATCAACCTCGGTGGAAACGTGCTGGTCGCGGGCGGCCGCCCCGAGAACCGCGCCGCCCGGCCCCCGCATCGTGCCGGTTCGCCGTGGAAAATCGGCGTGGTGAATCCGCGCGACCCGGCGCATCACCGCGTGCTCATCGACGTGGTTTCGGGGTCGGTGGTTACGAGCGGGGCTTTTGAGAGGCGCTTCGCGCGCGGCGGCCGCGTGTACCATCACATCCTCGACCCGCGCACCGGCATGCCTGCCGAGACCGACTTGGCGTGCGCCACGATCGTATCTCCGCGCTCGCTCGACGGCGACGGCTATTCAACTGCGGCCTTCATGATGGGCGCCGCGCGGGCGCGCTCGTTTGTGGAGGCCATCGACGGCGTCGAGGGCGTGTTTATCGACACCGCGGACCGTGTGACGTGGACAAGCGGCCTCGAGGATCGCCTTGCGCTCATTCCGACGCTGTTGATTTGAGCGTGCGGGCGCTGTGGTACACTCCGTTGAGACAAACGTGACGGCGAGAGAACGCGCAACGGGGAGGTCGGACATGACGGCGCATGACATCTTCGCAGAGGGCGACGTCGAGCAGCTGGTAAACGCGCTTGCCCAGATCAGCGGCACCGCCGAAGTGCGCGCCCTTCTCGCCGACCTCTGCACTCCGCGCGAGATCGAGGAGCTCGCTCAGCGGCTGCAGGTTGCGCGCCTGCTCGACGAGGGCTATTCGTACGTGGAGGTGCAGCACCGCACGGGGGCGTCTTCGACAACGGTCAGCCGGGTCTCGAAGGCGCTCAACGGCCCGCGCGGCGGGTATCGCATCGTGCTGGAGCGCCTGTAGCGAGCGTGCCTGGCCGTGCGCCTCGCGCGCGGGCGGATTCGTGTCCGCGCCGCATGCTACCATGCTTGGCATGGATATTCAGATGGTGGTAGCCCGCGCTGCCCAAGAACTCTGCGCGGGAGAAATCGAATGCATCGAGCACGCTGTGCGAGAGCACGGGCGCGCGGTTCTCCTCGTTTCAGGCGAGGGCCAGAGGCGCCTGCTCAGGCCCCAGCTCGCCCGGACGGGCGTAGGCCTCGGCGTTGCGGTGCTCACGAGCGCCGAGTGGCTCGACGAGGCGTGGGGCGTCTTCGGCAACGGCCGCGCCGTCGCGCGCGCGGAGGAGCGCCAGCTGCTCATGGCACAAGAGCTCTTTGCCGTGGACGCGGCAGAGCTTGCGCCGCTCGCGCCCAACGCGGGCACCGCGCGGCTTCTCGGCACCATGGCGCGCGATCTTGCGCCCTACGCGGCAGAGGCGCTTGAGGGAGACCCCGGCCGTCTCACGGCGGCCGAGAAGAGCGCGCTTCGCATGGTCGCGCGCTACCGGGAGGCTCTCGAGCATCACGGGGGTATCGAGCGTTCCGAAGCGGCTGCGCTGCTCGCACGGCAAAACGGCGCACTTGGCGCCGTGCCGGTCTTCGTGCGGGGCATCGCGGAGTTTCCCGCCTATCTTGTCGAGGCGCTTGGCGCCGCGGCGCGCTCTACGCGCGTTACGTTCATGTTCAACTACCAGTCGCAGCAGCTCGCCGCATCAATCGCCACGGCCCTTGACGTACCCGCCCTAGAGCCGCGTATCGTCGGCGAGGCTCAAGAGGAGCCGCGCGAGAACGAGCTCCGTGCGCTGCGCGTCGGCGTAGAGAAGCTCTATAACGAGCGCCTTGCCTGCGCTCCCGGTGCGCGCGCCGAAGAGGGGCAGGGGCGCCTTGAAGTGCCCGGTCTTATTATGGGTGCCGTTGCGGGCCCCACGGCACGCGGGTCGGCCTACGCGAGCGCCGTTGCCCGCATGTCTGCCGAAGGCCGCTCGGTCGTGGTCGTCGCCCCGCGCCCCGGCGAGGCGCTGGTCGAGCTGGCGCCGCGTCTTGCCGCTAGGGGAGTGCGTGCAACGGCTGATCTGAGCCGGCCGTTCGGTCAGACGGCGGCGGGGGAGCAGTACTTCGCGCTTATCGGGTTGGCCGAGCGCATGCGCGAGAGCGGTATGGGGTCCTGGTGGCCCGCACCAGAGCTCTCCGACTGGCTGCTGTCGCCCTTTTCCGGGGTAAGGCGTTCCGCTGCTCGGGCGTTTGACAAGAAGATCCGTTCCCGTCGCTCCATGACGGCCGAGCTCGTGTGCCGCGAGCTGCAGGGCCTGCAGTCGCGCGAGCGCAACGCCTGCGCCGAGACGGGCCGCGACCCCGAGTCCGTGGTCTGCTTCGAGGTCTTCGACGCCATCATGAGAGGCAAGTACGGCTCTGCGCTCAACGCGTTGCTTCGCGCAGCACAGCTTTTGCCCGCAGGCGCGCTCAGCCACGTGGGCGCTGCAAGCGTGTCTTTCGAGCGCCTCGGCCTCGAGCGCGCCGCGCGTTTTTTGCAGGAAACCGCGCGCCGCCTGGGCGTTACTCCCGCGCCTGCGCTTCAGGTTCTTGCCGCGCAGCAGATCATGCTCGAGATCGGCATCGCCCCTGGCGGCCGCTCCTCTGCCGGGTCCGTTCGCTTCATGTCGCTCGCTCACGCCGCTGCGCTCGCGCCCGACTCTGCAGAGGCGCTCGCCATGCTTGACCTCGACGCCGAGAGCTATCCTTTGCGACCTGCGGAGGGTGCCGCCGTAGCGCTTGCCGAGAAGCTCGGCTGCCCTGCGGTGACGCTCGATCCGGCCGCCGCCATGCGCGAGCACATGGCGGCCGTGCTGCGCGTGCCCTCCCGCGAGGCCGCAATGCTCTACGTTGCCCACGACGGCGCGGCCGACGAGCGTTTCTGCGCGGCGGCGCTGTCGGAGCTGCTCACGGTGTGCGCGCCGAGCGACGTGAGCGAGCGCTTCTGCGCCGAGGACGCGTTGGTCGCGAACTTCGACCCGCTCGGGGGTGCGGGCTCCGCACGCATTACGGCGTCGGGCGGCGGGGAGCAGGCGCTCAGCGACCAGGCCCTGCCGCACCTCGTCCTCAAAGCGCGCGACGCTTCGGGCGCCCTGGTGCCGCGCCGCTTCTCTGCCTCGCAGATCGAGGCGTACCTTGCCTGTCCGTACCAGTGGTTCCTGTCCTCGCGCGTGCGTCCGCAAGAGGTCGACGCCGCGTTCGGGGGGCTCGAGAAGGGCAACTTCGTCCACGACGTGATGCAGCGGTTTCACGAGGAGATCGCCGCCGAGGAGCCGGGGCGCGTGACGCCCGAGAACCTCGAGCAGATGCTTCCGCGCGCCCGCGCGGTCTTTGACGCCGTGCGCGCCGAGCACGCCGCTGCCAAGACCCGCTCGAGCGCTCCGCTCATCGCGCAAACCGAGGCGGAGAGGCTCGAGATCGACGCTATCTGGCGGCAGATCCGCGCCGCCCTCGTCTTCGAGGCAAAGTTGCTCCCGCCGTTCAGGCCCGTCTACGCCGAGTTCTCCTTCGACAAGCTGGGCGTGACCTACGCGGGCGTTCCACT
>CALUOB010000056.1 GCA_944322175.1 uncultured Coriobacteriaceae bacterium
GATCGAGAGGTTCGCCATGCGGACCTCGCCGTCCCACAGGATAGCGGTCTTCTGGAACATCTCGCGCCACTCGGGGTTATCGGTGGGGAAGGACTCGCGGAAGCGGCGGGCGATCTCCTCGATGATCTGGTAGAGGCGGGGAAGGAGCGGCTTGAACGTGGTGATGGGCCACTTCTCGAGCGCCTCGGGCAGAACGGTGTGGTTGGTGAAGGAGACGGTGCGGGTCACGATGCTCCACGCCTGCTCCCACTCGAGCCCCTCCTCGTCCATGAGGACGCGCATGAGCTCAGGGCCGCACATGGCCGGATGGGTGTCGTTGGTGTGGATGGCAACGTAGTCGGGCAGCTTCTCCCAATCGGAGCCGTGCTCGTTGCGGAACGTGCGCAGGATGGAGTTAATGCCCGCGGCCACGAACAGGTACTCCTGCTTGAGGCGCAGGATCTTGCCGTGCTCGCCGCCGTCGGCCGGGTAGAGAATGGTCGAGATAGCCTCGGCCTCGGCGCGGCCGGCGTTGGCCTTGGCGTAGTTGCCGCGGTTGAACTCGTCGAGGTCGAAGAGGTCCTCGTTGGGCTCGGCCTTCCAAACGCGCAGCTTGTTCACCAGATTGCCACCGTAGGCAACGACCGGGATGTCGTAGGGAACGGCGAGGATCTTCTGGCCGCCCTCGGTGCGATAGAAGGTGCGGCCGTCCTTCTGGTACGACACGCTCTTGCCGCCAAAGACAACCTCGACGGCGCTCTCGGGACGACGGCTCTCCCAGGGATAGCCGTGCTTGAGCCAGTTGTCGGCCTTCTCGACCTGCTGGCCGTCCTTGATCTCCTGCTTGAAGAGGCCGTACTCATAGCGCATGCCGTTGCCGTAGAAGGCAATGCCCTCGTGAGCGGCGGACGCGAGGAAGCACGCGGCCAGACGGCCGAGGCCGCCGTTGCCGAGCGCAGCGTCGGGCTCGCGGATCTCGAGGTCGTCGAGCGTGGTGCCCATGTCCTCGAGGGCCTCCTCGACCATGTCGCGGATGCCGAAGTTCAGCAGGTAGTTGTCAAGCAGACGACCGATGAGGAACTCGAGCGAGAAGTAGTAGACGCGCTTCTTGCCCGTCTTCTCGATCTCGACCTCGTTCTCGCTCGCAATGCGGCGAGCGCGCACGGCGATAAGCTCGGCTAGCGCGTAGAAGCGGTCATGCGACCCGCACTGCTCGAAGTCTTTGCCGGTGTTGGCGCGGATCATCGCGCGGTACTGGTTGATGAAGTCTTGCTTATCTTCGAAGATCTGGCGCATAAGGTATGTATACCTCTTTCCGTACAGGGCCGACCGGAGGCGAACGTGTTACTCCTCCGTGCCCGCGGCCTTCTTGCTACGAGTTCCCTTCGCTGGAGTTGCCTTCTTTGCAGCGGGCTTGCTGGCGGTCTTCGCAGGGGCGGCCTTAGAAGAGGCCGAGGCCTTCTTCTCTGCCGTGCCCTTGGCTGCGGCGGCCTTGGCGGTCGTCTTCTTTGCAGCCTTCGTCTTGGTGGTCTTGGTAGCCGCCGTGCCCTTGGCCGCTGCGCGCTTGCGCGGAGGCTTGGGCGGGACGTACGAGGACTTACCGACGCGCTTGAACGCAACGCCGGCCAGCGGGGGAACCTTGATGGTAATGGATTGGTCGCATCCGTTCCACTTTTCGGGCTCGGGGTGGCTCGAAACGATGCTTTCGTTCACAACTCCGGAACCGCCGAACGCGGTGGAATCGGTGTTGAAGACCTCCTGGTAGTCGCCTTCGCGCGGCACGCCCACCTTGAACTCCTGGTACGTTGCCGGGTCGAAGTTGATGAGGACCACGAGGTCGTCGACCGGGCGGTCGCCGTGGCGCACGAACGAGATGATGGACTGCTCGGAGTCGTCGGCGTCGATCCAGCGGAAGCCCTCGGGCGCATAGCCCTTCTGCCAAAGCGCCTTGCTCTGACGGTAGAAGTTGTTGAGCTCGCGGACGTAGCCGTGGAAGTCGCGATGGGTCTCGTACTTGTCGACGAGGAACCACTGGAGCTCCTCGTAGTAGCGCCACTCGATGAAGGTCGCCAGCTCGTTGCCCATGAAGTTGTGCTTGGCGCCCGGATGGGTCATCTGGTAGAACGCGAGCGCGCGCATGCCGGCAAACTGGCGCCACCAGTCACCGGGCATACGGCGGATGAGTGAGCACTTGCCGTGCACGACCTCGTCGTGGCTGAGCGCGAGCACGAAGTTCTCGTTGAACGCGTACATGAGCGAGAAGGTCAGCAGGCGGTGGTTGCCGGGACGCCACGGGAAGTCGGTCTGCATGTAGTGCAGGGTGTCGTGCATCCAGCCCATGTCCCACTTGTAGTGGAAGCCCAGGCCGCCCTCCTCGGGCGGATAGGTCACGAGCGGCCACGCGGTGGACTCCTCGGCGATCATCATGACGTCGGGATGGTACTCGCCGACCGTCTTGTTGGTCTCGCGGACGAAGTCGATGGCGGTGAAGTCCTCCTCGGTGCCCTTGCTGTTGAACTTCTTCTGGCTCGGGTCGTCGATGCCGAAGTTCAGGTACAGGATGCTCGTAACGCCGTCGACGCGGATGCCGTCGATGTGGTACATGTCGAACCAGTACAGGGCGTTGGAGATGAGGAACGAGCGCACCTGGCCGCGGTCGAGGTCAAACTTGAGGGTGCCCCAGTCGGGATGCTCTTCCTTCTCGTACAGCATGTGGCCGTTGAAGGTGGCGAGTCCGTGGGCGTCTTTGCAGAAGCCGCCGGGGACCCAGTCGAGAATCACGCCGATGCCCGCCTTGTGGCAGGACTCGACGAAGTGCATGAACTGCTTGGGGTTGCCGTAGCGGCTGGTAGGCGCGTAGTAGCCGGTGACCTGATAGCCCCAGGAGCCGTCGAAGGGGTGCTCCGCGATGGGGAGCAGCTCGACGTGCGTGTAGTTCATGTCCTTGACGTAGGCTACGAGCTCGTCGGAGAGCTCGTCGTAGGTGTAGTAGTCGCCGCCGTTGGCGTCCATCTCGCCCTCTTCGCCGCTCGGGTGGCGCTTCCACGAGCCGAGATGGACCTCGTAGATGTTGAGGGGCTTCTTCATGTGGTCGCCGCGCGAACGGCTGCGCATCCACGTGCCGTCCTTCCAGGCGTAACCGTCGAGCGAGAACGTGCGGCTCGCGGTCTCAGGCGGAACCTGGGCCCAGAAGCCGTACGGGTCGGCCTTGTAGAGAAGCTCGCCGGCCTCGGTCTCGATGACGTACTTGTAGAGAGCGCCCTCGGGCAGGTCGGGCACGAAGCCCTCCCACACGCCGCCGGTCTCGGTCTCGGTCATCGGCGTGGCCTGGGGGTCCCACTCGTTGAAGTCGCCGACGATGTGAACGCTCTTGACCTCGGGAGCCCAGACACGGAAGAGCCAGCCGTTTTGGCCGTCGATCTTCGCGGGGTGCGCGCCCATCTTCTCGTAGCTCTTGTACCACTTGCCCATGCCGAGCAGGTACAGGTCGTCGTGCGTCAGCTCCAGAGTCGAGCCGGCAGGTACGATGCTAGTGCCAGTGCTTTGAGCCGCCATATTCAAACCCCACTTCCTCCGAATGAAAACAGCGGGACCAACAGATACGCGCCCGATGCGGTGGTGCCGCGCAGGGCATGGAAAGGCGCGGGCGCGCGCAAGACACACAAAACGCCCGCAAAGCAGAATCCATGTTCATTGTAGTAGCTTATTGCGCGTCGCGGACACGGCAAACGGACACGCGGTGGAAACTGGGGCATAAGTGGCGCGATTTTAACCGCTCGCACCGCGCCTGCCAGCCCCGTTGGCACACCCTGATTTCGACGGCGTAACCTCGTACAGAGGGCTGTATGGAAGGCCCTGCGGACGGGTATATGGTAAGATCACCTACGCGGCCACGCGCCGCAGCACCTTGACAGGTCGGGCACGACCTCGGGTTTCCGGGGGCGACTGGTTTCGACGCGATAGCGATGAGAGGGGAAGCAGGCCGTGGTCTCCTCGCCACGTTAAACAGGGGTACCGTCAAATTGAATTGACAAGAATTCTTCTTACGAGCCCCAGCTGGCTCTTGCCGCTTAATTAACAGCAGGCACGTCAATCCGAAGATCTTCCCCGTCTTCGGCGCGACGTCATTTTAGGGGAACGCTCCCGCGCACGTAGACGGTATGGCGCGGGCTAAGACTGAACCGGATCGGATGCCGCGGGGGTGCTAACGCGCCCAAGGCGTCTTAAACCTAACCGTTAGCTGAGCCTGGAGAAGCCCTCAGGGCGTTGTCGTGGACCGGAGTTCGATTCTCCGCGCCTCCACCAAATGTCATAAGGCTGGTAGAAAGACGTTTCTACCAGCCTTTTTTGTTGCAATTCGAACGCGCGGAGAATCGAACTCCGCTGGGAGCGGCGCCGTTAAGCGGAGGAGCTGGCGGCTCCTCCGTAGGCGACGCGCGAGGGCGCGGACAGCGCCCGAGCGGGTGGGGTTTGAGCCGCAAGGCGCAAACCCCCGATTTCCGCGCCTCCACCAAATGACATAAGGCTGGTAGAAAGACGTTTCTACCAGCCTTTTTATTGCAAATCCTCCAGCGCGGAGAATCGAACTCCGCTGGATGTGACTCTGCACTTCACGCGGCGTGAATGATCCCAGTGAAGAACCCTCTGATCCCAGCGGGCCCGGCGAAACGCCGCTCGATCCTCATACGACTGGCCAATATCGATTCGATCCTAGTGCAGCTGGCCAATATCGATTCGATCCTAGTGCAGCTGGCCAATATCGATTCGATCCTAGTGCAGCTGGCGATAAACACGCCGATCCTAATGCCCCCGGCCATTTTGCACTCGATCCTAGTCGTAGCATCAGGATCGCACTAGGATCGACGTTCTTCTCGCCAAAATCGTTAGGATCGACGACTCATTTGCCGAGTCCATGAGGATCGGCGCTCCTTTCGCCAAGCTCGTTAGGATCGATGCCCTTCTCGCCGGTCCTGTTAGGATCGATGTTCTTCTCGCCCATCGGATTAGGATCGGTGCTCCTGTCGCCAGGCCCCTTTAGGATCAGCACCTCTTTTGCCGGGCGCACTAGGATCGTCTCCATCTTCGCCGTGGTCTTAGGATCGGCGCCGCCCCCGCCGCAAATGCTTTGGTCACCAACAAGGCAAATCATCAGCGCACGAAAAAAGGCGCCGGCCGCTCTTGGCCGACGCCCTGTCAAGGTATATATCCGTTCGCGGAGCATAACCGCCCGCGAGTAAGCTCGCGCTACGCCAGCGCGTGGCCGCCAAGCCAGCCCCAACGCGGGGTGACCGTGTCGCCGTAGTAGGCGATCCACGAGTCGAGGCTCTGCGTGTTCACGCTGCCGATGTTGTCCATGATCATGCCGTCGCCAATGTAGATGCCGATGTGGCCATAGGTACGGCCAGCCCAGTCGTAGCGGTTGTAGGTAGACACGGCCACGATCATACCGACCTGCAGCTGGCTCTTGTTGGAGCTGTAGCAGTAGGCGTTGTACATGTCGTTGGCGTTGCCGCCCACAAAGCCATAGCCGGCGTTGACAAACACGTTCGAGACCCACGCGGCGCACAGGCCCGCACCCGGCGAACCGGTGGACTTGCACGCGTTGACCACGTTGCGCTGCGCAGCGGTGAGGCCGCCGGAGCTCTGAGCGCTGCCGCCCGTCACCTGGCTGGCGCCGCCCGAAGACGAACCGCCCGAGCTGCTCGAGCCGCCGGACGAAGAGGACCCGCCTGAGGAAGAACCGGAGGAGCTGCCGGAAGACGACTCGACCTTGGGCCAGTTGTCCGCGGTGTTGCTCTGAGCGGCCTTCTTAGCCGCCTCCTCGGCAAGGCGCTTCTGTTCGGCCTCGGCCGCGATGGCCTCGGCGATCTCCTTGTCGCGCTTGGCGATAAGGTCCTGAACCTCCTCGTCGAGGTTGTTCACGGTGTCCTGGACCTGCTGCTGCTTGTCCTGCATCTGGGCAAGCTGGTCCTGCTGAACGGCGGCGAGGTCCTCCTGCTCCTTGCGCTGGACCTCGAGGTCGGCCTTGTGCTCGTCGAGCGAGGCCTTGACCGTGCGCACGTCCTCGATCAGCTGTTGGTCGCGGTCGTTGACCTTGTTGATGTAGAACAGGTTGGACCCCAGCTCCTCAAAAGAGGTAGAGGCGAGAAGCACGGAGAGCAGGCCCTGGTCGCCACCCTTGTAGTCGGCGGCAAGGCGCTCCGAGAGCTCGTCCTGCTTGGCGGTGAGCTCCTGCTCCTTGTCGTCGATCTGGGTCTGGGTGTCGTCGATCTGCGTGAGGATGTCCTCGATCTTGCTCTTGGTCTGGTCGGCCTCGACCGACAGGGCCTGATACTCGTCGCTGATCTGGTTGAGCTGGGCCATAGCGGCCTCGTACTCCTCCTGCTTGTCGGAGAGCTCGTTGAGCGTCTCCTTGGAGGCCGAGGGCTTGGCAAAGGCGACCAGCGGGTTGCTCAGCGCAACGGCCGCACCCGCGCCAAAGGCAAACCTAAGAACGTTACGGCGCGTAAGGCCGCCCTGCGTCCCGGGTTTCTGCGTTCGAGACTCGGTACTCTTCGACATAGCCAACTCCATCTAAAGTGTGATTGCTGCCATATCCGTAGGTGTAAGGATACCCCAACACGGCCGCCGCCCGCCAATCTCCACGAACCGCCTAGGTGCCTGAAGAGCCCCCTCATGCCGCCGATCGCATAATGTTTTGCGTAAATCTGCAGGTCACCACCATGTTCCGGGCATCGCCAACGCACCAAGGCGCTTTTTCAGGTTTGCGCAGGCAGCCGGCGCTCGTCACATTCTCGCCGCATGACGCCCACCCGCCGCTCACCGGACGCTCACAAGCCCGCCTCTGCCAGATTAAGCGCGAGCCCGCTCCGCGCAATGGGTACGAGTAGAGGAGAACCACTCCGCCCCGCCCCGCGGGGCACGCTATACCCCTCGTCGTTAGGAGCCCTTATGTCCACCTCTCGCGTTGCGCTCATCCTCGAAGGCGGGAGCTACCGCGCGCAGTTTACCGCCGGCGTGCTCGACGTGCTGCTCGAGCAGAACGTGCGCTTTGACGTTTGCTACGGCGTCTCGGCAGGCGCCCTCTGCGGCATGAACTTCAAGTCGCGCCAGATCGGCCGCCCCAACCGCCTGAACCTCGCCTTCCGCGACGACAAGCGCTACATGGGCCTCTCCACCTTCGCCAAGACCGGCAGCGTGGTGGGCTACGACTTTTTGCTCAACGACGTGCAGGACCGCATCGACCCGTTTGACAACGACGCCTTCCGTGCCAACCCCATGAGGCTCTTCGCCGTCGTCACCGACGTGCTCTTCGGCACGGCCGACTACCTGCCGGTCGACGACCCCGTGCTCGACCTGCCCGTGGTGCGCGCCTCGACCTCGCTGCCGCTCATGGCCCCGCCGGTCGAGATCGGCACGCACTTCTATCTCGACGGCGGCGTGGCCGACTCCGTGCCCGTGGAGCAGGTGCTCGACAAGGCCGGCTACGACCGCGCCGTGGTGGTTCTCACCCGCGAGCGCGGCTTTGTAAAGGAGCCGTACGACGCGCAGATGCTCGCCGCCGCGCAAGCGCGCTACAGCAAGTACCCCTACCTCATCGACACGCTCAAAACGCGCCACACCCGCTACAACCACCAGCGCGAGCACATCTGGTGCTACGAGAAGGACGGGCGCGCGCTCGTGGTCTGCCCGCCCAAGCCCGTTGAGGTGGCGCAGCTCGAGCACAACGGCGAGAAGCTCCTCGAGCTCTATATCGAAGGCCGTGCCGAGGGCATGCGCATGCTGAACCAGATCAGGGAGTTCACGGCTTAGCGCACCGCCGCAAGCCGCAGCGCAAAAAAGCCCGGACGCCTGAGGCGCCCGGGCTTTTTTGCGCCGCATGCGCCTGCCGACATGCGCGGCGGCCCGTGGAAACCCTGCGTGCCGACAGCAAACAAAACGTAAAACACCCTCCCGCAAACGTAGGCGTCCGCGCCGTCCATTACACTAATCTGCGCGCACAGACCCCGACCGTACGGAGGCGGTACCCATAAGCGGATCAACCCTGCGCTACATGCGCGGCTACGGCAAAGAATGCGTGTTCGGGCCGCTGTTCAAGCTCCTCGAAGTCACGTTTGAGCTTCTCGTGCCCCTCGTGGTGGCGCGCATCGTCGACGAGGGCATCGCCCAAGGCAACACCGGCGAGGTGCTGGGGCTCGGCGCGCTGCTCGTGGCCTTTGGTGCCGCCGGCCTCGCCAGCGCGGTCACGGCGCAGTACTTTGCCGCCAAGGCAGCCGCCGGCTTTGCCGCCGCCATGCGCCACGACCTCTTTGCCCACGTGCAGCGCCTCTCGTTCTCCGATCTCGACGCCATCGGCGCGTCCACTATCATCACGCGCCTCACGAGCGACGTAAACCAGATCCAGACCGGCGTGAACCTCGTGCTCCGCCTTGTGCTGCGCTCCCCCTTCGTGGTCTTCGGCGCCATGATCATGGCCTTCGTGGTTGACGCCCGCGCCGCGCTCGTCTTTGCCGTGACCATCCCCGTGCTCGCCGTAGTGGTCGCCGTTATCATGCTCATCAGCATCCCGCTCTACCGCGGCGTGCAGAACCGGCTCGACCGCATCACCACGCTCACGCGCGAGAACCTCGCCGGCGTGCGCGTGATCCGCGCGTTCCGCCGCGAGCGCGCCGAGCGCGAGGCATTTGAGGAGGCAGCCGACTCCCTCACGCGCGCCCAGCTCTTCGTGGGCCGCATCTCGGCCCTCATGAACCCGCTCACCTATGCCATCGTCAACATCGGCATCGCCGTGCTCATCTGGAGCGGCGCCGTGCGTGTCGACGCGGGGCTGCTCACCCAGGGCGCCGTCATCGCCCTCGTGAACTACTTCTCGCAGATCTTGGTCGAGCTCGTAAAGATGGCAAACCTCGTTATCACCGTCACCAAGGCGCTCGCCTGCAACCGTCGCGTCAAGCAGATCCTGGCGGTCGAGCCCCAGCCGAGCACCACCGTCAGCGCGGCAAACGCGCCCGCTGCCGAGAAGCTCCCGAGCGCCGAGCGTCCCTTCATCGAGTTCGACCATGTGTCGCTCACCTACCGCGGGGCCCAGGCGCCCGCCCTCGAGGACATCTGCCTTACGGTGCGCCGCGGCCAGACCATCGGCGTCATCGGCGGCACGGGCTCGGGCAAGAGCTCGCTTGTCAACCTCATCCCTCGTTTCTACGAAGCGAGCCAGGGCACGCTCTCGGTTGACGGCACGCCCGTCGGCGCTTGGCCGCTCGCCGAGCTGCGCGCGCTCACGGGCATGGTTCCGCAGCGCGCCATGCTCTTCAACGGCACCATCGCCGAAAACCTGCGCTGGGGCAACGCCAGCGCCTCAAGCGCCGACCTCAAGCAAGCGCTCGAGGTCGCGCAGGCGCTCGACTTCGTCGAGAAGCTCCCCGAGGGCCTCAACGCCCCCATCGCGCAGGGCGGCTCCAATCTCTCGGGCGGTCAGCGTCAGCGCCTGACCATCGCCCGCGCCCTTGTGCGCCGCCCGCGCATCCTCGTGCTCGACGACTCCGCAAGCGCGCTCGACTACGCCACCGACGCGCGCCTGCGCCGCGCGCTGCGCGAACTCGACCCGTCCATGACGGTGTTCATCGTCTCGCAGCGCACCGCGAGCGTGCGCTTTGCCGACCAGATCGTCGTGCTCGAAGACGGCCGCATGGCCGGCATCGGCACGCACGAAGAGCTTCTCGCCAGCTGCCCGGTGTACCAGGAGATCTACGCGTCGCAGTTTGGCCAGGACGCGCTCGAGAAGAGTCAGGCAGAGGCACGCGGCACGGCTCCTCAAGCCATGGCAGCCGCCGGCGCCGCCCTGCCCGCCACCGGCCGGAAGGGAGCGTGATCGCTATGGCACAGCGGCAATCGACCGTACGGCGTCTCCTCGGCCTGCTCGGCGCGCACCGCGCGCTCATAGCCTGCTCGCTCATCTGCGCCGCAGGCTCCGTGGTCTGCACGCTCTACCTGCCCGTGCTCATCGGCAACGCCACCGACCTCATCGTGGGCGCCGGCAACGTGGGCTTTGCCGAACTTTCCGGCATCCTCGCGCGCATGGCCGCGGTTGCGCTCGTCACAGCGCTTCTGCAGTGGGCCATGAACCTCGCCAACAACCGCATTGCCTACGTACTCGCGCGCGACCTGCGCAACCGCGCCTTCGCCAACCTCGAGCGCCTGCCCCTGCGCACGCTCGACGACCGCCCCTCGGGCGACACCGTGAGCCGCATGGTCGCCGACGTCGACCAGATGACCGACGGCCTCCTCATGGCGTTCACGCAGTTCTTCACCGGCGTCATGACGATCCTCGGCACGCTCGTGCTCATGTTTGCCACCAACGTGCCCATCGCCGTGGCCGTCGTGGCCCTCACGCCGCTCTCGTTCATCCTCGCCCGCTTCATCGCGCGGCGCACCTTCGTCATGTTCCGCCGCCAGTCCGAGACCCGCGGCGAGCTCACCGGGCTTGTCAACGAGCTCGTCGGCGGCGAGAAGGTCGTTCAGGCCTTCGGTCGCGAAGACGAGGGCATCGCCGCCTTCGACGAGATCAACGCCCGCCTGCAGGACACGAGCCTCAAGGCCGCGTTCTTCTCGTCGCTTGTGAACCCCTCCACCCGCTTCATCAACGCAAGCGTGTACGCCGCGGTGGCGGTGATCGGCGGCCTGGCGGTTATCGGCGGCAGCATTACCGTGGGCGGGCTCACCTGCATGCTCAACTACGCCAACCAATACGCCAAGCCCTTCAACGAGATCACGGGCGTGGTGAGCGAGCTGCAGAACTCGCTGGCCTGCGCTGCGCGCATCTTCGAGCTCATCGACGAGAAGCCCGAGGCGCCCGACGCCGCAGACGCCCGCGTGCTCGCCGAGCCTCAAGGCGCCGTGGCGCTCGAGCACGCCGCCTTTTCCTACGTTCCGAGCCGCCCCTTTATCGAGGATCTCAACGTGCGCGTTGAGCCCGGCCAGCGCATTGCCCTCGTGGGCCCCACCGGCTGCGGTAAGACCACGGTCATCAACCTGCTCATGCGCTTCTACGACGTCACGGGCGGCTCCATCGCCGTCGACGGCACCGACATCCGCAGCCTCACCCGTACGAGCCTGCGCGCCGGCTGGGGTATGGTGCTGCAGGACACATGGCTCAAGTCGGGCACCGTACGCGAGAACATCGCCTTCGGTCGCCCCAACGCCACCGACGAGGAGGTGGAGGCGGCAGCCAAGGCGGCGTTTATCCACAGCTTTATCATGCGCCTGCCGCAGGGCTACGACACACCCGTTACCGAGAACGGCGAGAACTTCTCGGCCGGCCAGCGCCAGCTCCTCTGCATCGCCCGCGTCATGCTCGCGCGCCCGCCCATGCTCATCTTGGACGAGGCCACGAGCTCCATCGACACGCGCACCGAGCTGCTCGTTCAGCAGGCGTTCCAGCGCCTTATGGAGGGCCGCACAAGCTTTATCGTGGCGCACCGCCTCTCGACCATCCAAAACGCCGACCGCATCCTCGTCATGCGCGACGGCCGCGTGATCGAGCAGGGTACGCACGACGAGCTTCTCGAACGCGGCGGCTTTTACACCGAGCTCTACAACGCCCAGTTTGCCCAGTAGCCCCGCCCCCGCCCGTATCGCCAGAGCAACGGCGCGCCCGCGAACACATCGCGCGGGCGCGCCGTTGTT
>CALUOB010000057.1 GCA_944322175.1 uncultured Coriobacteriaceae bacterium
AGCGTGCACCCCGAGAGCTACAGTGTGGCCAAGGCCGTGCTTAAGCGCGCGGGTGTGACCGCCGACGAGCTCACGCGCGGCGGCGTGCCCGATATCGAGAAGCGCCTCGGCAGCGTTGCGACGCTTGCCGGCGAGCTCGATTGCGGCATCCTCACGCTCATCGACATCGTCTCCGAGCTCAAAAAGCCCGGCCGCGACCCGCGCGACGACGCGCCCGAGGTGGTCTTCAGCCGCGCCGCGCTCTCCATCGACGACCTCGAGCCCGGCATGGAGCTCACCGGCACCGTGCGCAACGTCGTGGACTTTGGCGCGTTTGTTGACGTGGGCGTGCACCAGGACGGCCTCGTGCACATCTCCAAACTCGCCAAGCGCTTCGTCAAGCACCCGAGCGACGTGGTTGCCGTGGGCGACACCGTCAAGGTGTGGGTCGAGAAGGTCGACCGCGACCGCGGCAAGATCTCGCTCACCATGGTGCAGGGTAAATAGGGCGGATGTTCAGCGCGGCTCTTCGGGGCCGCGTTTTTCATCGCATGCGCTGCCAGGAGTCGAGCAGCGCGCGGTAACGGGTGGCGTACCTGCTGCGCCGCTGCCAAATGAGCGAGAAGTCGTGCTCGACGGAAAAATCCCGAGGCGTGACGTCTACGATCGTTCCTTCGCCGAGTTCCCTGGCTACGGCAACGCGGTACAGAAAGCTCACGCCCGCCCCGGCTGCAACGCACGCCTTGATCGCCGGGATGCTCGCGAGCTCGATGACGTCGGCAAAGTCGCGGATCGAGAGGTCGTGTGCTGCCAAGTTGCGCTCTAGGATTTTGCGCGTGCCCGACCCCGGTTCGCGCAACACGAGTCGTTCTCCAAGCAGGTCCTCTATGTGGTCCGGAGCGGTTCCCGTTGCCGAGACCGCCACGAAGGGCTCGCGCGAGAAGCGCGCACTCGCGAACGCGGTGCGATCGAACGACCCTTCTATCAGGGCGAAGTCCACCGCTCCCTCGTCGATAAGCGCAACGAGCTCGGCTGTGTTGCCCGTGCGCATGAGAACGTGCTCGTCGGGGTGACGCGCGAGATGCGTCGCGAGTATGCGTGGCGCCACGTAGTCGGCGACCGTGCGCGTGCATCCGAAACGCAGGCGGGGGCGTTCTTCACTTGTCGCGAGTGCGGTCAGCTCGTGGCGCAGGCGCTCCTCGTCGTTCTCCATGGCGCTGAGCGCTTGGTAGAGGAGCGCCCCCGCAGCGGTCGGCTCTACACCGCGGCTTGTCTTGGTGAAGAGAGGTTCCCCATAGTGCGCCTCAAGCTGACGGATGTGCTGAGAAACGGCCGGCTGCGTCACGTGGAGCTGCTTGGCCGCCTGAGTGAGGCTGCCGGCACGGTAGGCGGCGAGAAAAGTGCGTGCACGGTGGTCGAGCATGGAGGCTCCTTGCTCTAACAAATACTTATGATGTCATAACAAACTAGTCACAGCTAATTATAACCGCAGGAACTACCCTTTTGAATCGATCGAAACAGACGAGAGAAGGGGTTGCACGGTATGGAGTTGATCAAGGAATTCCGCGGCACGTGGAAGGGTGTGCTGTTTGCTCTGGCAATCGCCGTGCCGGCATGGTTGCTCGGCAAGCAGTTCGAGGTCATCGGCGGTCCTGTGTTTGCCATACTTATCGGCATGGCGCTCGCACTGGTAGTTCCCGCCGAGAAGTGCGCACCGCTGGCCGCGGGCGTTACATTCACGTCTAAGAAGATCCTTCAGTACGCGGTCGTTCTTCTCGGGTTCGGGCTCAACCTTGCGCAGATCGCGCAGGTGGGCATGACGTCGCTGCCGATCATCGTCTCGACCATCGCTACGTCGCTCGTTGTGTCGTTTGTGCTGTGCCGGGCGCTCAACATTCCCGGCAAGATCTCGACGCTCGTGGGCGTGGGCTCCTCGATCTGCGGCGGTTCGGCAATCGCTGCCACCGCGCCCGTGATCGACGCCGACGACGAGGAGATCGCCCAGGCCATCAGCGTGATCTTCCTCTTCAACGTGATCGCCGCGCTCGTGTTCCCCACACTCGGCAGCGTGCTCGGTCTGACCGACGAGGGGTTTGGCCTCTTTGCCGGGACCGCGGTCAACGACACGTCCTCCGTGACGGCTGCGGCGGCAGCCTGGGACGGCATGCACCCCGGCGCGGGCACGCTCGACGCCGCTACGATCGTCAAGCTCACGCGTACGCTCGCGATCATCCCCATCACGCTTGCGCTGGCGTTTTGGCAGGTGCGCAAAGCCAAACGCGCCGCAGCGGCGGGCTCGGGCAACGGCGTTGCCGCGGGCAGCTTTGATCTGAAGAAGATCTTCCCCTTCTTCATCATCTTCTTCGTGTTGGCCAGCGTGGCAACGACGGTCTTTGCCCTGCCCGCCTCGGTGACCGCCCCCATCAAGGAACTCTCTAAGTTCTTCATCGTCATGGCCATGGCGGCGATCGGGTTCAACACCAACATCGTCAAGCTCGTGCGCACGGGCGGCAAGCCGATCCTCATGGGTCTCGTCTGCTGGGTTGCCATTGCGTGCGTGAGCCTGGGCATGCAGCACGTGTTGGGCATTTGGTAGTTCGCTGAGCTACGGCAAATGAGGCTGGGCAGCACATGTCAGGAGAGGTCGGCCGGAGATGCCGTCCTGCTATCCGGCGGACTATCTGTGCATCGCGGCCACGATGTCGCGGACGTTCTGGAGGATGAGTTCGACGGGAGACGCTTTGTATAGAAGCGGTGGCGTGCTAACGGCTAAGGGGCGTCGCGCACAGAAGTCCAGAGCCTGCCTTGCCTCGGGAACGTTGTCACATGACATATGCTCGTTGCGGCGGAGCACGTCTGCCATATCGGCGGCAAGGTCGTGGTGTCCCGTGGCGAGAAGTACAGCCAGGAGGTCGGCTATCTCTGTTGCCGAGAGACCCTGTGGCATGGCGATGGTGCCGTCGACCACCCCCTTCGCCCATCGGATGTTCGCCGCAGCCTGCGCGATTATCCTCGCGCCCTTGGGCGTTGCCCGCAGCCCGAGGTCGACCGCCGCGAGCCGAACGAGCAGTATGGCGCAGGCGAAAACGAACTCAGCGGCAAGTACCGGCATGCTCGACTCTATCCCCATGAACAGGAATCCCAGAAAGCCCCACATGCCCATAGTGAAGCTGATGACGGAAGAGAAGAAGACGCTGTAGAATACGCCCGGTTGCCGCGCAAGTCCGTCAACGCAGAGCTCGCCCGCCTGCCCGGGGATGATCATCGACAGCTGGCTGAGGTGCAGCCCGGGGTCCCTGGCGTATGCGCAGACATCCTCGAGGGCGGCGCTTTGAGCGTGCGGGGGCATTACGAGCTCGCACGCATCGCGGTCGTGGCGGTCGAGGTCCTCTGCGCATATGGCGAGTCGGTACTGCGTGCGGTAGGGAGGCTCTTTACGGGCGCGGCGCGAGAAGAGGCGCCTTCGCGTGCGCCCTGTATTCGAGCCGGCGCTGCTCTCGCTTTCCTTTTGGTCTGCGGAAAGCGCGGTTTTGCTGCCGCTGGGATCCGTGAAGGAGGCGAGCCCTCGCCCGATCATGCGAACAACGGCAGCCAGGGCAACCAAGCATCCGTTTACCTCGTTGTTTCTGCTTCCCTCTTTGCGAAACCATAGCGCGCCAAGGAGCAGAGGGTGTATGGGCGGAGCAACATGCGTCGACGCGATGTCGCTCGGCGTTCTGGCTTCTTGAGGGGCGGTAAGGCGATGCGCAATGCAGCAGCAGATTGCATAGGCGAGAGGAACGCCCCAGGCAATGGCGGCGCTCTGGAGGGTTTCGATCGACGGGATGAGCATAGACGGCGCTCCTTCTTGCTGTGCCCTTTCTTTGAGCATAGCTTCGTGAGCGCATGGTCTGCTCCGGGGAGGGGTTCATTTTAAACACCCTTACACAGCGCTGACGAGAAAAATGCCTAGCGAGGCTCTTTTGCGACATCGTAGAGCATGCTCAGGTGAAGCCAGGTAAACTGGGGGCAGCATTGCGGGTTTGCGCGACAAGATCGGAGGGCGTTTTGGACCTAGCAGAGATTCGCCAGCGCATGGCCGATGGCAGGCTCTACGCGTGCAACAGCCCGGAGCTCTTTGCGGAGCAGGAGCGCCGGCGCGATGTCTTGGACGCTTACAACGCGCTGCCGTTCAGCAATTCGGAGGAGCGTAACGCCCTTCTCTCCCGGCTCGTGGCCGAGGCGGGGGAGAACTGCATGATAGAGCCGCCGTTCCACGCCAACTGGGGCGGGGCCAACCTGCACTTGGGCAACAACGTTTACGCCAACATGGGCCTCATGCTGGTGGACGACGCCGACATCTTCATAGAGGACGACGTCATGATCGGCCCCAACGTTACCATCTCGACCGCGGCTCACCCGGCCTCTCCGCGCTTGCGCGCCAAAGGCCTGCAGTACAACAAGCCCGTCCGCATTTGCAAGGGCGCGTGGCTTGGTGCCGGATGCGTGGTTCTGCCGGGCGTGACCGTGGGCGCAGGTTCGGTGGTGGGGGCGGGCAGCGTAGTCACGCGCAGCGTGCCCGCCGGCGTGGTTGCCGTGGGCAATCCGTGCCGTGTGCTGCGCGAGATCAGCGAGCAAGACGAGCGCATCTACGACCACGACAAGCCGGTCGATGACTTTTGGCTGGAAGACCGGTAGGGAAAGGCGTGCCGGGCGGGCGTTCGGGGTACCCTACGCCCGGACTACGCGTACCTGGGCGTAGCGGTCTTGCGTTGCGGCGCTGATGTCGGCGCCTTGTTCGCTCTCGCTCATAAATGCCCCCAGCATGCTACCGGATTGCTTCGAGGTCATTCTACCGTAGCCATCTCAGTGCGCGGTTGAGCTCGCGTCTTGCATCATGCAGAGGGCTTGCGTTCGCGCAAAGCGGTGTAGGCAGCCTTTCCCATTCCTACGAGCACGACAGTGACGAGGTCGCTTTGGCGAGCTCCTCAAACGAGGGATGATCGCCGATGTCGCAGGGGCTTCCCCTAGTATTCCAGGCGGTGCGCTCCGGGCGAGCTACTGCGCGACGAGTTTCTCGTGCCCATGGGCATCTCGCAGTACCGTCTTGCCAAGGAGACGGGCATACCCGCGCAGCGCATCGGGCAGATCGTGTTGGGGCGACGCTCTGTGACCGCCGACACCGATCTGAGGCTTTGCCGCTTCTTTGGGTTGTCCGACGGGTACTGGTTGCGCGCGCAGGCGGCGTATGACATCGAGGTCGCCCGACGCAAGCTCGAGCCTGAGCTCAGGAAGATAAAGCCCTTCTCCAAGATTGCTGCGGCGCTGTAGCCTTTGTGGTGTCCGCTTCGGCCGGAGGCTAATCGAACAATTGCTGTCCTGTGCGGCCATACGGCAGCGTGGTATTACTGGGGCACAGCTGCATGCGCATGAGGGAGAAGTGTGGCCTGTGACTACGTTCTCCTTCCTCGCGCCCAGGCGGACTTCGAGGAGATCGTGCGCTACCTGTCGGTCGAGCTCGACAGCAAGAAGGCCGCCCTGCGCTTTGTCGAGGAGTTCGAGCCCAAGGCCCTTCTCGCCTGTGAACATCCGGAACTGCATCCGCTCAGCCAGATGCCGGAGGTTGCCGCCCGCGGCTATCGTGCGATGCCCGTCATGCGCTACGTCGTCCTGTACGCATACCGCGACAGCAAAATCGTGATCGCCCACATCTTCCATTCGCTGCAGGACTACGCGCGCTACGTCTGATGCCACAATGTCCATCCGGCTGTTTGCAAGCAAAGAAGCTTCTACTCGCAGGTTTGCTGGGGCATTGTGATGACGCGTGTGTCGACAGACTGAGTCAGCTCTGCTCGTTGTCCGTGTGCATGAGCTGTACGAGCGCCAGGCACGCGACGCCGATGCCGAGAAGCCCGAGCGCGTTTCTCGACTCCACCTCGTCCATGATGGTGAGTGCGGTCACGCCGACGCCCATGGCAAGCGCCACCGCCTTGAGGACGAGCTCTGCGAGCGCGGGCACTTTGGAGGGCGCCGGCTTCTCTTGCGCTGTCGTCTTAACCTCGAGCAGTTCGTCAACGGAGGTGCCGAGCGTCTCTGCCAGCTTGGGCAGCGACGCTACATCCGGAAACGATAGATCGCGCTCCCATTTACTTACAGCTTTGTCCGTCACGCCCATCTGACGGGCGAGCTCGAGCTGCGTCATGCCCTTTGCCTTGCGCAGGGCGGAGATGGTGGTGCCGAAGGTCTGCTTGGTCATGGCGGTCCTTTCACCGGGCTGTGTTCGACGCGTCTATTGTGCTGTGCGCACGCCCTGCGCTCAACCGACCGCCAGTTGAGTTGGCTCGACCGTTGGTAGAGTTCCGGTTTACGGCCGATGAGCTGGGCATATGTTGAGATGCTGTGCGATCTCGCTCGGGGGATCTTACTCCGCGAGCGCACGCAAGGAGTCGGCAGTGTCCTGCGACGAGATGCTGATCCTGAGGTCTATGAGGCCCACTTCGATCGTTACGACGGGCGATCCCTCGTAGGTGGTGACCTCGCATTCCTTGACTTCTTCAAGGTCGTCGGCACTTTGCCCGAGCTTTTGCGTTTCAGGCTGCCAAAGCTCAAAGATGTATTCCGCCTCGGTGTCGGGCTCCTCGGCGAGACTGTTCTCGCCGGAGAGCGGCTCGAAGGCGTTCTCGATCTCTGCCTGGTCGGTTACTTCGCGTACGACCTTTCCAGTCTTAGCGTCTTTTACGACGAGGCGGGAAACCTTGCCCCATTCGATGTTCGAGAACGTGTCGGCGAGTTCTTGCGCCTGGGACGCAAGGTCCTCCGCTTGAGAAGCGAGGTCATCTGCCTGGTTGACGAGATCGCTGGGGGAGGGCAAACCAAAGCACCCCGAGAGGGGCAGCGTGATGGCGGCGGCAAGCAAGGCGGCAATTGCGGCGTGTGCTCTCATGGGCATCCTTTCGGTAGGGTCTCGCTCATTCTACCCGCCGGTCAGGCGAGGTTACGTTTCTCAGCGATGAATTATCCTTACCAAGGGAACATTTTAAGAAGCTGATATCCGCTCAGCCCTCCGAGTGCAAAGATGCTCATGCTGAGCAATCTGCCGGAGTCTCTCTCCCGATTGTATCTGACGGATGTATCGAACGTCGTTACGATGCCGAGGACCGGCGCAGGATCTTTTCCATCGCGCGTCCGCGTGCGAGCTCGTCGACGAGCTTGTCGAGGTAGCGCGCGTTCTGCTCGATGCCGATGCTATGGCTCTACGGTCCGTAGGTGGCGCATGTCGCTGCGTCGCCGCATACTGTGGTCGATCGAGGGGCGCACCGACCGCGCCGCATACCAGCGAAAGGACCCATCATGGCGACCTATCTGACCGGCGATACCGTCAAGACCCTGCGCGAGCAGCGCGGGCTCACGCAGCGAGCGCTTGCCGATGCCGTCGGCGTGACGGACAAGGCGGTGTCCAAGTGGGAATCTGGGCGCGGTCTGCCCGACATTTCGCTTGTGGAGCCGCTGTCCGCCGCGCTCGGCGTCTCGGTTGCCGAGCTGTTGACGGGCGATGTGCGTCAAAACGCCAACCGTGCGGCGAACCTCATGCGCTCCAAGTTCTACGTGTGTCCCGTCTGCGGCAACGTGATCCACGCGCTGGGCGAGGGGTCGTTTTCGTGCTGCGGCGTGCAGCTGGCACCCTGCGAGGCGGAGGAGCCGGATGACGACCATGCGATCACGGTGGAGCGCATCGAGGACGAGTGGTACATCACGCTCGACCACCCCATGACCAAAGATCACTACATCAGCTTTATTGCTTACGTGAATACCGGCGGCATCACGCTCGCGAAGCTCTATCCGGAGCAGGAGGCGGCCGCGCGCATTCGCGTGGGGATGTCAGGCACGATTTTCGCGTACTGCAATCGGCACGGGCTGTTCCGCGTCCGCACGCCGCGTCGCGAGCGCCCTGCGTGACAAGATGGCGCCAGGTGCAAACTTGTCGCACACATCGGATCTCGTCAGCGTCGGGCATCCCGGAATCGCCGCAGTGCCCACCCACAAGCGAAGCCGATCACGCCGGGAGCGAGACCTGTGAGGAAAGCCGCAAGACCGACGGGCGCGATGTTTGCGAGACCCAACGCAGTGGAAAGGCTAAATGTGAGCAACAGGGCGACAACGTAGAACAATGCACCGGCAAACGGCGCGAGGAGGCGCATCTTTCCAAACTCTGAGCGCCAGCCCGCGAGCGCGCAGACAACGGCGGAGGCTGCAGGCAGCGTGATGTAGTACACAAGCAACGTGTAGGCGAAGATTCCACCGCCGGAAAACGGCATGCCCAGCCAGAACCAAAGGATGCATGCCAGCCAGAGAAGCAGGTAGATGATAACCGCGATCGACAGCGCCCGTCCGGTGCGCCCAATCCACGTCCTCATTCCGGGTCACCTCCAGTTGAAGGATACCCCATCCAAGCATGTGAAATAGCGTCTGGCAGTTTTACGTTGTGGATCCGCGCTCGTGACCGCCGACAAGCTAAAGACTGAGCTTTTGACGTGAGCCTCGACATTTGCTTGGCCACGGGCGTGACGTTCACCCGTTTGATGCGACAATGCGCGCGGCGACCTCATGCGGCGTGAGGCCGGTGGTGTCTATGAGCTCTGTGTCGAGGTTGCGGTAGCGCGGGAGGTAGGAGAGCGAGCGTGCCACCGCCTCTTCGTCGCGCAAACCCGCG
Source organism: uncultured Coriobacteriaceae bacterium (assembly GCA_944322175.1). Taxonomy (GTDB): domain Bacteria; phylum Actinomycetota; class Coriobacteriia; order Coriobacteriales; family Coriobacteriaceae; genus CALUOB01. The sequence continues at coordinate 8,669 of CALUOB010000057.1, forward strand.
CGAACGTCTCCCTCGATGCGCCGGCGTAGCTCGTCCTCGTGGGCAACCAGGGAGACGAGCCGGAACTCGGCGCTGCACTTCTCGATGGGTAGTCGCCCGAGGATCTCGTCGATGATCGCGCGCTCGTGCATGACCCAGCAGAAGATGACGTTCTCGTATGCGCTGCAGCGCAGGAAGTTGCCGAGCAGGTGGCAGATGTTGTCGAGCACCATGCGCTTGGTTTCCTCTGTCACCTGGAACGGGTTGGCGCACCAGCACCAGTCCCCGTCGAGCATGACGGAGGCGTGCAGTATCCGGTTGAGCTCGCGGCAGACGGTGGTCTTGCCCACGCCCATGGGGCCGCCGATGAGGTACAGGGTCTTGGTCATGTGAGCCCCTTCGGGACGCTCGGATAGTCGTAGCTTATTATTGCAGGTAATCAAGCTTGTAAACCACTTTATACTGCATCTTGTGCGTCCCTCGGCTACGTTGAGGCTGCAAGAGAGGCAGCGAGGAAACGGAAGTGCGCATGGATATCGGCAACCAGATCAGGGAGCGCAGGCAGGCGCTCGGGCTCTCCCAGGAGGAGCTTGCGCAGCGGCTCTACGTGACCCGCGTCACGGTGAGTCACTGGGGGACCGGCAAGACCCTGCCCGATGTTCAGAGCATGCTCCTGCTCGCGAACCTCTTCGGCACCACGATCGACGAGATGGTGAGAGGGGACGTGGACGAGATGCGCGAGATGGTGGAGAAGGGCGAGCAGCAGAGGAAGGCCTTTGCGATAGCGCTGGGAGCGGTCGGGTCACCGTCATCGCCGTGCTCGCCTTTATGGCTGTGGCAGGGAGAGACTATCTGGATTCGGCGCTGCGCTTGTTGCTAGCGGTGCTGGTGCTGGCGTCTTCGGTAGTCATCCTCGTCGCGCGGCGTGGTGGGGGGACCCGGGAGGCCAAGAGCGCGGACGAGCTTCTGGGGGCTGCGTCCGGCGACCCCGTAGAGGCGGCGCGGGAGAGCGCCTCCGCCAACGCCATGCGGCTGGTGCTCCAGGTCTTCGTGGGGCGCCCTGTGGGAACCCCTGCGCACACGAATTCCGCGCACGCTTCCATGATGAGGAGCTAACCGATTCTGCCGATACCGGCATAATAACTAGAAAAGAAGTAAACTAAAATCGTCTATAATCTGCCGATAACGGAGGACATCGATCATGGGCTTCATCTCAGTTGGTGAGGCGGCTCGGCGCTGGGGTGTTTCCGAGCGCACCGTTCGCGGATATTGCGCCGGGGGGCGCATCCCCGGTGCCGAGCTTGTTGGGAAGACGTGGGTCATTCCCGATGACGCTGAGCGCCCAAGCCGCAAACCGCGTACGTCCGAAAAATGCCGTACCTTGCTCAAGGTGCTGCGCGAGGAGAAGAGCGCCAACGTTTCTGGGGGCATCTACCATCATGTCCAGGTGGAGCTCACCTACAACTCCAACCATATCGAGGGCAGCCGTCTTACGCACGAGCAGACTCGGTTCATCTTCGAGACCAACACCATCGGAATTTCCGATGTGGTGCGCGTGGACGACGTGCTCGAGACCGCCAATCATTTCCGGTGCGTCGATACAGTTATCGACGTCACCAACCGGCATCTGACCGAGCGCCTCATCAAGGGCCTGCACGCACAGTTAAAGCAGGGCACGTCCGATAGCCGCAAGGGATGGTTTGCGGTGGGCGACTACAAGCGCCTTCCCAACGAGGTGGGCGGGCGCGAGACGGCGGCGCCCGAGGATGTCCCCGGGCGCATGGCAGAACTCATCGCGTGGTATGAAGCGCTGCCAAACAAGACGCTCGAGGACATCGTGGCGTTTCACGCTGACTTTGAGACGATCCATCCCTTCCAAGACGGGAACGGTCGCGTGGGCAGGCTCATCATGTTCAAAGAGTGCCTGCGCAACGGAATTATTCCCTTCATCATCACAGATGAGGCTAAGCTCTTCTACTATCGAGGGCTTGCGCAGTGGGGTCGGGAACGGGGCTATCTGCTCGATACGTGCCGGGCGGCGCAGGATGCCTTTGGCGATCTGCTTCAACGTTTTCGAATCGCGGCACCGCCGTCGGACTAGGGTGGTGAAGCGCGGCGCTGCGCCGGCTCTACTGCGCCGGCAGGCTGTTCAAGCACGAAGAGCGAGGTTGGCGATGTGATGGATAAAGAGGGGCTTGTTGGAATCTTCAAGTAGGTCGACCCTGTAGGACCGCATTCGCGTTTTCGATGACGCGGAGGCGCTGCATGAGGCTCTGCGCTCCGCCGGCGCCGCCGATCCAGAGGGGTTGCTGAATGAGTTGCTGTCTAGGAACGTGGAGCGGCAGACGAGATATGTGTTCGTTCCCGTTGCATGGGATGCCGGCGACCTTGCGGCGCATCGCGGCGGCGAGCGATGGCGGCGGTCTTTCTCTGCGTGACCTGCCGGTCGATGCCGCGGATGAGCTCCTCGCCTGGTACCGTCCGCGCGGCTAGTCGACGTTTTCTCCTCGGTCGCGCCTGCTACCGACGCCCCTTGATCTCATTTCTTCTGGACCTCACTTCGAGATCGTCAGGAGCGGATTTTCGGCCTCTGACTGAGGCGAGCGACGCTTTTATGAGAGATGGGCGAGAGGCGTCATGCCCTTCTCTTTTTGCGCTTGCCGGTACGCTAGTTTGGGCAATAGCCAACCCGCGCAGCGTACGTGTTCTGCTCATTGCAGCAATCGAACCTTATGCCACTAAAACCTATCAATTTATAAATAATAGACCTTTGCTAGGTTATCCTAGCAAAACATGAATTACGTGAAAGTGATAGGATATTTTCAATATTCTGGCATGCGAGTGGTAGCTGGATTAGGAGGGGGGCTTATGTACGAACGAGCTTGTGTAGGCCTGCTGGCGGAGCGCCTCAGCGAGCCACGGCGCTTCATTCAGATCGTGGTCGGCTCGCGACAGACGGGCAAGAG
>CALUOB010000058.1 GCA_944322175.1 uncultured Coriobacteriaceae bacterium
AAAATCATCGACCGCACGGCCCTCATCCTTGACATCTTTGGCCTTCATGCGCAGACGCGCGAGGGCCGGCTTCAGGTTCAACTCGCCCAGCTGCAGTACCTTCTTCCTCGTTTGCGCGGCATGTGGAGCCATTTGGCCGGCGAACAGACGCGCGGCGGCATCGGCAGCCGTTTTGGTCAGGGCGAAAGCCAGCTCGAGGTCGACCGCCGCATGGTGCGCAACCGTATTGCTACGCTCAAGCGCGAGCTTGCGAACCTTTCGTTGCGTCGCGAGGTCCAATCTAAGAGTCGTACGGCTTCTACGGCGTTTCGCATAGCCTTGGCGGGCTACACCAATGCCGGGAAGTCAACGTTGCTCAACATGGTTACGGGCGCCTCGGTTCTCTCGGAGGACAAACTCTTCGCAACCCTCGATCCCACGACGCGTGCCATGGTCCTGCCGGGCGGTCGTACGGCAACACTCACGGATACCGTCGGGTTCATACAGAAGATCCCGCACAATCTCGTCGAGGCGTTCAAGTCCACGCTCTCCGAGGTTCGCGACGCCGATCTGATTCTGAAGGTTGTCGATGCTGCCGACGAGGATCGCGAGCGCCATCGCGAGGCGGTTGACGATGTGCTGCACGAGATCAAGGCTGACAAAATCCCGTCTCTGACGGTATTCAACAAGGTGGATCTCCTGAGCCCGGAAGAACGCGCGGTGCTCGCCCGTCGCGAACCCGACGCGGCGCTGTTCTCTGCTCATACGGGCGAGGGTCTCGAGCGTCTTCTCGAGCTCATCACTGCGGAGGCCTCGGCAACCGACAAGCTCGTCACTTTGCGCATTCCGTACGCCGAGGCCGCCCTGCTGCACGATATCCGTACGCAGGGAACCGTTCTGCAAGAAGCGTACGAGGAAGACGCAACGCATGTCGTTGCCAAGATTCCGCGTCACATCGAGCGCCGTGTTGGTCGCTATATCGACCGAGGCGATGACTACTGACGGTATGAGCTTGCATACAATAGCTGTTGCTAAGTTGTTCTCGGGCGTATGTTCAAGTGCTTAGCTGTAGATGGCGGCGAGTACGAGCGCGACGATCGGCTGGTGTAGGAGGTATACAGCAAGACTGTGCCGGCCGAGCCAGCTTAAAGGGGCGCAGAGATCCCGGCGCATCCAAGAAGGCCACGTGCGTACACGGTTTCCGATCCAAGCGAAGGTCAGGTAGAGAAACACGAACGGTAGTACCGGATAGTAATCGGCGGAGCTGAACTTCGAGCTTGGAAAACCGAGCCAAGCCAAGCCTATTACGTTGTCCCACGGTGCCGGACGCATCCACGGTAACTGATATGTCACGATAAAGAGCGCGACAAGGACGATGGGGAGCCATGGACCAGCTGCGAGTAGGGGGCGCTTTGCAAGCGAGAATATGAGCGTGCAGGCAGCCATGCAGAAAAGTATGCCGAAGTTGATAGCGATGCCGCTCATACCCGGTATAAGCGCTTCGGCAAGATAGGTGACCGCACACACCGCAAGCGCCGCAGCTCCGTAAACAGCTGCGCGTTTCAGGTTGTTGCGCGAGAATGATGTCATGATTCCAGCCAGGGCGATGAACACCCAGCTGATAGAACAGCGCCAGACACCCTGTATAGAAAAATACCAGGCAATATCTTGCGCGTGAGAGCCGTAGAGATTGGCGATGTCCCACATGGTGTGGAACAAGATCATGGATATAAGCGTAAAGCCGCGAAGCGTGTCGAAGAACACGATGCGCGGCTTATTTGACGTCTGCGATGCCATCTACGAAAAGCGTCTCATGAGGGCAACGACTTTGCCGAGGATGACAGGATTGTTGGCGTAAATTGGCTCCATTGCGTCGTTCTCGGGCTGGAGGCGTACACGGCCCTGCTCCTTGTAGAAGGTTTTGACCGTGGCCTCCCCGTCGATCATGGCTACGACGATCTCGCCGTTCATGGCGCTCTTTTGCTCGCGCACGATGATGTAGTCGCCGTTGTAGATGCCAGCGTTGATCATCGAGTCACCATGGACCTCGAGCACAAACGAACTCGAATCCGTTGCGATCTCGGTGGGAACGGTAAACGTGTCCTCTACGTTCTGCTCTGCGAGAATGGGCATGCCCGCGGCAACGCGGCCGACCAAGGGAAGCGAAACGCTCCCGCGATCGACATGCTCTACAACCTCAGCCGTTTTAAGGGCGGAAGTTCCATCGGCATTGAAGAGCTCGATGGCGCGAGGTTTGGTCTTGTCGCGCTTGAGCAGGCCGTGGTCTTCGAGTGCGTTGAGATGCGCGTGCACGGTGGAAGGGGAGGAGAGCCCCACAGCAGCCGCCATCTCGCGAACGCTCGGCGGATAGCCCTTCTCAAGCTGATAGGCCAAGATGTAGTCGTAGATCTGCTGTTGGCGCTTAGTGATCTTGCGGGCCATGGGAGGGCTCCTTTCGTAGCTTGGCCTAATCATACCCGCTGCTGAAGAGAAATACAAACAAATGTTCTAAATCTCCTTGACACGAACACGTGTGCGCATGATACTCATATACGAACACCCGTTCCACAATCTAACTGCTCTTGTTTTTCGTGTCCGCACCGTTTCGTATAACTAGAGCAGATCAGATACCGAGGAGGAACAATGAGCACGTATGGCTACAAGGTTGAGGGCACTTCGGTTCGCGTGGTCGAGCATCGCCGTACGCACCGGTCGTTTGCTGTCGTAGAAGGCGGTAAGGGCCATAGCGATGCTGCGGAGATCTCAAAGGGCCATGCCGCCTCAAGAAGAAACGTTGTATATAAGCGTGCTCACGCTTCGTCCATCCTTGGGTCTGTCGCGCTGGTGTGCGTGCTTGTCGTGTGTGGGCTTCTTGCCCTGTGCCTTGCGGCGCATGTGCGCGACGCAGCGTATGAGCGCTCACTGTCTTCTATAGACCGTTACGAGCAGATTGTCGTCAAGCCTGGTCAAACTCTCTCGGGCATCGCCGAGGAGTACCCCGTCGAGGGTCTTTCGACCAGCCAGGTCGTAGATCTTCTCATGACCCGTAACCAGCTTGATTCTGCGCTTCTGCAGACTGGCGCCGCTCTCGACGTGCCGTTGACGCAGTAAGCGACCGCCGCACAAGATTGCGGCATGGTTTCAGAACGCCTCTCTCTTTGTCCATCGAGTCTCCATATATGGTATGGTGGTTGAGTTTTAATCTCGGGGCAGGGGTGAGGCGTTCATGCATTGTCCAAAATGCGGGCATCCAGAGACGCGTGTCATAGATTCACGGTCGCAAGAGGCATCGAACGCAATCAAACGGCGGCGGGAGTGCCGCAGGTGCCATCATCGTTTTACCACGTTCGAGCGTTGTGAAGATCCGCTTGAAGTTACCAAGAGCGACGGCACGGTTCAGGCATTCGACCGCAACAAGCTCATGGTGGGCCTCATGCGCGCAACGATCAAGCGAGACATCGATACGAGCAAGCTCAATGAGCTCATCGACGACATCGAGCACGAGCTTCGCTCGTCGGCCACGACCAATGTCTCTTCTCATGTGCTTGGCGACATGGTTTTGAAGCGCCTCGAGCGTCTCGATAAAGTCGCCTACATACGCTTTGCCTCAGTCTACCGAGACTTTAAAGACGTGGATGAGTTTCTCGACGAACTGAAGAAATTGAGGTAGCCGTATGACTTTGAACGTCCGTATCAAGCGTCTGGACCCCTCGGTCGAGCTTCCCTCCTACGCTTACGAGGGTGATGCCGGTTTGGATCTGCGCGCCAACGAGACCATCGATATTCTTCCGCTTGAGCGCGCCCTAGTTTCTACGGGCCTTGCGGTTGCGATTCCGGAGGGCTATGCCGGCTTTGTGCAGCCTCGTTCCGGTCGTGCCCTTAAAGAGGGCCTCTCGATGGCAAACACTCCCGGGCTCATCGATGCGCACTATCGCGGCGAGCTTAAGGTCATCGCCGTCAACCTCGACTCAAAAAAGACCATCCATATCGAGCGGGGCGAGCGTATCGCCCAACTTGTTATTCAGGCGGTACCGGCGGTTCGCCTTCTCGAGGTTGACGAGCTCGATGAGACGGACCGGGGAGCGGGTGGTTTCGGTTCCAGCGGCACCGCGTAAGTGCCTGTGGATAACGTTTTGCAAGTCGGCAAACAGGGGGGTTACATGGATACATTCTTTAAGCTTAGCGAGCGCCATACAAGCGCCGCTACCGAGACCAGGGCGGGACTCACCACGTTCCTGGCTATGGCCTACATCATCGTCGTCAACCCGAGCATTCTTGCGGCTGCGGGCATTCCGGCTCCTGCCGCGGTAACCGCAACGTGCATCGGTGCTGCGGTCATGACCATCGCTATGGGTGTCTTTGCCAATCGCCCTCTTGCCTGCGCATCGGGCATGGGCATCAACTCGATCGTTGCCTTCACGCTGTGCGGTCCCGAGGCTATGGGATACGGGTGGCAGACGGCCATGGCGGTCATCATGATCGAGGGCATCGCCATTCTGCTTCTCGTGCTGTGCGGTCTTCGCGAGGCCATTATGGAGGCTATTCCGGTCTCGCTGCGTCACGGCATCTCCATCGGTCTTGGACTCTTTATCGCCATGATCGGCCTTAAGGATGCCGGCGTCATCACGGCCAACCCCGATACCATGGTCGCTATCGGCGATGTTCAGTCGCCTGCGTTCATCGTTGGCATCATCTCGATCGTCATTACGGTCATCCTGTATTCCATGAAGATCAAGGGCGCCCTTCTGTGGGGCATTCTTATCGCTGCGATCATCGGCATCCCGCTCGGTGTGACCCCGCTGCCCTCGGGTATTGTGGCTCCGCTCGATTTCGCCACGTTTGGCGCACCGTTCCAGCAGACCGAGGGCGGTGTCATGGGCATTGTCGAGGCGGTTACCACCCCGACGCTTCTGCTTTTTGCCTTCTCGCTCATGATGAGCGACTTCTTTGACACCATGGGCACGGCTATGGCCGTGGCCAAGCAGGGCGAGTTCCTCACCAAGGACGGCAAGGTCCTCGACATTCGTCCGATTCTGGTTGTTGACTCCATCGCCGCTGCTGTTGGTGGTCTTGTGGGCGCCTCGTCCATCACCACTTTTGTCGAGTCCTCCTCGGGCGCCGCTGACGGCGGTCGTACGGGTCTTACGTCCATCGTTGCGGGCATTCTGTTCCTGCTCGCCGCGTTCTTCTCGCCGATTATCAGCTGCATTCCCTCCGCGGCCACCTGTGGTGCGCTCGTGTTCGTTGGCTTCCTCATGATGACCGACGTGATCGACATCGACTGGACCGACGTGCTCGAGGGCTTCCCGGCGTTTATGATCGTGGCCGGCATTCCCTTTACGTACTCCATTTCCAACGGCATCGGCCTTGGCTTCATCACCTACGTGATCGTGGCCGTTGTGACGGGCAAGATCAGCCGCGTGCGTCCGCTTATGTGGATCGCCGCCGCTGCCTTCCTCGTGTACTTCCTGATGCTCTAGCTCAAGATTACGCGGCAACGTTGAGCGCCGTTCGGGAGATGCCCGAACGGCGCTTTTCTTTTGACCGCATGTGCGGTTTGCTGTGTGCTCGGAAGGCCGAGGCTTTAGCGCGTGTGAGCCGGCTTGCCGCCCCAGTAGAACTCAACAAGATGCTTTTTGCGCTCCATAGGAACCCCGACGCGTTCCATCGTCGCCCGTGCGATGTCTTCGGCAGCGTGAGGCCGTTTAAGGGCCTCACCGTTGACGAGAAGGGCCTTGAGCGCCTCGGGATGCTCGTCGATACGCTGAAGCGCTGCAACGAGCTCTCGTGGAGTGGTGACGTGCAACGCCGCGCCCAACGAGGTGAGCATGACGGTATTGGCTTTTTCTTGCCCATATGATCTGCCGAGAAGCAGCATGGGCAGGTCAGCGCACAGGCATTCGGTTACGGTGAGCCCGCCCGATTTGAGGATTGCGAGATCAGCGGCCTCCATCAGCTCGGCCATACCGCTCACGTAGCCGAGAACCGATACGTTGGGTAGCCCCATGGCCTCAAAGGTGCGCTTTACGCTCTGCTCGTAGGCACGGTCACGTCCAGGGATGAACACGAAGTGCATCGATGAAAACCGCCTGAGGTAGGGATAGGTCTGCTCGAGAGCAGCTCTCATGCGCACGTACGGCTGTGAAAGACCGGCGCCCGCCATGACGAGAACAATGAGCTTATCGTGCGGAAGACCGAATTGATCGAGCGTCTCCTCGCGCGAGGATGTTGCGCAAAAACCGGGACGGATCGGTATGCCCGTGAGCTGAATACGGTCTTCGGGTACGCGTCGCGGGCGCAGGGTCTCTTCCATGGCCTCGGTGGCTACGCAGAAAAGATCCGCCTCTTTATGAGGCCAGAAACCCTCGACTTCGTAGTCGGTGGGAACGCATACCACAGGATACTCGACGCCGGTGATCATGCGCGCGCCTACGGCAACGTTGGCAGCTGTGATGTGCGTTGTTACCACGGCGAGCGGTCGCACGCGCTCAACATAGGCGTTGAACGCGGGAAACATGATGCGGGACCATGCGGTGCCCCCGCCCCAGAGCAAGCGACCGGTAAGCGTGTAGCGCCAGGTGATGTCGTAGATAGGCCGTGTTGCTCCGGTAAAGAGCGATGCGGTCTTGTTGCCGTCGATGGCAATACGCGCGAAATCGAGAACGTCGAGAACCTCAATGGAAAGGTCTTTCGGGAACCCGTCGGTCCCTCTGAGCGAGCGAAAGGCCTTGGCGATAGCTTGCGCGGCGCTCTTGTGTCCTGATCCAACGGATGCGTGCATGATGATGACCGTTGGTTTTGCAGCGACATCGCGCTGAGCCGTATTCTGAGGGTCGGGGGAGTGCTGATCTGAGGCGTGGCTCAACAGCTGCGTTTCGGTTTCTGTTGCCATCTCGCAAGCTCCCCGTGTCGGATATCTGAGTAAATAGGCCGCTCTCATTGTAGTCAGGGTTGTCGGACGCGTGAAGAACCTTGTCTTTGCACCGACAATCTCATCAAACATCGTCAGGCTTTCCGAAATACAGCAGAGGCTGCGTCGTTGCGTTATGTGATTGAATAGAGATACCTTCATTACTATCAGGTACCTTACTGAGTGGGAAGCACCATGAGACGTTGGCGCTCGTTGGATCGTGGCATATATGGGTATGAAAGCGTTAATGCGCAAGCATTTGGTCAGACCGCTTTTGCAGGCGTCTAAGGGGAGAGCCATGAGCAGCACGCGTTTCGACACGGTTATTATCGGCGGGGGTCCAGCGGGCCTCTCAGCTGCCATATACGCAGGTCGCGCAAGCCTGAGCGCGCTTGTAGTTGAGCAAGGAATGCCCGGAGGCCAGATTGCCACCACTGATGAGATTGAGAACTATCCGGGAATTCCTTCGATATCAGGGGCCGAGCTCGGACTTAAGCTCCAAGAGCATGCCGAGAAGTTCGGTGCGTCGATAGCCTACGGATCCGTTGAGCGCATCGAGCGCAACGAAGACGGGACGTTTACGGTGTCTTACAGCTCTGAGTCGGCAACCGCGTCCACCGTCATATATACAGGCGGTGCGATTCCACGTTTGGCAGGATTCAAAGGTGAAGACGCCTTCAGGGGTCGCGGAGTTTCGTATTGTGCCACATGCGACGGCATGTTTTATCGCAACAAACATGTGTTCGTAATCGGTGGCGGCAATTCAGCATGCGAGGAGGCGTTGTTCTTAACCAAGTTTGCCTCGCAGGTGACCATGGTTGTGCGCCGCGACAAATTCAGGGCGCCCAAGGGCGTCTCAGACCGCGTAATGGCGCATGAGAAGATCGATGTAAGGTTCAACACGAAGATCGTTGCCGCTGACGGCGATGCCTTGCTCAACACGGTGACGTTTGAGGACACGGTTACGTCGGAGCAGCACACCGAGACTTACGAGGAGGGCTCGTTCGGCATCTTTGTCTTTGCCGGCTATATGCCGCAGACTGATCTTGTCGCCGAACTCGTTGATCTTGGTCCGGCGGGCGGCGTGGTTACCGATGAGCGGATGCGCACCAAGACACCTGGTTTGTTCTGCGCAGGCGATGTGCGAGAAAAGCCGCTGCGGCAGGTAGTTACTGCGGTCTCTGACGGTGCCGTTGCCGCAGTAAGTGCTTACGATTATCTCGACAACCTGTGATTTGAGGTCTAATTACGATAATATATCTTATGTAAAGTTGTTAGATATAAGAGAAAAGGGAGGGGCAGCTTTGCTCCTCCCTTTTGTGCTAGAGCTGCACCTTAATGCTACGGCTTGCTGAATCAGCGAGAGCCCGTTTCTCTCAAGGTGTTATTTCGCGCCTTTGGGCCATCCAAATCCGATGATGATGCCCTCGCTCTCTGCGTAATACGAGCAGAGTCCGCCGCATGGCAGCACGTGAATCTCAGCGGTGTTCCATGTTGCCTTGATGAGCTCTGAGAGCGCCTGAGCGCCCTTTTCGTTCTCTACGTGGTCAATGTAGACCAGTCCGCCGTCAAAGCCCTCTTGCTCCATTTTGGAGACGATCTTGGCATACGTCTTACGGTCGCCGCGTGTTGGACCGACGACTTGTATCGTGCCTTCGTCGCTTGCGATACCGAGCATCCTAATGTTCATACGCGAGGCCAAGGAGCCTGCAAGGCGCGGCATACGGCCGGCTTTGACGAGATTGTCGTAGTGCGATAACGAGAACAGCACCGTCGAGCGCTGTTCGAGTGATTCGGCAAAATCGCAAACGTCGGCAAATGAACAGGTACCTGATGATATAAACTCGTCAATCCTCTGAACGAGAAGCTCGAGCTTGCCGCCGGCCGCACGCGAGTTGATGACGAGGATATTAGCGTCGGGATTCTCGCTACAGACGATCTCGCGTGCCATAACGGCCGCTTCATGGCTGGCAGAAAGGTTTGCCGAGATCGTGATGGCGATCACGTTGTCTGCGCAGCGTAGCAAGTTCGCCCACTCCCCTGCATTAGGGCATGAGCTGTTGCTGCCTTGGCTTGACGATGCGACCGCTTTGTTGAGCTCAGAAACGTCGAGATTCTCGTCGTCAATGTACTCAGTACCGTCGACGTTGACTTTAAGGGGTGCGATTCTGAACTGCAGTCCTGGCGTAACCGGTTGATAGTGCCTGAGGTTGCAGCTCGAGTCGGCAACGATACCCCAGCTCATACGGGTCCTCCAACAGTAAAGAGAAGCCTTGGGCTTCGCAACGTTTACGTGTCGCTCTTCATGCGATATCGCTATTATACCTAATAAGCACAAACCTATGACGTGGTATGCAATACCACGTTCTCTCTACGGTAAACGGAGTTGTATGAGCGCCCACCCTACGGTCATTCCCATGGGAGACAATCCCCCTCGGCCCACGCAGCTTCCTGATGCGTTTCTCTCGTCTCGAGAAGCGCGGGCGTTAGCGAGCTTCCATATCCCGCGTTACGAGGAGCTTCCGACATTCCCACTGTATCGCGAGCAGGTCATCACCTATATCGAGAACCATATGGCTCCCCTGTCAACCGATCCTGCCGAGGCCCTCATTACCGCCTCGATGGTCAACAATTACATCAAGGCGGGGCTTATCACGGCACCGGAGAAGAAACGCTACCAGACCGAGCACATCGCACGTCTCATGGCGGTGTGCATTATGAAGCAGGTCCTCCCCATCGCTTCGGTGCAGAAGCTCTTTGAGATCCAAATGCGCAGCTACGAGGTTGGAGTTGCCTATAACTACCTCGTTACCGAGGTGGAGCATGCGCTTGAAGCCACGTTCAGCACGGTTGACTTGCAGCCGGATTCCGCGACCGTCACCACGCGCGAATCGCTGCTGGTGCGCAGCATGGCGGCGGCGTTCGCGGCCAAACTCTACCTCATGGCCTACCTCCGCTATCTTGGATAAGGCAGCGGCTACAATTGGTTTGAGATGATCCCTCGGCAACAAAAGAGCCTCGCATGGCGAGGCTCTTTTCATAGCTAATGTGACGAGGCCTTAGTAGCGCACGTAGATCATATCGGACTGTACAGGGCCAACGATAACGCCGACACCGTAGGTGGAAGCATGGATCATCTGGCCGTTGCCGATGTAGATGCCGCAGTGATACGAGCTCGTGCAGACGTCGCCAGGCTGCGGGTTAGAGACCTGCTGCCAGCCGAGGAAGGTATAGGTCGTACCGAGACGGGTGTACGATCCAGTCAGGCAGTAGCTCACGAAGCCAGAGCAGTCAAAAGCCGTGGGGCTGCAGGCGCCCCAGACGTACTCGCAACCGAGCTTGCTATACGCACGGTCGACAACCGCGTTGCCCGTGGACGCATCGTAAGAAGGCTCCGGATCAGGCGTGGGGGTGGGAGTCGGCTCAGGCTCCGGCTGCGGCTCCGGATCAGGGGTAACCGTCGCCTGGTTGTTGTTCTGACCCTGGGAAGGACGGTTCTGGTTGGTATTGGAGCTGCCCTGATCAGAGGCACCCTGATCGTTGGAGCCGGTGTTGGAGTTGTTGGAGTTGGTGTTGCCCGTGTTAATGGAACCACCGTTGCTGGAAGGCGTCTGAGCGTTGGTGTTCGAAGACGAGTTGCTGTTGGAAGCAGCGTCGTTGGAAGCGCCGCTGTCAGAGCTGGTAGACCCGCCGGAGTTGCTCGTGGTGGAGGCAACCTCGTTGGCGGCGGACTCGGTCGTCGCGGCGTCGGAGCCCGTGCCGCCGGCAATCTCGCCGGCCTCGCTCGCCTCAACGGCCACCTGGAGCGCAGAGTTATCCTCCGCCTCCTCGCGCAGGGCCTTCTGCTCGCTTTCGGTCAGAGAGCTTACGAGGTCAGAGGCGGCGCGATGCTGCTCGTTAAGAGAGTCGACCTTCTGCTGGGTCTCAGTGATGTTCTTCTCCTGCTCGAGCTTGCGCGTGGTGAGCTCGTTGCGGATATCGCGAACGTTGGTGATGACCTCGTTGCTCTTCTCGGAAACCTTGTCCATGTAGAAGACACGAGAGATAAGATCGTTGAAATCGGTTACGCCGGTGAACACGGAGACAAGATCCATGCCGCCGCGCTTGTAGTCGGAAGTAACGCGACCGGAAAGCTGCTTCTGAGCCTCGGAGAGCTCCTTCTCCTTCTCGCCGATCTCGTACTCGGTCTGGTTGAGCTTATCAGTCTGCTTGGCAAGGTCGTCCTGAAGGTCGGAGACCTGGGAGCCGATCTGCTCGAGCTGCGAACGAGCGGAGTCAAGGTCGCTCTCGGGCTCGGCGAAGGCAGCAACCGGAGCGCCAGCGGCAAGAAGAATGCCGGCAAGACCAGCGGTGACCGAAAGGCGAGCGGCAGAACGAACAGATGCATGAGACATGCGATTACGCATGAGTAAACCTCCGAAACGTACGCGTATACACGTTCGAAGCAGAATTATAGCCACATCTGGAATTGATCCGGGTATTTGCAAGAGACCTCCACGATGGTGAAGGTCTCTTCAATAAATCGTTAAGCCCTTTGATCGCCCTTGGCGTTCAGGGCATCAAAAACGCGGTGCTTGAGAAGCGATACGTGCACGGATTGGGTGAGGTTGTGAA
>CALUOB010000059.1 GCA_944322175.1 uncultured Coriobacteriaceae bacterium
TCTGGCGTTTGTCGGAATCGTGGCGTAGGTACGGGGCCGTACGGTGGGTCCGCAGGTCAGGGGACCTTGCAGCACTTGCCGCATCGCAGCTGGAACCCCAAGCCCCAGCGAGCGGTGAACCCGCAGGTCGAGGCGGGCGGCGCGGGGCCGTACGGTGGGTCCGCACGGGGCCGACGACGGGACGGGTCAACAGCGCGCATGTGCAGTGCTTCCGCCGGTAGGCCCCATTCCGCCCCGTCCGGCAGGAGGACGGGGACCGCGCCCGGCCCGCCGCCCCGAGGACGAACCCGTACTTCTCGCCCCCGTACTTCTCGACCTATTATGCGAACTGGCTCAGGTAGAGATCGGCGTAGGCACCCTTAGCGGCGAGAAGCTCATCGTGCGTGCCCTGCTCGATGATGTTGCCGTGATCCATCACCAGAATGAGGTCGGCGTCCACGATCGTCGAGAGCCGGTGCGCGATCACGAAGCTCGTGCGCCCCTGCGTGAGCGCCTCCATAGCGCGCACGATCGCCTGCTCCGTGCGTGTGTCGACGCTCGACGTCGCCTCGTCGAGAATGAGGATCGAGGGGTTGGCGAGAAGCACGCGCGCGATAGTGAGCAGCTGACGCTGGCCCTGGCTGATGTTCTCGGCGTCGTTGGCAAGAAGCGTGTCGTAGCCTTTGGGCATGGTGCGCACGAAGAAGTCGACCTGAGCCGTCTTGGCGGCCTGCACGATCTCCTCGCGCGAGGCGCCTTCGCAGCCATAAGCGATGTTCTCGGCGATCGTGCCCTCGCGCAGCCAAGCGTCCTGAAGGACCATGCCAAAGTTGCGGCGCAGATCGGCGCGCGTCATGGCGTGGGTGTCGACGCCGTCGAGCGTGATGCGGCCGCCCTGGATCTCGTAGAAGCGCATGAGCAGGTTGATGAGGGTGGTCTTTCCGGCACCGGTTGCCCCGACGATGGCGATCTTCTTGCCCGGCTCGGCCACGAAGCTCACGTCGTGCATGAGCGGACGCTCGGGATCGTAGCCAAACCGCACGTGCTCAAAGGCAACGCGGCCGCGGACCGGCGCGGCGGGCAGCGCGGGCTGAGCCGGGTCGGGCTCGATCTCGGGCTCGTCGAGGATGTCGAAGACGCGCTCCACGGCGGCGAGCGCGCTCTGGAACTGGTTCACGGTGAGCGAGAACTGCGTGAGCGGCTCGGCGGCGGTGTTCACGTACTGGAAGAACGCCTGGAGCCTGCCGATGGTAAGCTGCCCGCCCATGAGGAACCACGTGCCGAGCAGCGCCAAGATGACCTGCGAGAAACGCACCAGACAGCGCACCATGGGCGCGACCACGTTGGTCACGAAGTCGGTCATGCGCATGCGGTCGGCGAGCTCCTGCGTGGCGGCATGGATGCGCTCCGAGCTGGCCTCCTCCTGATTGAACGCCTTGATGACGGTGCGGCCCGAGTACGCCTCCTCGACGTGCCCAGTGAGCACGCCGACGGCCTTCTGCTGGCGCGCCGCGAGCACGATCGTGTGCTTGGACACCACGCGCGTCATAAGGACCGCGGCGCCGGCAAACACGAGAAAGATGGCGGCGAGCACGGCGTTGTAGACAAACATCATCGTCACAGCGCCGATCACCGAGCCCACGGCAGTGAGCAGCGTAAGCAGGCCGCGCTGCAGCACCTCCGAAACCTTGTCGAGGTCGTTGGTGGCGCGGCTGATGATCTCGCCGGGCTTGCGCCGGTCGTAAAACGCGAGCGGCAAGCGGTTGAGCTTGGCCGAGAGCGCGCGGCGCAAGCGGAGGTTCAGCCGCTCGGCAAAGCTCGCCATGGTGAAGCTCTGGATGGTGTAGAACACCCAGCCGGCGGTCCACACGCCGAAGAACATGAGAACCTGCTGGCCGCCGGTCTCCCAGCCGATGGAGAAGGTGCGCCCCTCGGCAAAGGCCTCTTGGATGCGTGCCCAGAGGTAGTCGATGAGGTGCGCCGAGAAGGCCGGCGCCGCCACCGAGCACGCGGTGTACAGGCAGATGCAGACGATAACCACGGCAAAGCGCCAGTGCTCGCCGCGGCTCACATCCCACAGGCGCCGCACGCAGCCAAGCACGTCGCGCGGGATCTCGAGCTCTTCGCCCTTCTCGATGCGCTCGTTGTTCTCGGCCATGGTCACTCGCCTCCCTTCGAAGCGTCGGCGCGCAGGCTCTGCTCGATCTCCTCGGGCTTGAGCTGGGAGCGCGCGATGTCCTGGTACACGGCGCAGGAGCGAAGCAACTCGGCGTGCGTTCCAAGCCCCTCGATGCAGCCGTCCTTGAGCACGATGATCTGATCGGCACCGATGATGGTGTTGATGCGCTGCGCGATGATGAGCACCGCGGCGTGGCCGACCTCACGTGCGAGCGCGCGACGCAAAGCGGCATCGGTCTTGAAGTCGAGCGCCGAGAACGAGTCGTCGAAGATATAAAGGTCTGCCGGCTTCACCAAGGCGCGCGCAATGGAGAGACGCTGTCGCTGGCCGCCCGAGAAGTTCGTGCCGCCCTGCGCCACGCGGCTCTCGAGGCCGTCGGGCAGCTCGCGCACAAAGCCGGACTGCGCGACGTCGAGAGCGTGCCAGAGCTCCTCGTCAGTGGCGTCGGGCTTTCCGTAACGGAGGTTGTCGGCGATAGTGCCCGAGAAGAGCCAGGCCTTCTGCGGAACGTAGCTCACGCGGTCGCGCAGCGCGTGCTGGGTGAGGTCGCGCACGTCGGTGCCGCAGACGCTCACATGGCCGTCCGACACGTCGTGGAACCGCAGGATGAGCTTGGCGATGGTCGACTTGCCCGAGCCGGTGGAGCCGATGATGGCCGTGGTCGTGCCGCGGCGGCACAGGAAGTTGAGGTGGTGGAGCGTGTCCTCGTCGGCATCCGGGAACCTGAACGACGCGTTGGAAAAGTGCGCCACGACATCGGAAGCAGGCTTGACCGAGCCGCTCTCCCCTGCTGCAGGGCGCGCGTCCTGATCACGCTCCGCAAGCTTGGTGAGCGCGCCGTCGGCGATGGAGGGCTCGTGGTCGATAACCTCGCGGCAGCGCTCGAGGCACACGAGGGCACGAGGCAGCGTGAGCGCGCAGATCTGCGCCATCATGATGAAGAACAGGATGAGCATGGCGTACTCGACGCATGCCGAGATCGAGGCGATCTCCATGGCGTGCACGCCCACGCGGTTGCCGCCGAGCCAGATGATCATGACCTCGGCCATGTTCATGATGAAGAACGCCGAGCAGTCGAGCGTGGCGAAGAGCCAGTTCACATGGATGGCGTTCTCGGCAAAGTCCGAGAAGGTCCTGTCGAGGTGATCGCGCTCGCTTTCCTCCTTGCCGAAGGCGCGAATGACGCGCACGCCCGTGATGGTCTCGCGCAGGCGCACGTTCATGCGGTCGATGAAGCCCTGAAGCTTCTGGAAGATCGGTGCGGCACGACGCACGGTCGCTACGGCGATAACGCCCACGACGGCGATGACGCCGGCGAGCAGAAGGCCCATCTGTGGATCGATAGAGCTCGCGAGGACGATGCCGATCACCGCGGCGAAGGGCACGGGCAGCATCATCTGAATCGTCATGGTAATGGCTTGCTGGATCACGGTGACGTCGCCCAGGGTACGGGTGATCATGGAGCCGGTGCCGAACTGCTCGAAGTCGGCTCCCGAGAACGCGAGCGACGCGTCGTACACTGCGTTGCGGATGTCGCGGCCCACTTTGGAAGCGAGGTCGGCGCAGAAGTAGTTGCACGCGAACGCGCCCGCGCCCGACACGAACGCGGCCGCCAGCATGAACAGGCCCTGTCCGAGGATGTAGTCAAAGTCACGCGCGGACACGCCGACGTTGATCATGTTGGCGAGAATCGTCGGCACGAGCAGGACGCCCGCAAGATTCAGGGCAAGTGCGGCGAGCACGCCAAGGGTTTGAAGCCAGTAGGGCTTGAGGAATCGCAAAAGGGTCCTCATAGCGTGGGATCTCCTTTACGGTCAGTTGGCGGAACTGGAACGCGGCGCTGCAAAAACAGTGGCAGCGGGCGCGCTACGGCGCCGACGGGCCCTTGAACGATTCCGGCTCGTCAGCGGGCACCGCGGTGGCGGCGGCGCGTGCCGATGCGCGGATCTCTTGCTCGAGCGCCGATGCGTAGCGGCGCACCAACCGCAAAAGCTCAAAGCGCTCGGACGCCGTAAGCGTCAGAAACGCGCGCTTCTCAGCCTCCATAGCAGGCACGATGCGCCTGTGCGAAAAGGCGCGCCCCGCATCGGTGAGAGCAACTACCTTGCTGCGCCTGCTCCCCTCTTCATAGTCCAGAGCTACGAGGCCCTTGGACTCAAGCGACTTGAGCGCAGAGCTAATGGTCTGCTTGCTGTAGCACCACTGCTCGGCAAGCTCGCGCTGGGGCATGGCACCGCCAGCGGACTCCAGGTCATAAAGCATCCAATAAGCGCAGTCCGACAAGCCGCAGCCGCGCGCGTATTCGTGGTAGAGCTTGTCGATCATGTTGTAGAGGTAGTCGAGATCCGCAGGCCCTGCATCGTCTGCGGGCATGGCACATGAGCGGTCCTCAGACAAACCGACGGAAAAGCCGCCCTCCGAACAAGCCGCCTGCCGATCCGCGCACTCCCTCATGCTGCAGCCCACGGAATTGCGCCCTGCGGCAGCACGCATCTCAAGCGAGTTTGCGTCGAACATGGCACCTCCACGAATACGTTGCGCATAGTGTTGCTAGCTTGTACAGCCGAGTATAGTCCGGTTTCGGATTGTATTCAATTGACGCTCGATTAGATTCATGGCGCCATGCGTTTCGGGCGCAAACAAAAACACCGCCTCACCCGATGGGGCGAGGCGGTGTCCTCGTGTACGCGAGTCGGCCGTGGCATGGCGAGTGCAGCCGACTCGCGCGGGAAGGAGGCGAACTTAAGCGCGCTTGGCGTCAGTGCCCGGACCCACAACCGGGTCGGCGTTCACGACGCGCTTGCCACGGCCGTAGGTCGGGCGGGCAGCGTCGTACTGGATGTCGCGCGCCATCTTGGAAACGGCCTTCTGGTCGACGTTCTCGTAGCGATGGCAGGCGCACATATGGTCCGGCAGCACCTCGGCGAGATCGGGAGCGGCAACGTCGCAGGCACCGACCTTGGCGAAGCAACGGCTCGCGAAGCGGCAGCCCGCGGGCGGGTCGATGGGGCTCGGCACGTCGCCCTCGAGGATGATGCGCTTGCGCTGCAGCTTGGGGTCAGGGCTCGGAATGGCCGAGAGGAGCGCCTGAGTGTACGGGCACAGCGGCTCGTGGTAGAGGCTGTTCTTAGGCGCGATCTCCATGAGGCGGCCAAGGTACATAACGCCCACGCGGTCGGAGATATGCTTCACGACGTTCAGGCCGTGCGCGATGAAGAGATACGTAAGGCCGAACTGGTCCTTGAGGTCGTCGAGGAGGTTGAGCACCTGCGCCTGAATGGACACGTCGAGGGCCGAGACCGGCTCGTCGCACACGATGAGCTTGGGGTTCACGGCGAGGGCGCGCGCAATGCCCACGCGCTGACGCTGACCGCCCGAGAACTCATGCGGGTAGCGGTTCTTCATGTAGCTCGCAAGGCCCACGCGCTCCAGGAGCTCGTCAACGCGGTCTTCGACCTTGTCCTTCGGCAGGATGTTGTTCGTGAGAATGGGCTCTGCCACGATCTGGCCGATTGTCATGCGCGGATTCAGGCTCGCGTACGGATCCTGGAAGATGAGCTGGATATCGCTGCAGAGACGGCGGCGATCCTTCGTGTTGAGCGACGTGATGTCCTCGCCCTCGAAGATGATCTTGCCGCTCGTGGGCTTGAGAAGACCGACGAGCATCTTGCCAATCGTGGTCTTGCCGCAGCCCGACTCGCCCACGAGGCCGAACGCCTCGCCGCGGCGAATCGTAAAGCTCACGTCGTCGACCGCCTGAACGAAGGAGGTCGGCTTGCCGAAGAAGTTCGTCGCTGCGACAAAGCTCTTCGTAAGGTGCTGAACCTCAACGAGGTTCTCGCTCTTTGCGTTAGCCACTTACAGCACCTCCCCTTCGGTGGTAGCAAAAGCCGCGGCGTCGCGCGCCTCGACTTCGGCGGCGGTTGCGGCGGCGCGTTTGGTCGCCTCGACGGCCTCGGCAATGTAGGCCGGGTCGTCGTAGAGGAAGCAGCGCACGCGACGACCCGTACCGGGCACGTCCTTGAGCGGCGGCACCTCCTTGCGGCAGCGGTCGAAGCACTTCTCGCAGCGGTCCGAGAACGGGCAGCCGGCAGGCATCTCGAGCGGGTTCGGGACCGAGCCCTTGATCATGTACAGGCGCTCGGACTGCTCGTCCTCGAGACGCGGAATCGACTTGAGAAGGCCGAGCGTGTAGGGATGCAGCGGCTGCTCGAACAGCTCGAACTTCTCGCCCTCCTCGACTACCTGGCCGCAGTACATAACGACGACGCGGTCGGCCACCTCGGACACGACGCCGAGGTCGTGGGTGATGAGCATGACGGCCATGTTGAACTCGTCGCGCAGCTTGTAGATAAGGTCGAGGATCTGCGCCTGGATGGTCACGTCGAGGGCCGTGGTGGGCTCGTCGGCGATGAGAAGCTTGGGGTCGCACGAGAGCGCCATGGCGATCATGACGCGCTGGCGCATACCGCCCGACATCTGATGCGGATAGTCGCGGGCGCGCTCCTCAGGGCTGGGGATGCCTACGACGCGCAGCATCTCGACTGCGCGCGCCCAGGCGTCCTTCTTGTTCATGTCGGTGTGCGTCTGGATGGCCTCGACGATCTGATCGCCCACGCGGTACACAGGGTTCAGGCTCGTCATGGGCTCCTGGAAGATCATCGAGATCTGGTCGCCGCGGATGGCTTCCATCTCGCGATCAGACGCGGCAAGCAGGTCCTTGCCGTCGAACGTGATGGTGCCCTCGGCAACGTGACCGGGAGCCTGGAGAAGCCCCATGATCGAAAGCGAGGTCACGCTCTTGCCGGAACCCGACTCGCCCACGACGGCGAGAATCTCGCCGCGATCGATCGAGAAGGTCACGCCGTTGACGGCACGAACCACGCCCCGGCGCGTCGGAAACTCGGTGACGAGGTCTTTGACTTCAAGCAATGCCACAGGTCATCACCGCTTCCTAGCTTTGGGATCGAAGGCGTCGCGAATGCCGTCGCCGAGCAGGTTGAACGCGAGCACGGTCACGGTGATGGCGAGGCCGGGGAAGATCATGGTGTAGGGCGCCGCGAAGATGTAGTTGCGGCCGCGGCCGAGCATGTCGCCCCACTCCGCCGCCGGCGGCTGAACGCCGAGGCCCAGGAAGCCCAGGGCGGCCGCGTCGAGAATGGCGCTCGAGATGCCGAGCGTGGCGCGGACGATGATGGAGGGCAGGACGTTCGGAAGCACGTGGCGGAAGATGATGATCGCGTCGTTGTCGCCGATGACGCGGGCAGCGGCCACGTAGTCGGACTGCTTGACCGCGAGAATCTGGCTGCGGACGATGCGCGCGTACTCGGGGATCGACACGAAGCCAATGGCGATGATGGCCTTGTCGATGCCGCGGCCGAGCGCTGCCATGAAGGCAATGGCCAGGAGGATCGACGGGATGGCGAGCATCATGTCCATGAAGCGCATGATGACGGTGTCGATGACGCCGCCCTTGTAACCGGCGACGGCGCCGAGCGTCACGCCGATAGCGAGCGAGATGGCCACCGAGAGCAGACCGACCGTGAGCGAGATCTGGCTGCCGATGAGGATGCGGCAGAAGATGTCACGGCCCTGCTGATCGGTGCCGAACCAGTGCGCCGCACTCGGCGGCTCAAACGAGGCCGAAAGATCCTGGGCGTACGGGTCGTACGGCAGGATGCCGGGGGCCACGGCCGTCACGATAGCAACGACCACGAGAAGGGCGATGATGAACAGGCTCACCATGGCGGGCTTGTTCTGGCACAGCGAGTACCACATGTCCTTCCACAGCGACTCGGGCTTCTTGGCCGCGCGCTCCTCGGTTTCGGGAGCGTCGGGGGTCTGCCCGTTCAGAGCGGTATCGGTTGCGATTGCTGCCATGCGGATCACCCCTCTTCCTGCGAGTACTTGATGCGCGGATCGAGGTAGGCGTAGATAACGTCGACCACGAGGTTGATGATCACGAAGATCACCGCGATGAGCAGGACGGCGCCCTGAACCACGGGGAAGTCGGACTTGAGAATCGAGTCGACGACGTACTTGCCGATTCCCGGCCAAGCGAAGACCGTCTCGGTGAGCATGGCTCCGCCGAGCAGGCTGCCGAGCTGAAGGCCGATAACCGTAGTGACGGGCAGCATGGCGTTGCGCAGCGCGTGATGGATGTCGACGCGGCGCTTGCGGATTCCCTTGGCACGCGCGGTGCGCACGTAGTCCTCGTTGAGCGTATCGAGCATGCTCGAACGGGTCATGCGGGTGATAACCGCCATGGAGTACATCGAGAGCGCCACAGCCGGAAGCACGATGTGGCTCGCCGCGTCGGCGAACGCCTCGAAGTCGCCCGAGAGCAGGGTGTCGAGCAGGTAAAGACCCGTGCCGCCAACCGGCTGCAGGAGCGGGTCGATGCGGCCCGAAGAGGGCAGCACATGCAGCATGCCCGCAAACAGGATGATGAGAAGCACGCCGAGCCAGAAGATCGGCATCGAAACGCCGACGAGGGCCAGGATGGTCGCCAGGCCGTCGATGGGCGTGTTCTTGTGCGTAGCCGAAACCACGCCGAGAGCCACGCCGATGACCGCGGCGATGATGATGGCAACGATGGCGAGCTCAACAGTCGCCGGGAAACGATTCATGAGCTCGGTCAAAACCGGCGTATGGGTGTAGTAGCTCTCTCCGAGGTTGCCGGTGAGCGCACCGGTAACAAAGTCGAAGTACTGAACGAGAATCGGGTCGTTCAGCCCGTTGGCGTCGCGCCATGCCTTCATGGCCTCCGCCGTAGCGTGTTGTCCGAGAACGACCGGCGCCGGGTCCGCCGAAAAGACGCGCATGATGAGGAACACGATGATGGAGACGCCGATGAGCACGGGGATCGCCAGCAACAGCCGCTTGATGACATATTTGATCACGCTACAACCTCCTCCCCTAGTAAGACGCGTTTGAGGACCCGCCCCAAACGCAATCGGGACCAGGCGCGCTCCGCCCGGTCCCGAGACGATGCGTTCTTACGGTCGCAAGCCCTGCGCGAAGGGTTTCTCGCCACCCCTTCTCGGCTTGCTCTTAAAAGTGCGGGGCGCGCTTACGCGCGTCCCGCGGGTACGGCAAAAACTTAGGCAGTCTTGGTAACGCCCTCGAGGTGCACGACACCGGTCGGGTGATAGAAGAAGCCCTGAACCTTGGGGCTGTAGCCGGCAAGGTTCTTGGAGTGGCTGATGAGCATCCAGGGCATCTCGTCGGCAACCATCTGCTCGCACTGCTTGTAGATGGCGTCGCGCTCCTCGCCCTCCTCGGTAGCCAGGCCTTCGGCGATGAGCGCCTTGTACTCGTCGCTGTTGTAGCGACCGACGTTCATCGACACGTTGGTGTCGGCGAGCAGGTTCATGAAGTTGTCCGGGTCGCCGTTGTCGCCGGTCCAGCCATAGAGGCAGACGTCGAACTTGTCGGTCTCGACCTTGGTCTGGTAGGTCGTCCAGTCGTAGGAGACGATCTCCATGTCGACGCCGGCGTCGGCCAGATAGCCCTGAATAGCCTCGGCGAGCGGCTGGCCGCCGATGGAGTTGTACGGGCGCGGGTTGGTGTAGGTGAGCATAGTGCAGCTCGTGATGCCCAGATCGGCGAAGGCCGCCTTGGCCGCCTCGGGATCATAGGCGGTCTGGGCGATGTCCTCGTCGTAGGGGGCCATCCAGATGGGCATGACGGAGTTGGCCGGGGTGGCGTAGTCTCCGTAAAGGCTCTTGACCATCTCCTCGACGTTCACGGCCTGGCAGAAGGCCTTGCGGGCGGCAACGTCGGTGAACTGGCCCTCGTCGTTACGGAACGCCATGTAGTTGATGTTCATGCCGTCCTCGTCGAACAGCTCGTTGCCCGCGTCGGTGATGGTGGGCACCACGGAGGCGTCGATGCCGTCGATGATATCGACCTCGCCGTTGTTGAGGGCGGTCACACGGCTGGAGTTCTCGGCGATGAAGCGGAAGATGACGTTCTTGGTCTGGGGCTTGTGCTCCTCGTCCCAGTAGTCCTCGTTGGCCTCGAGCACGACGTTCTCGCCCTTGGACCAGGACACGAACTTATAGGGGCCGGAGCCGATGGGCTTCTCGTTGGAATTGGCGCCGTCGGCGTAGGCGGACGGGGCGACGACCGGGGCGGCCAGCGCCATCGCCATGTTCTTGATAAACGGCGTGGAGGCGGCGCGGAGCGTGATGACGACGGTGGTGTCGTCGGGGGCCTCGACGGACTCGACGCCGGAGTTGGTGTCCTCGGAGCCGTACACGAAGGAAGCGTAGGGCATGTCCTCGGTGCGGTTGGGCTCGAGCTGGCGGTCGATGTTCTGCTTGACCGCGTCGGCGTTGCAGTCGGTGCCGTCGTGGAACTTGACGCCCTCGTGCAGCTTGAAGGTGTAGGTCAGGCCGTCGTCGGA
>CALUOB010000060.1 GCA_944322175.1 uncultured Coriobacteriaceae bacterium
TCTCCAACACCGCCGAGTACGGCGAGTACTACGCCGGCCCGCAGGTCATCAACGCCGAGTCCCGCGAGGCCATGAAGAAGATCCTCGCCCGCATCCAGGACGGCAGCTTTGCCCAGGAGTTCGTCGACGACTGCAACAACGGCCACAAGTGGCTCCTCGAGCAGCGCGAGAAGATCAACGAGCACGAGATCGAGAAGACCGGCGAGAAGATCCGCTCGATGTTCTCCTGGATCAAGAAGTAGCACGACGCGCAACGCCGAATCGCAAACCGCAGCCCCCACACGAGCTGCAAGCAAGGAGAGCGCCCTATCCGGGGCGCTCTCCTTGCACTCAATATGCTTCGCTGACGACACGCGTCCGTATCGACGCGACCCTCTCTACCCGATGACGCGGTTGATGAGCTCGAAGATGGCGGGGCAGTTCTGACGGCCGTAGTCCTTCATGGGAATGACCTCGAGCGGCACGCCCCCGCACTTTGCCTTGACACGGTTCTTGAGGTAGGAGATCTGGGGCCCGAGAAGCACGATCTGGTAGCCGTTCTCGGCCACGTTCTTGACCTCGCCGGCACCGCGCGCCGCAATCTCAAACGGCTCGATGCCGTGCTCGGCAGCGTACGCCTCCATCTTCTTCATGAGCACGCTCGTAGACATGCCGCCCGCGCATACGAGAAGCGCTTTCATGGGGACCTCCTATCCCACGGGAGCCGATTCAAAGATCATCGCAGGCAGAACCCCTGCAATCGCCGGCGCGACCTGCCTTCGGAGACATTTTTCGCCAGAATCTCAATATGTTCCCGTTTTGGGGAAACGTTTGCGTCAGATGAGCTCGCCGCGCCAACAACGAAAGAGCGCGCACAGGAGAAGAGCGCCCGCAGGCGCCCTTCTCCTTATGGCAGGGATTTCCATTATTTCTCGGCGCCCGCTCCGTACGGGCACCGACCTACCGCGAAGGCTAAGGCCTACTCGAGGCCGAGGTACTCGCGCATGGCCGTGGCGTAGTTGGACGCAGTCATACCGTAGATGATCTGCACGCCGCCCGCCACGTGCACGATGCCGCGGGCGTTGAGCTTCTCGGAGAAGACGCTGTCGTCGGCCACCTTGCTGCAGTCCTTGAGCTGCAGGCGCAGGCGCGTGAAGCAGGACTCGGCATTGGCGATGTTGTCGCGGCCGCCGACCGCCTCGATGATCTGCGGAATGAGCTCGGCAACCGACCCGTCGATCGCCGTGGCGCCGGTCTCGTCGGCATCGTCGTCGATCTCGCGACCGGGCGTATGCAGGTCGAGCTTGTTGATGAGCGCCTTGAAGGCGAAGAAGTACGTTGCGAAGTAGATCGGGCCGACAATAAGCAGGATCCACCAGTTAGAGCCCTTGCTCGCGCCGAGGATGCCGTTGAAGATCGTCGAGAGCAGCGGCCCGCCAAAGGTCGCGGAGCCTGCGACGTTGAAGTCGAAGAGGAAGCACAGGGCGTACGAGAGACCCGCCATAACCGCATGCACCGCGTAGAGCACCGGCGCGATGAAGAGGAACGAGTACTCGATGGGCTCGGTGATGCCCGAGATGACGCACGGGATGACCATGGCAATCATGAGGGCGGCGGTCTTCTTGCGGTTCTTGGCGTACGCGGTCTTGTAGAACGCGAGCGCCGCACCGGGGAGGCCGAACATAGCGAAGATGACCTTGCCGTTCATAACGAAGCGGCTCACGTTGGCGTCGAACATCGTCTCGGGCGAGCCGAGGATGGCGTTGTAGATGTTCACCGCGCCGGTAACGGTCTCGCCGTCGATGGTGGCCGTGCCGCCGAGCGAGGTGAAGAAGAACGGCAGGTACACAAAGTGGTGCAGGCCAAAGGGCAGAAGCAGACGCTCGCCGGCGCCGTAGACGAACGAGCCGAGCGCGCCCGTAGCACCGATGAAGGCCGAGAGCGCGTTGAGCGCGCCCTGGATCGGCGGGAACACGAACGACATGGCCAAGCCGAGCAGGCTGCAGCCGAGCAGGGTGACGGCGGGAATGAACTTGGTGCCGTTGAAGATCGACAGCGCCGCCGGGAGCTCGATCTTGTAGAAGCGGTTGTGCAGGTAGGCAACCAGGCCGCCGGCAACCAGGCCGCCGATAACGCCCGTGTCGAGCGTGACGGTGCCCAGGATGCTGCTCTGACCGGTCGCGAGGTTCGCCGGGTCAATGACGCCGGTCGACGTGAGGAACGTGCCCATGACAGCGTTCATGGTGAGGTAACCCAGAAGACCGCACAGGGCCGCCGTGGCTTTCTCGGACTTGGCGAAGCCGTAGGCGAGGCACACCGCGAAGATCATCGGGATGTTGCTCATCACAACGCCCGCCGCCGCTTTCATGAGCGCAAAGAGCACCGCGAAGACCGGGGAGCCGAGCCACGGAACCGCGGCGAGCAGCGTGGGGTTGGTGAAGGCGTTGCCCACGCCTTGGACGATGCCGGCGATCGGGAGAATCAGCACCGGCGTCATAAGAACCTTGCCGAGTCGCTGGAACTTACCCAGCAGCTCATCTTTAGTCATACGATCCCTCCCTTGAGGATGACGAGGAGCGCGGACACCACAGGCGCAGCGGCGCCCGCGCATTCAGAGTGCGAGAAACACGTGACCCTCTGGGCAAAGCGCTCTGCGCGCAGGCCGGGCGGATCTCGCCGGAAGGCTCGCGAAGGTCCGCCCGCCTGTTTGCGGGGGCGTTAGCGCAGCTCGGGCCAGTAGTCCTTGTTGGCCTCGATAAGCGCGTCGAGAACCTTGCGGGCCTTCTTGGCGTCGCCGACCAGGCGGTTGAGCGTGAGCGCCTGCAGGGCCTTCTCGTACGAGCCCTCCATCCAAGCCTCGACGGTCAGACGCTCGTAGGCGTACTGGTTCTCCATCAGGCCGCGATAGAACGTGCCGATCTTGCCCACGGCGAGCGGCTCGGGGCCGTTGGAGCCCACGCGCGCCGCGACCTCGACCATGGCATCGTCGGGCATGCCCTCGATGATGCCGTCGTTGCGCACCATCACGATGAAGGTCTGACCCGTGTTGCGCAGAATGGCCGACGAGACCTCGACGATCATGTCGCCGTGCGCGTCGTTCTGGACCACGGACGAACCCTTAGCGGTGCCCGCCTCGGCAACGCGGCGGCACTCGGCGAAGACGCGCTTCTCGCGACCGTTGATGACCTCGTCGGAGCGGGTGTAGTTGGGATCGAGATGCGCGAGTTTGTACTCGGGGTACAGGTAGTACTGCAGGTACGTGTTGGGCAGGTAGTCCGGGAAGTCGGCGAGCATGTCCTGCACCATGGCGTAGGTGTCGAGCCACGACTGGTCGCGCTGCTCGGCATCGGCCGGAAGGAAGCCGTTCTCGGCGGTGAACTGCTTGATCTGCGGTACCAGGTCGCTGCCGTCCTTGTCGTAGATGTGCGTGAACCAGCCGAAGTGGTTAAGGCCGAAGTAGCGCGGCTCCGTGCCCGCCATGCTGCGCCCGAGCAGGCGCCCGTAGGAGCGCATGAGGTTGACCGGTTGGTCGCAGATGTTCAGGATGCGCTTCTCGTTGGGGAAGATGCGGTCGAGGCCGTAGGCCACGATGGCGGCGGGGTTGGTGTAGTTGATGATCCACGCCTCGGGGCTGCGCTTGCGCACGTCCTCGACGATCTCGACCATGTCGCGCATGGAGCGCATGCCGTACGCCATGCCGCCGGGGCCGACCGTCTCCTGGCCGATGATGCCCATGGAGAGCGGGATCTTCTCGTCTTTGCTGCGCATCTCGTAGCCGCCGGTGCGAATCTGGCAGAGCACAAAGTCCACGTCGTCGTAGGCCACGTCCTTGTCGGTGGTGTAGTCAAAGGTGACCTCGGGGGCCTCCTCGCGGAACAGGACCTTGCCGAACTCGCCGATGGGCTCCTGGCGCTCGGCGTCGATGTCGTAGAGAACCACGCGGTTGAGCGGGAAGATGTCGAGGTTCTTGGTGAGGGCCTTCAGAATGCCGGGGCACCAGGTGGAGCCGCCGCCCACGATGACGATGTTGAGCTTGTCCTTGCTCATGTTTCCTCCTCTGACGAGTGCGTTGTGGCGCTCGCATGCAAGGCTCCGCGGTTGCCCCGTAAGCGTTCGCTCGCTTCGAGAAGTATTGTGCGCCGCCGCCCGCGCGCCCCCGGGCCGCTCGGGCACCTTCGGGAGCGCGACACCAAAGAGGTGTTGCGACACATGCGCGTGTTGCGCGACACACGACCCGCCGTTCGGCGATGGGGTGCCGCGACGGGGCGGGTAAGGCGGTACTATGAGGCTACGCAACACTTCGAAGGGAAACGATGAACACGACCGCGAGCTTCTACGATCACGTCAAGTCGGGCGAGGCAAAGCTCAACGATCTCGAGAACGAGATCATGCGCTACCTCATCAACATGCGCGAAGACATCAACGAAGCCACGGCGAAGGGCGTGGCGGCGCACTTCTTCGTTGCGCCCAACACCATCACGCGCCTCACCCACAAGCTGGGGTTCTCGGGCTTCACCGAGCTCAAGGCGTCCTATTTGGCCTCGCTGGCGCGCAACCAGTACACCATCGAGCACACCTCGCTCGACCTGCAGCTCATCCAAACCAAGGAGCTCGTGAGCGACCTTTTGGTCGACCGCGCCGCCCGGGCGGTGCGCGACGCGCAGACCGTGCTCTTCCTGTGCTCGGGGCTCTCTAAGTACCCTTGCTTCGAGATCGCCGAGAAGCTCCAGATCATGGGCAAGAAGACCGACACGCTTTACGAGCGCCACGTGATGCGCCACTACACCGAGCGGCTTGAGCCGGGCGACGTGGTGTTTGCCGTGAGCATCAGCGGCGAGACGGCGGTCTCGATCGAGGCGGCGACCATAGCCAAGAGCCGCGGTGCCACCGTCGTGACCCTCACGGGCCTCTCCAAGAACCCGCTCGCTCAGCTGGCCGACATCCCCTTCTACACCGTTGAGAAGCAGATCTTCTACGACAACATGGACCTCTGCAGCCGCCTCATGTTCTACTACGTTTTTCAGGCGATCTTCGAGCGCTTCTTTGAGCTGAGCCAGGAGAAGGCCGCCCTCGAAGGCGAGCTGCGCCCCGAATAACTTGGGCGCGTTGTTCCGCAGCCGCTGGGCGCGCTTCTCCCTGCGCCACAGCCGCTGGGCGCTTCTCCCCTGCTCCGCAGCCGCCGCGCGCTTCTCCCCTGCTCCGGAGCCGCTGGGCGCGCTTCTCCCCTGCTCCGGAGTTCTACGCATCTGCTAACGCTTTGCGCATCCGCTAACGCTTATGGGCCGTTTTGGCCTGATAAGCGTTACTACCTGCGTAAAGCGTTAGTAACTGCGTAGAACATCAACAGATGCGCAGAACGTTGCCGGCGCGGGAGAACGTTGGGCATGCGCCGCGTGCCCCCGCGCCCAGCCGGCAACCTATCCCAGGTCAACTTGTGCGAGAACGTCTTTGAGCGCCGCGGCGGACTGCATGAGCTCGGACTTCTCGTCTTCGTTCATGGGAATCGGCACGCGGCAGACCACGCCGTCGCGACCGACGACCGTCGGCATCGAGAGGCACACGTCGTCGATGCCGTACTCGCCCAC
This sequence comes from uncultured Coriobacteriaceae bacterium, assembly GCA_944322175.1. Classification (GTDB taxonomy): domain Bacteria; phylum Actinomycetota; class Coriobacteriia; order Coriobacteriales; family Coriobacteriaceae; genus CALUOB01. The sequence goes on from CALUOB010000060.1 coordinate 5,565, forward strand.
CATGAGACTCGAGATGGGCATGATCGTGCGCTCGTCGCGCATGATGGCCGCGCAGAGGCGGCGCACCGACATGGCGATGCCGTAGTACGTGGCGTGCTTGCGTTCGATGATCTCGTAGGCGCTGTTCTTGACCTCCTCGGCCATGCGGCGCTCGGCGGCAATATGGTCCTTATGCCCAAGCATCTCGCAGAAGTCGTTCAGGGGAACGCCCGAGACGTTGGCGCTCGACCAGACCGCCAGCTCGGAGTCACCGTGCTCGCCAACAACCCAGGCGTGCACGTCGCGCGCGTCGACGCCCAGGTGCCGTCCGAGCAGGTACTTGAGGCGCGCGGAGTCGAGCACAGTACCCGATCCGATAACGTGCGACTCGGGAAGGCCCGAGAGCTTGAGCGCCGCGTAGGTGAGCACGTCCACCGGGTTCGAAACGATGAGAAGGATGCCCTCGAAGCCCGCGTCTTTGATCTGCGGGATGATGGACTTGAAGATGGCCACGTTCTTGTTGACGAGGTCGAGACGCGTCTCGCCGGGCTTCTGCGCGGCGCCCGCGGTCACTACGACAACGGCGGCGTCGGACACGTCGGCGTAGGTGCCGGCGTAAACGCGGCAAGGGGACGGACCGAACGGCACGCCGTGACTGATGTCGAGCGCTTCCCCTTCGGCGCGCGCTTGATCTACGTCGATCAGAACGATCTCGGAGAACAGCCCGCTCTGCATAAGGGCAAACGCGGAGGACGACCCCACGAACCCGCATCCCACGACGGCGACTTTGCGATTGTTGACAGCCATTGTTGCTCCTCGCATGTTGTGGGTCGCGGCCTCAACGACAGGGCAGCGCACCCGAGGCCCTTGCGGCCTACCAGGTCTATACCCTTATGTGATATCTTTTCTATGGTATTTTGCGGACGCACAATTCCGCCACGTAAACGGTCGCGCTGGCGGCGAGAAGCCGCCGTTCCGCGGGGCTAGAATCCCAGCGCCTCACCGGCCAGCGCCACCACGAACAGGCCGCCGATAAGCCAGCACAGGCCAAATAGCAGGGCACCGCGCGACGTCCAGCGGACCTGGCGCGCAAAGCGGCGCTTGAGGCGCCTTCGGTCGACAAGGGCGAGAAGCACCGCCGTAAACAACGGCCACAGGTACCCCACGTACTCAACGGCGAGGAACCACTGGGGGCGTTTGAGGTTGACGGGCGCGGGATCCATTACGGCCAGCACGCAGCCCATAAGACAGAGGGCGTACAGGACGAGAAGCGCGGCGTTCCAGATGCGGCCGACCCATGCGGGCACGCGCTCGGACGCCCATGCGGCGAGCCGGTCCACCTGCGCCGCCACAGCTGCGCGCACTCCCGTGGCACGCCGGGACGCTGGCACATCGGGAGCCGTGTGCTGCTCGCCCGGCGCGGCGGCGCCCCATGTGTGAGACGCTGCGACATGCGGCTGGCCCATGGGCTGAGTGATCTTCTCAGCGGCAGGGGCATACTCAGACAAGACCCGTTCGGGAGCCGGCGCCGTTGGCGACGTGCCCTTCTCGCCCAGGGCATACATGGCCGCCGGCGCGCCCTCCCCTGCTGCCGCAGCCCGATCGACCTCGGCCAGGGCATCCTCAAACGCACGCCGCAAATCCGATGCCGAAGCAAAGCGCGCCGCAGGGTCAAACGCCGCCGCCCGCACGATCACACGGCGGAGCGGCTCGGGAACGGCCGGGTCAGTGTAGAGCAGCTCGCGGTCGGAGGTAGTGGGAGCATGGCCCACGAGTCCGAACCACAGCACGAGTCCGAGCGCGTACACGTCGGAGCGCACGTCGGTCTGGCCGAACCCGTACTGCTCGGGCGGCGCGTAGGCGGCGGTACCAAAATGCACGGTATCCGTTGCCGCCTCGCTCTTGTACGAGCGGGCGATGCCGAGGTCTATGAGCACAGGCGTGGTGCCGCCTGCCACGATGATGTTCTCGGGTTTGATGTCGCGATGAATGACGGGCGCGGGCAGCCCATCGTGCAGCTCCGTTGCCGCGTCGCACACGCCCGGAAAGATTCTCCGCACCAAGCCGAGCCGCGCCGCGGGCTCGGCCGCATCGGCAACCAGCGCGGCATACGTGCTTCCCTGGACATACTCCATGAGGACCACGCGCTCTTCTCCCACCGCGTGCACGTCATAGAGGTGAGGCAGGTGGCGCGCACGGAAGCCGCGCGTCTGAGCCGCAAAGAGATCCTCGTACGCGCCGCCGATGCCGCGGCCGCGCACGATGCGCTTGCGGATGAAGGGCCCGAGCTGAGCGCCGTTCTCGCCCACGTACGACACGAGCTCGGTGGTCTCGATCTGCGAGGTTTTGAGCACGCGCTCCACCCGCAGGCAGTTATCGCGGGCCAGCGCGCCGAGGTACGCGTCCAGCTCGCTTGCGGTGTCGGGTGCGTTGTGGTTCTCAAAAGTAGTCATGCTGCTCATGGTAGCAAAGCGCGGGGCGTTCCCGCGCCTTGCCGCCACGACCCGACCCGCCTAGCAGATGGTGTCCTCGCCCAGGCGGTAAAGCTCCTCGTTTACGCTGCGCAGCGACGACCCCTTGTCGATGCAGAAGATGATCACCGCGTCGCGGCGGTCCTTGCAGTACAGCTGGTTCACGCCCGCCGCTTGCAGCAGGCGGTTGGTCTCGCGCAGTGTGCAGCCAAGGGCAAAGGCCAGCTGCAGAACCTTGTTGCGGCTCGCGTGGCGCTGGCCGGTAAAGATCTGGTAGCCGAAGGTCTCGTTGAGGTTGGCCTCGCGCACCACGTGCACGCGCGAAAGGCCCTTCTCCTCGAGCATCTGGTTCAGGTACTCCGAGAGCGTGCGCGAGCGCTCCGGCAGCGCCGCCTCGTCGATAAACGCATCGGGCGATGGCGCCTCCAAAAGCTCATCGAGAAGCTCCTCGGTCAGGCGCTCTTCTTGGTTACTGTTATGTTGGTTAATCGCTTCGGCAGCCATGTCTAGCCCCACTTCTCCTCAGAATGCGCGTCTAGAGGTTCGCCACGGCGTAATCTGCTTCTTCCTGCGTAAACTGCTCGCCGTACTCAGAAGTCAGCTGATCACGAATGGCCTCTGCCGACATGCTCATAGTTTCCTGGTAGTCCTTTGCCTTTGCAAGAGCGTTGGCGTTGTAGTCAGCATCCAAAGTGTCGACAGCATATTGGGCCTCTTCAGCGGTAAATTGCTCGCCCGCATCAGCGACAAGCTGATCGTAAATACCCTGCTTGGACATGTGCATCGTATCGCTGTAGCTCTCAGCCTTTGCAAGCGCGTTCGCATTCCAGTCGGCATCAACATTGTCGACAGCATACTGAGCAGCATCCTCATCAAACTGGCCGCCATACTCGGAAGTCAGCTGGTCGAAAATGCCCTGTTTGGACATATGCATGACATCGCTGTAATTCTTTGCCTGATTCAGCGCGGACTGGTACTCCGCAGGAACATCGGAATCGGCCTTCGGCTCCTCGGCGGGCTCGGAATCCGCAGGCTCCTGCTCACCGGAAGTCTTAACGTCCTGTTGTTCAGCGACCGGCTCGTCGACGGACTCGGATTTCTCGTCTTGTCCTCCAGACGCACCGCCACCAGCCGCAGCGGCAACCAGAACGACGATGATAACCCAGAACCACCAACGCTTGAAGATTGGCTTCTTGCGCGGGGAGACGGGCTGCTGTTGTTGAACCGGCTGCTGCGGATTTGCCTGGTGCTTAAAGCGCTTACCTTCTGCCATGTGCGACCCTTCGCCTGTGGGGCATGTGCCCCGTGCTTCTCTGGTAACGGCGAGCTCGCAGAAGGGCCCTCCGCACAGCCTAGCTTAAGAAAGCGCCGCACAGATTTCATTAGCTCGCAGCTAATGGTCCGTTCTTCTCGGCCGGGGCTCCGGCAGGTCTGCCAAAAGGCGCTGTTAACGACGTTTTTTGGCAGAGACAAAACACCCCCTCCCACCTGCGGTTCTCTTACGTTTACGCAGGTAGGAGGGGGTGGACAAAATACGCTGTTAACGGCGTTTTTTGGCTAAGGGGCGGACGGGCCGAGAAGGACGGAAGCCGGCCAGAGAAGGACCCCCTCCCCGGATTAGAGTTGGCGCAGGGCGTCGACGAGGCCGGTCTTGCTGTCGGTCTGCTCGTCGCGCTGCTTGATGACGCGCGCGGGAACGCCGGCCACAACGGCGCCGGCGGGAACGTCCTCGACGCACACCGCGCCGGCTGCCACAACGGCCCCCTTGCCCACGCGCACGCCCTCGAGAACCACGGCATTGGCGCCGATCATGACGTCGTCCTCCACCACCACGGGCGTGGCGCTCGCGGGCTCCACCACGCCGGCGAGCACGGTGCCGGCGCCCACGTGGCAGTTCTTGCCCACAATGGCACGCCCGCCCAGCACGGCGCCCATGTCGATCATGGTGCCCGCGCCCACCACGGCGCCGATGTTGATGATGGCGCCCATCATAATGACGGAGTTGTCGCCGATCTCCACGCGGTCGCGGATAATGGCGCCAGGCTCAATGCGCGCGTTGACGCCCTTGAGGTCAAGAAGCGGCACGGCGGAGTTGCGGCGGTCGGCCTCAACGTCCAGGCACTTGATGTCCTTGGCGTGCTTGCGCAAAATGCCTTCGAGCTCGGACCAGTCGCCAAAGACCGTGCGTCCCTTGCGGCCGCCGTACACGCGCGCGCGGCCCCAGTTGATCTCGGCGCCGGACTTCTCGTGCACGTACAGCTTGACCGGCGTCTTCTTGGGCGCGGTGGCAATGAAGTCGATGATTTCTTGTGCGTCCACGAAGGACTCCTTTCTAAAAAAGCGGCGGCGCGCAGGGGCACGTCTTTCCTGCGCGCCGCCGAGAAACTCGGAGCCGGCAAGCCTGACTCCGCGATTCTCCTATGAGAACATCAGGTCGTCGAAGTCGTAGAACCCGGCGGGACGTTCGAGCAGGCGCTCGGCCGCGGCCATGGCGCCCTCGACGAAGATCTGCCGGCTTGCGGCGCGATGCGTGAGGCAGACCTCCTCGTCGGT
>CALUOB010000061.1 GCA_944322175.1 uncultured Coriobacteriaceae bacterium
TCCTCGATGTTGAACTTGGCCTCCCAGCCCATGAGGTCGCGGGCCTTGGAGCAGTCGGCGTAGTTGGCCGTGACGTCACCGGGGCGGCGCGCCTCGATGACGTAGGGGATCTCGTGGCCGCAGGCCTTGGAGAAGGCCTCGATGATCTGGAGCACCGAGGTGCCCGTGCCGGTGCCGAGGTTGAAGATCTCGACGCCCTGGCGCCCGTTCATCCACGCGAGCGCCGCCACGTGGCCCGTTGCGAGGTCAACCACGTGGATGTAGTCGCGCACGCCGGTGCCGTCGGGGGTGTCGTAGTCGTTGCCAAAGACGTGCACGGCGTCACGCTTGCCGATGGCGGTCTGTGCGACGTAGGGAACGAGGTTGTTGGGGATGCCCTTGGGGTCCTCGCCCATGAGGCCCGACGGGTGGGCGCCGATGGGGTTGAAGTAGCGGAGAAGGACGACGTTCCACTCGGGGTCCGCCGTGTGGAGGTCGGTGAGGATCTGCTCGATCATCCACTTGGTCCAGCCGTAGGGGTTGGTCGCCATCTTCTTGGGGCTCTCCTCGGTCAGCGGCAGGGAGTCCGGGTCGCCGTAGACCGTGGCGGAGCTGGAGAAGATGATGGACTTGCAGCCGTGCTCGCGCATGACGTCAACGAGCGTGAGCGTGTTGCCGATGTTGTTGGCGTAGTACTCGATGGGCTTGGAGACGGACTCGCCAACGGCCTTGAAGCCGGCAAAGTGGATCACGCGATCGGGGTGGTGCTCGTCAAAGATCTTGGAGAGCGCGTCGCGATCGTTGACGTCGGCCTCGTAGAAGGTGAGGTTGGCGGCGGCGTCGCCGACGATGGTCTTGATGCGGTCGAGAACCTTTACCGATGCGTTGGAAAGGTCGTCAACGATAACGACCTTGTAACCTCCGTTGAGAAGCTCGACAACCGTATGGCTGCCGATGAATCCGGCGCCGCCGGTTACGAGCACGCACGTGTCTTGAGGGGCAAGTTCTTGAGCCATGCAGGCCTCCCGAGATCGTAATGCCAGCGCCCCTCCCATGCAGGCGAGCGCCGAGCGTGGCAATACGACCATTCTACCTCAGCGTTTTTGCCCTGAAACACCATCACGCAACATGGCATAGCAAACCACGCATGACGACAGAACCGAGCGGCATGCGGACCTGTCCACGCCGTTCTCCTCGTGCAGCCCGTGTCCGTATGCGCCGTCGGCCCAGAGCGGGCAAAACCGATCAGACCAGAATCTCCCCAGCAGCATGCGCATCGACCCTAAGACAGTAGGCGAGAAACAAGTCGGTCCCATCACTCGCAGCGAGAAACGCATCGCTCCTAGCACAGATGGCGAGAATAGCCCCGATCCTAATTCCGGTGGCGAGAAGCACGTCGATCCTAACGCCGGTGGCGAGAAATGCCCTGATCCTAGCGATCTCGGCCAGTTCCACGACGATCCTAGTGAATTCGCGCCCCAGATGCGCCCCGCGACTAGGATCGGCGGCGATTTCGCCACTCTCATTAGGATCGGCGCCTCTCTCGCTCAACGCACTAGGATCGGCGATCGCTTGGCCCTTATCATGAGAACCGAGTTCAGCCGCGCGCTCGCCGCGCGCGTCCACGCTCGCTACGGAGAGGCCGCCGGCCTCTCCGCTTTACGCTCGCGCCCCCAACGGGGTTCGAATCCGCGCCGGGGGCACAAAAAACGCCCGGGCGCCATGGCCCGGGCGTCAGATCTCTATGGCTGGGGCAGAGGGATTCGAACCCCCGTAACGGGCACCAAAAACCCGGGTCCTGCCGCTGGACGATGCCCCAGTGGGGTGGAGAAGCACGGCTTAGTGTAGCAGAATCGCCCCTAGCGTGCGACTAGGCTACATGGCGAGGGACTCGCACAGGGCGTCGAGCAGGCGAACGGCGAGCGTCTGCGCGTCGCTCAACATGAACGTGCCGTTATAGCGCGTGAGACCGGTCAGCTCGATGCGCACCTGGGCGGGACGGCGAACAGCCGCCATGCAGGCCGTGTGCAGGCGCTGGGCGAGGTTGTCGCATTCGGAAAGCACGATGTTTGCCTGCGGGGCCGCGTCCTCGGGGAGCTCGCCGTCGGCAAGCACGAGAACCAGGTCAACGTCCTCCGGAATCATCGTGTCGCACAAAATCATGCCGCTCTTGTCGGTCGTGGCGCTCGCGATGTTCCACATGCGCGACGCGACATTGCGCGCGATGGGGTCGTTGCCCACCACCGCAACGCGGTTGCGCTCGAGCACGCTCGCGGCGCGGGCAAAGCCGGTGTGCGCGCCGGTATGGCTCTGCTTGGGCTTGTCTTCCCACACGTGGCGCAGGCGGTTGATGTAGCTGTACGTATCCTGGAACGACATGCCGTCGGCAAACAGACCGACGTTCTCCTGGAACTGCTGCAGCGCCGCCTCGGTGTGCGGGCCAAAGTAGCCATCGTCGTCGCCACAGGCAAAACCGAGCACATTGAGAGCCTGCTGCAGCTGGCGCACGTCGCGGCCGTGGAAGTTGGGCAGGCGCAGGTACAGCGTACGGTCGCCAAGCTCGTACGACTCATCTACAAGCGCGCTCCAGCAGCTCATATCAACATCGTCGGCAGCGGGCAGGCCGTGGTCCAAGCGGAACGAGCGCACCGCATGGGCGGTCGTCGGTCCAAACTGCTTGTCGGCGGTCTCCTGCTCGTCGATCTTGTACGAGAGACGCACGAGACGCTGCTGCACGTCCTCGACCGCAGGACCCTGCATACCCTGGCAAATCGGCTCCATAGGGATCCTCCCTAAGAACGGTAAGTTAAGCGCCGATGATGCGGCGCACGTCAAAACAAGCTCAGCATACCCACGCAAGACAGGCGCAATACGACTGCCGGGGCATACCGTTTTTAGTGTAGCAGCAGCGATGCCGCCCATAACTCCCGCCGGAGGTTCTCAACAAAACGGGGAGAATTCGGGCGTAACGCAGGCAAAACAATGGCCGGCGCACAGTGTTGACGCCCCGTCGGGCAGGCGCCGACAGCGCGCCGCGCCCGCGCCCGCCCTCACAAAACATGCGCTTTACAACGTCATGTTGGGATCAGCGTCAATAGAGAAGGACGCGAATTCCCCGCGCCCAAACTTGCGGCGCGCCACGACGGCGATCATCGCAGCATTGTCGGTACAGGCTCCCTGCGGAGGCACGGTCACGCGGATGCCCTGACGACTCAGGCGGCGGCACATGAGGTCGCGCAGGTGCTTGTTCGCAGCAACGCCGCCGCCGAGGCAGTACTCGCGCGCGCCCGTTTCGCGCAGCGCGTTGAGCGCCTTTTTGTACTGAACGTCAAACACCGCCGCCTCGAACGACGCTGCGATGTCGGGCAGGTGCAACGGCCTTCCCGCCGCGGTCTCCTGCTCGATATAGAGCACGACGGCAGTCTTGAGACCCGAGAGCGAGAAGCGGTAGTCGCCCTTGCGGTTGAGCGCTCGCGGGAACGCTATGGCCTTAGGATCTCCGGACTCGGCGAGCTTGGAGATAATCGGACCACCGGGATACCCCAGCCCGAGCGCCTTGGCGACCTTGTCGAACGCCTCGCCCACCGCGTCGTCGAGTGTCTCGCCGAGAACGCGGTAGTCGTCCCACGCCCGCACGTGCACGAGCATGGTATGGCCTCCCGAAACAAGCGTGAAGATAAACGGCGGCTCAAGGTCGGGCGTTGCCAGCAGGTTTGCGAACAGATGCCCCTCGAGGTGGTTCACCGCGATGAGCGGCTTGTCTGCGGCAAAGGCATAGCCCTTGGCAAACGCAACGCCCACCACGAGGGCGCCCACGAGCCCCGGACCCTGCGTAACCGCCACGGCCGAAAGATCGCGCGCGAGCAAAGGACCCTCGAGTCCGAGCGCACGCCCCGCCTCCTCACGCGCCGCGTCAACAACGCCGCAGATCGCCTCGACATGCTTGCGCGAGGCGATCTCGGGCACCACGCCCCCGAATCGCGCATGAAAATCGATCTGCGTCGAAACCTGGTTTGCGAGCACCTCGCCATCTTTGTCGATAACGGCAACCGCGGTCTCGTCACACGAGCTCTCGATGGCAAGAATCAGCTGTCGGTCGAGAAGCTCGGACGCTTGCCGAGAAGAGCGCTCCCGAACGACCTCGGGCCAGATGCGCGCCTGCGCCACCGGCTCAGGGGAGGCGGCGTCGCTGGGAAGTTTGAGCGGCAGCGGCGCCTGCAGAACAAGCGCGTCGTTGCCACGGCCGTAATAGCCGCGACGCAGTCCAATTTGCTCGAACCCGAGCGAATCGTACAGGGCGCGCGCCGCCTCGTTGTTCTCGGCCACCTCGAGCGACGCCGTGGTGCAGCCGAGCATCTGAGCGTCATAGCTCACATGCGCGAGCAGCTTGCGCGCAATGCCCGAGCGCCGCCTCGAAGGCGCGACCGCAACGTCGAGAATCTGCACGTCGGCATCGACGACCATACCGCCCGCGAACCCCACGAGCTCGCCCGCGTCATGGGCAACCCACCACGAACGGCCCTCGCCCTCAAACTCGGAAAGAAACATCCCGGGCGTCCATGCCTCGTGCCCCGATCCGGCAAAGCAGGTTGCCTCGAGCTGCGCCGCAGCCTCAGCGTCCGCAGGCGCCATGGGGCGAAACTGAAGGTGGCGATCCGCCAGCTCGTCGACCACGCCTGTCACGGCATCCGAAGGAGACGTTGCGCGGCCCAGTCGCTTGCGCTCGTTTTCCTCGGCATCGGAGAGGCGCGTGTAGACGGGCAACACCAGTGCCGGGTCGCCCGACCCGTGCGCAGAGCTATCGGCAGCGCAGAACGCCAGCACCAGCCCCTCGCCCGAAGGCCACCAAAGGCCCTCGTCAACGCGATTGCTAAGCCCCGCCTCTTCAAAACGGGCGCCGTAGCGCACCAAGCCGTCGCCCGTGAGCTGCAGCTCTGCCGCGTTGGGCAGCGCCGCCCACTCGCCAACGGCCGCCTGGGCCTTCACAACGCGCTCGCGCTCGTACAAGCGCTCGACGCCTTCGTCGCTCAGCCGGTACAGCGCCGGGTACACCTCGCCGCGCATCGCGTCTGCCGCCACGCCGAGCAGGCCGCGCACGCCGCCCTTCCACGCAGTCCATGCGCTGGCATCGAGCGTAGAAACACCGTAAAGCGGCAGGTTGGCGCCGCTCGCCAGGCCCTTTGCCGTAGAGATGCCAATGCGCACGCCGGTGAACGAACCAGGCCCGCGCCCAACAAGCAGCGCGTCAAGGTCGCTAAAAGACGTTCCGGCGTCGCCGAGAGCGCGTCCGAGCGAATCGACAAGCTCGACATTTGCCCGGCGACGGCATCGGTGATCCGTTGCAGCAAGCACGCTGCCCGTAAGGCCGGTCTCTTCAGAGACCACCTCAGCCACCGCACACGCGAGCATGTCGGTCGAGGTGTCCATCGCGGCAACAAGACGCATGCGTTTCTCCTCCATCATCGAAACGCCTCCCATGGGTTGAGTTGCGGGGTAGGTATAACGGCCAGTACGCCGCGCTCCGGCAAACGCGCCTACGCGAGTGCAGCGTCTATGGCCCGGGCAAGCTCCTCGGCACGGGCGCCGTGCGGCTCGAGCCTGATCGTGCGCTCCTCGGCGAGGGCACTGTCAGCCGCCGCGCCTTCGTCGCGAGCGATGACGATGCCGAGAAACTCGTCCGTCAGCTCGTCCTGAAACTGCTCGCCCCACTCAAGCACGCACACGCCCTCGTAGCCGAGCACGTCGTAGATTCCCGTGTCCTCAAGCTCGTAGGCGTGCTCGAGGCGGTAGAGATCGAAGTGGAACAGGGGGATTCGGCCACCGTCGTGCACCGCCATAAGCGCAAACGTAGGACTTGTCACCTCGCGCCCATCGCCCAGACCCGACGAGAGGCCCTTGGTGAAATGTGTCTTGCCAACGCCGAGCCCCCCGGTGAGCACGAGCACGTCGCCATCGCGCACAAGAGGAGCGACTGCCCGCCCAAAAGCAACGGTATCCTCCTCGCACGAGCTCCTAAAGCGTCCCGCACCCGCCCGCTCGAGCGTCATGAGCGCGACCCCTCGAACAGCGCCTGAGACGCCTCTCCGGCGCCGGGCACGGGCTCGGGCAGAGCGTCCGAAGACGCCCCCACCGACTGAGGGGCCTCGCCGGCAGGATGGGTCGCCAGGTACTCGCCGAGCATCCGGAAATCCTGCTCGATAAGCTCCTGCCATGCCGGATTGCGCAGGGCGGCGGCAGGATGGAACGTCGGCAGAACGCGGAAGTGGCCCATCTGATGAAAACGGCCGCGCAGCTTGGTGATACCGATCTCGGTCTTGAGCACGAAGTGCGTCGCCGGGTTTCCCATGGTGACGATGATGTCGGGCCAGATGCTCCTGATCTGCTCGCGCAAAAACGGCGCGCAGGCCAGGACCTCGTCGGGCTTGGGATTGCGGTTTCCCGGAGGCCGGCACTTGAGAACGTTGGCGATGTAGATCTCCTCGCGCCTGAGACCTGCGAACGCGAGAATGCGGTTCAAGTTCTGCCCCGCTGCGCCTACGAAGGGCTCGCCCTGCAGGTCCTCGTTGCGCCCGGGCGCCTCGCCGACGAACATGACGCGCGCATGCGGGTCGCCGACGCCGAAGACGATGTTGGTGCGCGTCTCGCACAGCGGGCAGAGACGGCAGTCGCCAAGTACGCCGCGGATCTCCTCAAGCGTCACCTCGCGCGGAGCCTGATGCGTATGGCCCGGAATATGCATGACGCCCATTACACGTACACCTTCTCCAGACGCATGCCGAAGCCGCACGCAACCTCGTAGTTGATCGTGCCACGCAAACGCGCCATCTCGTCCATGGTGATCTCGGCGTCGCCGTCGCGCCCCACGATGGTCACGAGCTCGCCGGGCTCGGCGTCGGCGATGGGGTGAAGCGGCGTCTGCTGCAGAACGAACATGCACTGGTCCATGCAGATGTTGCCGACCTGACGCGCGCGCTCACCGCGGAAGAGCACTTCCATACGATTGGAAAGCGTACGCGAAAGCCCGTCGGCATACCCGATCGGAATCGTGCAGACCTGAACGGTGGCACGCGGCACGCGGTAGGTAAAGCCGTAGCTCACGCCCTCCCCCATGGCGGGGTGAGCGCAACGCGTGATGCGCGCTCGCACGCTCATGACCGGATCGAGCGTGATCCGCGAGCGCGAGAGCTCGCAGGGGTGCAGGCCGTACAGACCGATGCCGACGCGCACCATGTCGCAATGCGTCTGGGGAGCGAAGATCGTCGCGGGCGTGTTGTCGCAGTGCACCGTGCCGCAGTCGTAACCGGCATCCATCATCGCCGCAACGGCTTCGTTGAAACGCTTAAGCTGAAGCTGGAAGTCCCATCCGTCGGGCTCATCGGCCGTGGCAAAATGCGTAAAGACGCCGTCGCACTGGATGCCGCGGTGAAAGTCGATGGCGCGCCTGAACTCAAGCACGTCGGTATAGTGCACGCCGATACGGTTCATGCCCGTTTCGATGGCCATGTGGTACTTGCCCACGCACCCGAGCTGCACCGCGCGCTCGCCGTAGGCAAGCGCAAAATCGGGATCATACACGCTCGGCATCACGTTGTGCTCGAGCAGCGTGTCTATGGCCGTCGTCGGAGGCTCGGACAGCACGAGGATCGGCGCCTTGATGCCGGCCTCGCGGAGCTCCACGCCCTCATTTACCGTGGCAACGGCAAGCATGTCGGCGCCCGACGACAGCATGATGCGCGCGCAGGGAACGGCGCCGTGGCCATATGCGTCAGCTTTTACCACGCAGCACATGCGCTGCCGCGGCTTGAGCAGCGCCTTAAATGCGCGAACGTTGCGCCGCAGCGCCGCCTGATCGATCTCAACCCATGCCCACCGCGTATCCGGGTATTTGCTCTGTGCCATGGCCCTAAGCTTCCTGTCCCTCGTTTGCAACGCCCATCTCCTCAAGGGCGGCCGTTACGAACGCGTTCATCGCGTCGCCGATCACGTCGATAAGATCGGTGGCGATAACGCTCTTCTCGCCAAACTTCGAAGCGGCGACGAACCCAGAGAGCGAGTGCAGGGTCACCGCGTACGAGACGAGTTTCTCCCACACGTCGACCTCGCCGTGCGTGCAGGCGATCGTGCCCGCGATGATACCCCCAAGCACGTCGCCCGAACCCGCCGTGGCAAGCGAGGCGGGACCCGAGAGCGGCAGGAGCGTGCGCTCGACGCTCACAACAGCCGTGGTCGGGCCCTTGGCAACGATGACCATGTCGCTTGAACCGCTCGCCCACAGAATGCGCTGCGCGCCTTCGATGGCAGACGCAAGATGCTCGATCTCGGTGCCGTCGAGCAGGCGCGAAAGCTCGCGGTAATGCGGCGTGAGGACCAGGGGCGCATCGCGTCGGTAGATCTCGGGGAAGTCGTCAAGCTTGCCTGCAGAGAGCTTGGAGAGACAGTTCAGCGCGTCAGCGTCGAGCACGAGCGGCACGTTGGAGTCGATAAGCTCGGAAGTCACCTGCACGCAGCCTGCGCCGGTCGTCATGCCAGGGCCGCAGAGCACGCAATCGAACTTGCGCGCCAGCTTGCCGATAGACGGCGCGGCCACCGAAGAAAAAGCGCCGCGCGCATCTGAAGGCAGGGCCACCACGGGAATGGAAGGCAGCGCCATGCGAATAAGGTTGGCGCACATGTTAGGAGCGGCAACCGTCACATAACCCGCGCCCGCACGCGCGGCCGCCTTGGCGGCCATGATCGCGGCACCCGGATACGTGGCGGAGCCGGCGACCACGAGAACAGAGCCGCGGCTGTATTTGTCGATGTTGCCTGGAAGAGGCTCGGCGTACTCCACCATATCGGCGAGATCGAGCTTCTCGGCAGCGTGGTCGACGTCGTTGAGAACCTCGTCAACATGCTCGTACAGCGTGCCGCAGCTGATTTCGCCGGCGTAATGCGGACCGTCGGCGCTGTAAAGGCCGAGCTTGGGGGCAAGCATGGTAGCGGTGCGATCGGCGCTCACGCATTTGTCGGCAACCTCGCCCGTATCGGAATCAAGGCCCGAAGGAACGTCGACCGAAACAATGGTGGGCGTGAGCTCGTTGAGCACGTCGATCCAGATCGAGAAGGGCGGACGCAAAGAGCCGTGAAACCCGGTGCCCAAGAGCGCATCGACAACAACATCGGCGCGCGAGACGATCTCGGCCAGCTCATCGCGAGAAGGACCGGCGTGAACGGTGACATCACGCGCCGCCGTACGACGAGCGACGTGACGCGCAAGGGCGCTGCGGATCTCATCGGGCTCGATAGGCGTCACGACGTCAACGGCAATACCGTCATGGGAGAGAATGTCAGCGGCTACCCAGCCGTCACCGCCGTTGTTCCCAAAACCGCACAGCACCGCGACGCGTTTGGGCTTGAGCTCGCTGACAACAGAGGCAACGTATTCACCCGCATGCTCCATGAGCTCGGCTTTTGAAGTTCCTTCTTTCTCAATGAGATCTTCGAGGCGTCGAACCTCTTCAACGCAAAGAATCGGCTGCATGGAACTCCCTATTCCTTAGGCAACGACACAACAGTATGGCAAGACTCCTCCGACGCATCGTCGACGTCGCCGGAAGCCTCTGATTCCCTATGCTCAACAGACCGCACACCCGTGTGAAGCTCAAGCTCACGGTCTTGCACGCGCTCAAGCTCGTCAAGAACCGAGCGCGCCTCCTTGAACGAGCGCGTCAGCGCCTCTCGTTCGGAATGGCGATCTTCCTTAGGTCTAGGACGCGCGTCCTCGGTAATGCACATCGCGTTGGCAATGGCGAGGTCCGAGGTCAAAGAAAGCGAGAGGGCAACCTCGAGAACTCCCTGCTCCTGGGCGATCTCAGAAGCACGACCTGTGAGAACGGCGATAGGACGCCCAGTATCGTCACGGGCAACGGATACGTCGGCACGGCCGACCCCGTTACCAAAACCACAGCCGAGCGCTTTGAGAACCGCTTCACGCGCGGCAAAACGGCAGGCATAGTGAGCCGCAGGACGCGCGGAGGACTCGCAGTAGCGACGCTCCTCTTCTGTGAACACGCGCTTCGCAAAGGCAGGAGTGCGCTGAAGGACCCGCTCGATGCGAGCAATCTCAACAATGTCGACGCCGATGCGCGCTTCAGCCATGACGCTCCTGGATACGAATGTACAGACAGAGATAATAATAGCGCCCAGCACCCGAATGCGGCTGCTGGGCGCCTCACGTTATGCAATATGCACGCAAGCTATGAGAGACTAAGCCAAAAGAAGAGCCCTGTAAACAAAAGAAGGGGCCCCGCGGTCTCCCGCGGGGCCCCTCCCGGGCCCGCCATCCCTGGCGAGCGCCGCCCACC
>CALUOB010000062.1 GCA_944322175.1 uncultured Coriobacteriaceae bacterium
GGCCTGAAGATCGGTTACCTCATGGGCGGCGCCGTCGTCATCGAGGTCATCTTCAACCTCCCCGGCATGGGCACGGCTATTCTCCAGGGCATCCAGGGCGGCGAGACCACCTTGGTCCAGGGCGTCGTCATCGTCGTTGCGCTGGCCTTCGTCATCATCAACATCGTGGTCGATATGCTCTACCTGCTTATCAACCCGCGCATTAGGACGGTGTAGGCTATGTACTGGAGAAAGAACCTCACTGACAACATGGACGCGGTTTCCGGCAAGAAGCCCAGCATGGCCGGCCTCAAGAACATGAGCCTGTCGGGCAAGATCTCGCTCCTGCTCCTCGTGCTCGTGGCGCTCTCCGCGATTCTCGCGCCCATCGTTGCCCCGCATAACCCGACCGAGATCTTCACCGCTCGCCAGGCGCCGAGTGCCGACTTCATCTTCGGTACCGACGACAAGGGCCGTGACATTCTCTCCCGTATGCTCTACGGCGGTCAGTACTCGCTCGTGATCGGCTTCGGCGCGACGTTCTTTGCGCTCGTCTTCGGCTCCATCATCGGCGCCCTCGCAGCCGTTTCGCGCAAGTGGGTCTCCGAGGTCATCATGCGCATCCTCGACATTATCATGTCGGTGCCCGGCATCGCGCTCGCCGCGGTCCTCGTGCTCATCCTCGGCAACTCCGTTCCCGCGATTATCTTCTCGATCGGCTTCATGTACACGCCGCAGATCGCCCGTATCGTCCGCGCTAACATCGTGTCCGAGTACGGCGAGGACTATGTCCGCGCGGTTATCGTTGCCGGCGCACGCGCACCCTGGATTCTCTGGAAGCACGTCCTGCGCAACTGCATCGCTCCCATCATGGTCTTTACCGTCACCCTCGTTGCAGACGCCATCATCTTCGAGGCCTCGCTGACCTTCATCGGCGCCGGTATCGTCGAGCCCACGCCTACGTGGGGCAACATCCTTGCCGACGCCCGCGCTGGCGTTCTCGCCGGTCGTTGGTGGCAGGCGCTGTTCCCGGGCCTTGCGATCATGATCACCTGCCTCGCGCTCAACATCCTCTCTGAGGGTCTGACCGACGCCATGGCCGCCGCGCCCGCCGCTCCGGTCGACGCCACGAACTCCGCGTCCCGCCGAAAGGACGACATCCTGGCCTCCGACCCTGTCCGTGCTTACAAGGAGCAGGCTGCTTCTCTCGAGCGTCGTCTCTCCGCCCTGCGCGAAGTCGAGCTCAAGCGCACCGACCGCCATGTCCCCGATCACTCGGTTGCCCCGATTCTCGAGGTCAAGAACCTCGCGATCAGCTTCGAGCGTCACGGCGACGTTCACGTGGTCGACGGCGTCTCCTTCGACGTCCGTCCCGGCCAGTGCATGGCGCTGGTGGGCGAGTCCGGTTGCGGTAAGTCCATCACCACCAAGGTCATCATGGGCCTCACCGATCCCAAGGAGACCATCACCGGTCAGGTTCTCTACAAGGGCCAGGACCTCGTGACGATGTCCAAGGAAGAGCACCGCAAGCTGCTCGGGCACGAGCTCGCTATGGTGTACCAGGACGCCCTGAGCTCGCTCAACCCCTCCATGCTCATCTCTGCTCAGATGAAGCAGCTCACGAGCCGCGGCGGCACCCGTTCCGCCGAGGAGCTTCTCACCCTCGTCGGCCTCGATGCCAAGCGCACGCTCGAGAGCTACCCGCATGAGCTTTCCGGCGGCCAGCGTCAGCGCGTGCTTATCGCCATGGCGCTTACCCGCGACCCGTCCCTCGTCATTTGCGACGAGCCTACGACCGCCCTCGACGTGACCGTTCAGAAGCAGGTCATCAAGCTCCTGAACGACCTGCAGGCCAAGCTCGGCTTCGCGATGATCTTCGTGTCGCACGACCTCGCGCTCGTCGCTGAGGTTGCCTCCGACATCACGGTTATGTACGCCGGTCAGGTTATCGAGCAGGCTCCCACTAAGGAGCTCCTCACCAACCCGATCCACGAGTACACGCGCGGCCTGCTCGGCTCCGTCCTCTCCATCGAGGAAGGCGCTCGCGACGGCAGCCGTCTGCACCAGGTTCCGGGTTCCGTGCCTTCGCCGGCAGACTTCCCCAAGGGCGATCGCTTCGCTCCTCGCTCGAGTCACCCGACGATCGGTCTGGACGTCCATCCGGTCATGAAGCAGCTCCCCGGCAAGGTGTTCCATCGCTTCGCAGAGCTGCCCGACGACTACCTCAAGCAGAACGGCCTTACCCCGTATCTCGAGACCTTGGCAAAGGAGGCGAAGTAAATGAGCGAGAAGAACACCGCAGCGCAGGATCCCATCATCTTCCTCGACGACGTTCGCGTTACGTTCACGACGCGCACTGGTTCGCTCCTGCATCCGAACAAGGTCCATGCGGTCCAGGGCGTTACGCTCAAGCTTATGCCGGGCGAGACGATCGGCATCGTCGGCGAGTCCGGCTGCGGTAAGTCCACCACCGCCAACATTATGATCGGCCTTCAGCAGCCCACGTCCGGCAAGGTCTACTTCAAGGGCGAGGACGTGACCAAGCGCACCGCCGACGAGCGCAAGAAGATCGGCCGCGTCGTTTCGGTCGTGTTCCAGGACCCGGCAACGGCCCTGAACCCGCGCATGACCGTCCACGACCAGCTGCTCGATCCGCTGCTCGTGCACAAGATCGGAACTCCCGATCAGCGCGAGGCGAACATCCGCGAGCTCGTCAACCTCGTCGGTCTGCCGCCTTCGGCGCTCCAGGCTCTGCCCGGCCAGCTCTCCGGTGGTCAGCGCCAGCGCGTCGCCATTGCCCGCGCCCTCGCGCTCGGTCCGGACGCGATCATCGCCGACGAGCCCACCTCGGCCCTCGACGTCTCGGTTCGCGCGCAGATCCTGAACCTTCTCACCGATCTTAAGCGCGAGCTCGGCCTGGCCATGGTCTTCATCAGCCACGACATTCAGACGGTCCGTTATATCTCCGACCGCATTGTCGTTATGAACCACGGTCAGATCGTCGAGCAGGGTCCTGCTCAGCAGGTCTTCAAGAACCCCCAGGATTCTTACACGAAGCTCCTGCTCGGTGCTGCGCCTTCGCTGCTGCACCCCAAGCTCGGCCAGTAGGCTTAGCTTACGTTCGACGGGGCGCTCCACGGGGCGCCCTCAGGCGGGGCCGCTCCGCCGGCCCGTCCGGTGAGGCCCCGCCTTTTCTATGCCGTCTCGGGCACCTCGTCCGAGACAAGACCCAGCAGACGGTCAAAAGGACCGACTGCATCACAAGAAGGAGAAACTCGTGGCTGACAAAAAGTTCACCGGCGTTATTCCTCCGGTCGTTGTACCTTTGACGCAGGCGCGCGAGCTCGACGTTCTTTCGTTTGAGCGCAGCGTCAACCGCATGATCGACGCTGGCGTTGACGGCCTGTTCATTCTCGGCTCCTCGAGCGAGGTTGTCTTCTCGACCGACAAGCGCCGTAACGAGATCATCGAGAACCTCGTGAGGATCGTCGACGGCCGCGTGCCCGTGCTCGCCGGCATCATCGACACCGAGACCGAGCGCATGATCGAGCACGGCAAGCGCGCCGAGCAGATGGGCGTCGACGCTCTCGTCGCCACCTGCCCGTTCTACGCGCTGCAGGGCATCGACGAGATCGAGTGGAGCTTCCGCTGCCTGCATGACGCACTCGATCTCCCACTCTTCGCATACGACATCCCCGTGTGCGTGCACAACAAGCTCGACACCGACATGCTCGTTCGCCTCGGCAAGGACGGCGTCCTTGCCGGCGTGAAGGACTCCTCGGGTGACGACATCTCGTTCCGCTATCTCGTGATGGGCAACGAGGACGCCGGTCATCCTATGTCGATCCTTACCGGTCACGAGGTCGTCGTCGACGGCGCGTATCTGTCCGGCGCTGACGGTTCCGTGCCTGGTCTTGCCAACGTCGAGCCGTGGGGCTACGTCCGTCAGTGGAAGGCCGCGCAGGAGGGCGATTGGGCAACGGTCAAGGCCGAGCAGGATCGTCTCGCGCGCATCATGCGCATCACCGCCGTCACGCAGGGCGTCCAGGGCTTCGGCGCTGGCGTCGGCGCGTTCAAGACTGCGCTGCAGCTCCTCGGTGTCTTCGAGACCAACCAGATGCCGCGTCCTGTTCATTCCCTCAAGGGCGAGAACGTCGAGGCCGTGCGCCGCGTGCTCGTCGAGTGCGGTCTTCTCGAGGAGTAGGAGGCATTCATGCCTAAGACCATCGTAGCCGTCGACATCGGCGGCACCAAGATCGCGTGCGGTCTTGTGACCATTGCCGAGGATGGTCCGGTCATCGAGTCCGTTTCCAAGGTACCGACGGAGGCCATGAAGGGCGGCGAGCACGTGCTCGCCACGGTTCTCGAGCAGGTCAAGGCAGCGATCGACCGTGCTGCCGAGAAGCCCTGCGGCGTCGGCATCTCTTCTGCGGGCGTTGTCAACCCGCGTAACGGCGATATCACGTTTGCCAACGAGCTTATGCCCGGCTGGGGCGGCACGCATCTCGGAGCCGAGGTCACCGCTGCCACCGGCCTTCCGTGCCGCGTGCTCAACGACGTCCATGCCCATGCGCTGGGCGAGGCGCGTTGGGGCGGCGGGCGCGACGCCGAGAGCTGCCTCGTTGCCGCTGTGGGCACGGGCATCGGCGGCGCTTTCGTCGAGCATGGCAAGATTATGCTCGGCGCGCATGACGAGGCCGGACATATCGGCCATGTCTGCTGCCCTGCAGCTGCGGGCGTTCCCTGCTCGTGCGGCGCTACAGGTCATCTCGAGCCTATCGCTGCAGGCCCCGGTATCATTCGCGAGTACGTTCGCCTTGGCGGCGACGAGACCCTGCCCGACGGCACGCCCATGCACGGAGCCGAGATCGACAAGCGCGCCGCTGCCGGTGACGAGGCCGCCAAGGCCGCCGAGGCTCGTGCAGGCCGCGCGCTGGGCGAGGTGCTCGGCAGCATGTGCAACATGCTCGACCCCGATGTCGTAATCCTCTCCGGCTCGGTCGCCCAGTGCGGTCCTGATTGGTCCGACGCCATGAACGAGGCGTTCAAGGGCCAGGCTATGCCGCCCGTGGCAACGACGCCCATAGTGGGCGGCGAGCTCGGCGGCGACGCACCGCTCGTGGGCGCGGCGGAGAACTTTGTGCACTCCGGTTACGCCGAGATCGCTGATTAACGACGGGCCCTCCCCGGGGCGCTCGTCCCGCCGAGCAACCATCGCTTGTGCCTTTCGGCTAAGCGCTCCTCTAGCGGCGGGATCGGACCCTGGGGAGGGTCGTCCTCTTGCTTACCTCATTTCATGAAGGAGGATTCATGCCTGTCCATCCTCTTGTTCAGGCCCTTAAGGGAAAGCTCATCGTTTCCGTTCAGGCCTATCCGGGTGAGCCTCTGCGCCATCCCGAGACCATGGCTCAGATGGCGCGTGCCTGCGAGCTCGGCGGTGCCGCCGCGATTCGTTGCCAGGGGCTCTCCGATATCGCTGCCATCAAAGGCCGCGTCGACATTCCCGTCATCGGACTTTGGAAAGAGGGCCACGAGGGCGTTTATATCACGCCGACGCTTCGCCATGCCTTGGCATGCGTCCATGCCGGCTCCGACATCGTAGCCCTTGACGCTACCGACCGCCCGCGTCCTGACGGCCGTACCTTCGAGGAGACGGTCGAGGCTATTCGCGCGCAGTCTGACGTCCTCATCATGGCTGACTGCATGACGATCGAGGACATCCGCCGCGCGGTGGCGTGCGGTTGCGACTTGGTGTCTACGACGCTCTCTCATAACAAGGCCGCCATCGACACCACTATGGACGACGGTCCGGACGTGCCGCTGCTCAAGCAGGCGGTCTTCGAGTTCCCCGACTATCCCATCATCTGCGAGGGTCACGTTCACACGCCTGCAGATGGCAAGACCGCCATCGACGCAGGCGCTTGGGCCGTTGTCGTGGGCACGGGCATCACGCACCCGACCTCGCTCACGAAGTGGTTCAAGGCCGCTATTGAGTAATACTGCGACACAGATCGTTCCTTCGTTGTGCCCCCGCTCCTTCGAACGGGGGCTTTTTGTGCCTGACGAATCGGGCTTCTCGACGCGTGCCGTTATTCTCTTTTCGGGTACCATGGAAGCAGTATTCAAGAGGCTGGGGGTTGGCATGGCTGACGACAGGGCGATGCAGGTTGCTGAGGTTAAGGATCGCGTTCCCGACATCGTGATCATCACCGGTCTGTCGGGAAGCGGCCGGACGCAGGCCATGCATGTGTTCGAGGACATGGGGTACTTCTGCATCGATAACCTGCCGCCGCGTCTCATCCTCCAGCTCGCCGAGATGGTCGGCATCAACTCCGGTGTTGGCCGTCATCTCTGCGTTACGTGCGATCTCAGAAGCCAGGGTCTTTTCGACGAGCTTCTCGACGTTATCGCTCAGCTCGAGGAGCATGAGCTGAGCGTAAAGATCGTCTTTCTCGAGGCGACCGACGACGTGCTCATCCGGCGTTACAGCGAGAACAGGCGCCGCCATCCTCTGGCGAAGGCGGGAGAGCGCACGGCGGACGCCATCGCGCGCGAGCGCCGCGGACTTCGCAACATTCGCGACCGCGCCGACATGATTATCGATACGAGCCATATGCGCACCAACACGCTGCGCAACCGTTTGCAGCGCGAGTTCTCCGAGCTCACCGACCAGCAACTCATGGACGTTCGCGTGTTCTCCTTCGGCTTCAAGCACGGCATGCCCGACGAGGCGGACATTCTTATCGACGTGCGCTTTCTGCCGAACCCGTTTTACGATCCCGAGCTGAGACCCCTTACGGGCGAGGACGCGCCTGTCCGCGATTTCGTTATCGGGCATCCCAAGACCCAGGAGTTTCTCAAGGCGTGGCGCGCCCTTCTCGACGCGGTCATGCCTGGCTACGTTGCCGAGGGCAAATCGCAGCTGTCGGTGGCGGTGGGCTGCACCGGAGGGCAGCATCGCTCGGTGGCTATCGCCAACGAGACGGCGTCGTACCTTTCGCAGCGCGGATACCATGTGAGCATCTCGCACCGCGATCTGCCGCGCGCAAACCAGGCTGCACGGTAGGGTAGGGGCATGTCGTTCACGGCAGAGGTAAGAGACGAGCTCTCGCGTATTGAGCCTACGTGCGAGTACTGTGATCTCGCCACGCTTGCAGCGCTGGTCAGAGTGTGCGGCACGCTGTCTCTGAGCGGACCGGGGCACTATCGCCTTCAGGTTGCTACCGAGACCGGTGCGGTTGCGCGCACTATGATTGGGCTCACGCATCGCCTGCTCAAACTTAAGACCGAGTTTACCGTTCGCCGGTCGGTTCTTCATAAAACGCGGAACTACCTCATCGTTCTTCCCGACCAGCCGCAGCTGGAGAAGGCTCTTATCCTTCTCGGCGTGCTCGATCGCTCGCGAGCTCTCGTCCCGGGCGTTCCTCGGCATCTCGTTTCGAGACCCTGCTGTCGTCTTGCCTATATTCGCGGCGCGCTTATCGCGGGTGGTTTTATTGCCGATCCTCGAGGTGACTTTCATCTTGAGATCGCCGTACAGGGCGAGCAGTACGCCTCTTCGCTTGCTGAGCTGGTCAGCGCCGCCGGCGTACCTGCTCGTGTGAACCGGAGAAGATCAGCGTACGCGGTGTACGTTAAGAGCGCCGAAGATATCAAGAAGCTGCTCGGCCTGCTTGGAGCCGACAGATCGGTGGGGGAGATTGCCAGCGCGCGTAAAGTCAAATCGGTCAAGAACGATGTCAACCGTCGTGTGAATGCCGAACTGGCAAATCAGGCGCGCACCTCAACGGCCGCGCGCGAGCAGCTTGAGCTCATCGAGCGCATCGAGCGCGCAGAAGGGCTTGGCTCCCTTCCTCCTGCCCTCAGGAGCTTCTGCGAGCTCAGGCGAGCGCATCCGGAGCTTTCGCTGCGTGAGTTGGGGGCGCTCGCGGAGCCGCCCCTGTCCAAGTCCGCTCTCTATCACCGGGTTCAGCGGCTCGAGCGAATCGCATCCGAGATCGATGCATAAATCAACGGTACGGTAACCACGCTTACGAAAACTTTGCCCCATTCTCGTGTCAGGAGTGTTTGAAAAGGGGTAAGATCAACACGTGTGGTTAACTGAGGCCTTAGTCTGGGCCGATCGGCCCAGGTACCGAGGTCTCGCGAAAGGAGACACTATGGCAGTAAAGGTTGCTATCAACGGCTTCGGTCGTATCGGCCGTCTGGCTTTCCGCCAGATGTTCGGTCACGAGGGTTCCGAGATCGTCGCAATTAACGACCTCACCTCGCCCGATATGCTGGCCTATCTTCTGAAGTTCGACTCCACCCAGGGCAACTACTCCCGCGATCACGAGATCGTCGCTGGTGAGGATTCCATCACCGTTGACGGCAAGAAGATCACCATCTACAAGGAGGCCGACGCTAACAACCTCCCGTGGGGTGAGCTCGGCGTCGACGTCGTGCTCGAGTGCACCGGTTTCTACACCTCCAAGGCCAAGGCCCAGGCTCACATCAACGCTGGTGCCAAGAAGGTCGTCATCTCCGCTCCTGCCGGCAACGACCTGCCCACCATCGTTTACAACGTCAACCACGAGCAGCTGACCGCTGAGGACGACATCATCTCCGCTGCCTCCTGCACCACCAACTGCCTCGCTCCGATGGCCAAGGGTCTGAACGACTTTGCTCCCATCGTGTCCGGTATCATGACCACCATTCACGCCTGGACCGGCGACCAGATGCCGCTCGACGGCCCGCAGCGCAAGGGCAACAAGCGCCGCAGCCGCGCTTGCGCCGTCAACATCGTCCCCAACAGCACCGGCGCTGCCAAGGCTATCGGCCTCGTGCTCCCCGAGCTCAACGGCAAGCTCATCGGTGCCGCTCAGCGCGTTCCCACCCCGACCGGCTCGCTGACCAACCTCTACGCTGTCGTCGACAAGCAGGTCACCGCTGACGAGGTTAACGCCGCTATGAAGGCTTACGCCGAGACCATCCCCGAGACCTTCGCTTACAACGAGGACGAGATCGTCTCCACCGACATCATCGGCGAGACCCACGGCTCGATCTTCGACGCCACGCAGACCATGTGCTCTGACCTCGGCAACGGCCAGACCCTCGTGCAGGTTGTTTCTTGGTACGACAACGAGAACTCCTACACCTCCCAGATGGTCCGCACCATCAAGTACTTCGAGAAGTTCATCGGCTAAGGTGATTCTCGGTCAGCGCAGATAGCGTCTGATTATACGGGCGCGGCCTTGCGGTAATCGCGCCGCAGGACCGCGCCCGTTTTTTGCGCACCGCACTTTCGCGGTGCTCCCTTCGCAGGGTACCCGTCCATGAAAGGGAGGAACCTCATGGCTTTTACTAAGAAGACCGTCCGCGACATCGACGTCGACGGCAAGCGCGTTCTCATGCGCGTCGACTTTAATGTGCCGCTGAAGGACGGCGTCGTCACCGACGACACCCGCGTCAAGGCTGCGATCCCCACGATCAAGTACCTCGTGGAGCACAACGCCAAGGTCATCCTGATGAGCCACCTCGGGCGTCCCAAGGGCGACGGCCCCGAGCCCGCGCTTTCGCTCAAGCCTGCTGCCGATAAGCTCGCCGAGCTCACCGGCTACGACGTGACCTTTGTCGACGACACCTATGGCGACAAGGCCAAGGCTGCTGTGGACGCTCTCGAGCCCGGTAAGATCCTCGTTCTCGAGAACGTGCGCTTCGTCAAGGCGGAGAAGAAGAACGATCCCGAGATCGCCAAGATCCTCGCTTCCTACGGCGACGTCTTCGTGCTCGACGCCTTCGGCACCGCGCACCGCGCTCAGGGCTCCGTCGTCGGTCCCGCCGCTTATCTGCCCGCGGTTGCCGGCTTCCTGCTTGAGAAGGAGGTCGACACCCTCACCTCCATCTTCGCCGATCCCGAGCGTCCCTTCGTCGCCATCGTTGGCGGCTCCAAGGTCTCCAGCAAGATCGGTGTTCTCGACCACCTGATCGACTCCGCCGACACCCTCATCATCGGCGGCGGCATGGCCTACACCTTCTTCCTCGCCAAGGGCTACACCGTCGGTACCTCCCTCAAGGAGGAGGACTGGGTCGAGCGCGCCGGCGAGATGCTCAAGAAGGCTGAGGAGAAGGGCGTCAAGAT
>CALUOB010000063.1 GCA_944322175.1 uncultured Coriobacteriaceae bacterium
GGCCGCAACGCCGACCGCCCCGAGGCCAAGGCCGATAGCGGTTCCGAGCGCCGACCCGCCGGCGCGCACTTCCGCTCCGACCGCGGCGCCAACGCCGGCCGCCAGCGCTCCGAGCGCGGGTCCAAGCCCAACGTTCCCTCGGTAGCCGAGCAGCTGCAGAACTCCGAGGTCACCGTGACGCGCCGTCGCCCCGGTGACAAGGGCGGCGCCCCGCGCCAGGCGCAGCAGGCCGCGGGCGCTTCGGACGCCGTGCCCGAGAAGTCGGGCTCGTCGCGCCGTCGCCGTCGCCGCCGTCCCGGCGACAAGGGCGGCCAACGCGGCGCGTCCGGCGGCGACCAGGGCGGCTCCGCCGAGTAAACCGTAAACTCGCCGCAGGGCCCCGAGCAGCTCTCAGCCGCTCGGGGCCCTGCGCCTTATATGCGCTCCGGGCCAGCGGTCGCGGGCGTATCCACGACTCACTCCAGAAAGGAATCTCATATGGAAGACGAGCTCCGCTTCGCGGTTCTTATCGATGCCGACAACATCGCCGAAAAGTATGTCAACATCATCATGGACGAGACCGCCAACAACGGCGTGGCCACCTACAAGCGCATCTACGGCGACTGGACCAGCAGCCGTTTGGCCTCGTGGAAGAACGTGCTGCTCGAGAATTCGATCAGCCCGATGCAGCAGTACAGCTACACCTACGGCAAAAACGCCACGGACTCGGCCATGATCATCGACGCCATGGACATTCTGTACTCAGGCACGGTCGACGGCTTCTGCATCGTGTCGTCCGACTCCGACTTCACGCGGCTCGCTGCGCGCCTGCGCGAGAGCGGCATGCAGGTCATCGGCATGGGGGAGGAAAAGACGCCCGAGCCGTTCATCGCGGCGTGCAACCAGTTTAAGTACCTCGACCTGCTCTATGCCCAGCAGCAGGAGCAAGAGCGCTCCGAGCGCGCCAAGGAGGCGGCGCGCGCCCGCGCGGCCAAGCGCGCGGGCGGGGCGGGCCAGGCTGCTTCGCAGGCATCCGAAAAGGGCGGGCAAGGCAGCGCGTCTGCCTCGGGCGACGCTGCCACGCCTAAGAGCGACCGTCGCCGTGACCTCAAGCGCGTGCGCCGTACCATCGACGCTATCCTCGACCAGTTCTCCGACGAGGAGGGCTGGGTGTCGTCGGGTGTTCTTGGCGACCAAATGGCCAAGCGCCTGCCCGACTTTGACGTGCGCAACTTTGGGTTCCGCAAGCTCACGTCGTTTGTAAAGTCGCTCGGCGACTACGAGCACGCCGCCCAGGGCAAGCAGATCTACTTCCGCGCCCGCTCGTAGGGCGGTCGTCGCCCGATACGGCAGGCATTTCGCGCGAGGGTTTAGCGATCGGGGGCGTTGCACGCTTGGCGCACAACGCCCTGCATCCTTGGTGCGCTGTTTTCAGCGCGCCGGGGCGCGTTTTCGGGCGTTCGCAAACAGTTTTGACGGATATTCGAATACTTTTTTGATACCCCAGTATATAAGGTACCTTATGGTTTTTAAAACCGCAGGTAAATAGGGGTGTCATTTTTTGGCTACTCGGCATGTTCCAAAAAGTATTCGAATAACCGAAAAAACCTGTAGAAAACCGCGGCTTCGGGACGCCAGCGCTGGCTATGCGCCGCCCCGGGCGCTTCGTTTGTCCGCTCTTTGCGACAGGGTATTGTTGCGGGTGATGACGCGACCGCATCAATGTGGTGAAAATGTGTGCGCTTGCGGTATGATACGTGGGTGTCGCTGTGCGTGTGTCGCGGCGGCGGCGTTTCGCGTGCGCGGGAGCATTGCGCAACGGCATGGCATGTAAGGACGTACCCTGTGTTGCAAGAGCAGCACATGAGCCGCGCGGGACCTATCCACGCGGCAGATACGAAAGGGGACAGAATGGCATTTTGCAAGAACTGCGGCAACCAGCTCGTTGACGGCGCAAAGTTTTGCGGCGTCTGCGGCACGCCGGTCGATGCCGAGCCCGAGCCGGCTCCGGCAGATCCGTTTGCCGGGGCATCCGAGCCCAAGGCTGGTCAGGCTCCCGACTTCGGAGCAGCGCAAGCAACCGCCGATCAGACGTATACCCAGCAGAACACCGGTTACACCGCTGTGCAGAACCCTCCGGCCCCGGTGGCCGCGCCCGCTGCACGCGGCGTTGTCGGCCGCGCTTGGGACGACTTCAGCGCCACGCCCAATAAGTTCAAGATCATCCTCAAACTGGCGCTCCTGCAGCTCGTGCCCGGCGTGGGTGGCCTCATCATCAGCGGCTACTCGTTCTCGTGGGGCAAAGACATCGCGCTGGGCCGCACCGGCACCATGCCCAGCAAGATCATTCGCCCGGGCATGCTCGACACCGGCCTCTACGTCTACGGCATCTCGCTGATCTGCCAGATCATCCTCGCCGTTGTGTACTTCCTCATCGGAGGCATTTTCGGCTTCATGGGCTTCGGCATGGTCGTGTTCTGGTGGTTCCTGCAGTTCGTCATCTCGATCTTCCTGACCCCGTTCCTTTCGCTGCTCTACATGCGCGTGGGCATCGTCGGCAAGCTCAAGGCCGGCAGCAAGCTCAGCCACGTCTGGCAGATGTACAAGTCCCCGGGCAAGATGGGCTCGCTTCTTGGTCTGTACTGGGGTCCGTCGATTCTCTCCGGCATCCTGTCGGCCATCGTGGTCATCATCGCCGTCGTGGTGGTCATCGCCATCGTCACAGGCTCGGCTCTCGGCATGACCGCGTCCTACGCTTCCATGGCGAGCTCTTACGGCTACGGTATGAGCAGCTATAACGTTTTCGCCCCGATCATGAGCTTTATCGGCTCGCTTCTGACCATCATCCCGATCGTGGCCGTGTTCGCATTCGTGCTGTTCTTCATCAGCACCACCGCCCAGGTTGTTTGGACCCGTGCACTCGGTTACTGGTTGCAGGACTTCCAGCCCGAGACCTGGCCCGAGTATCAGGAATCCCTTGCGGCTGGCGAGACCGTCTAGCACCGTTGCCTAACCCTGCCGTCCACCACGGTATTCCGCTCAACGCAGACGCATAGGCATCGCTTCGTGCGGCACCCCTCTTATAAAGGAGAGGTGCCGCACGTTTTATATGCCCAAACGCCAAGTTTTGAAGAAAACGTATAGAGGGAACGCCCGGACGCGTGTGCTTAGTTGACACAGAAGCCCGTGTGCCGTACTATACCTCCTGCTTGAAGTGAGCAGCCAAGGCCGCGAGCAACAAGCATCTGTGGGAGTGTGCCCGAGTGGTTAATGGGGACGGGCTGTAAACCCGTTGGCTCTGCCTACCAAGGTTCGAATCCTTGCGCTCCCACCCCGCCTGTATAGCTCAGTCGGTAGAGCACTTCGTTGGTAACGAAGAGGTCACCAGTTCAAGTCTGGTTGCAGGCTCCAGTACGGCGGTGTAGCTCAGTTGGTTAGAGCACACGGTTCATACCCGTGGCGTCACTGGTTCGAATCCAGTCACCGCTACCATGGTTACCCTGCGGCCCTCCTGGTAAAACAGGGGGTCGCTGTGTAAGTAGGCAGGTTCCCGGAAGGGACCCTAAAGGAGGAGGCTTCATGGCCAAGGAGAAGTTCGAGCGCACTAAGCCGCATGTGAACATCGGTACGATCGGTCACGTCGACCACGGCAAGACCACCCTGACGGCAGCCATCACCAAGGTTCTCTCCGAGACCGACGGTTGCAAGGCTGACTTCACCGCATTCGAGGACATCGACAAGGCTCCCGAGGAGCGCGAGCGCGGCATCACCATCTCCGTCGCCCACGTCGAGTACGAGACCAAGACTCGTCACTATGCTCACGTTGACTGCCCCGGCCACGCCGACTACGTCAAGAACATGATCTCCGGTGCTGCCCAGATGGACGGCGCTATCCTGGTCATCGCCGCCACCGACGGCCCCATGGCCCAGACCCGCGAGCACATCCTGCTCGCCCGTCAGGTCGGCGTGCCCTACATCGTCGTGTTCCTGAACAAGTGCGACATGGTCGACGACGAGGAGCTCCTCGAGCTCGTCGAGATGGAGACCCGCGACCTTCTCTCCGAGTACGACTTCCCGGGCGACGACATCCCGGTCATCAAGGGCTCCGCTCTTGGCGCTCTCAACGGCGAGGAGAAGTGGGTCAATGCGATCCGCGAGCTCATGGACGCCGTCGACGAGTACATCCCGACCCCCGAGCGCGACGACGCTAAGCCGTTCCTGATGGCTGTCGAGGACACCATGACCATCTCCGGCCGCGGCACCGTTGCCACCGGTCGTGTCGAGCGTGGTACACTCAAGCTCAACGAGCCCGTCGAGATCGTCGGCCTCAAGGAGACCCAGACCTCCGTTGCTACCGGCATCGAGATGTTCCGCAAGACCATGGACTTCTGCGAGGCTGGCGACAACGTCGGCATCCTGCTCCGCGGCATCAAGCGCGAGGACATCGAGCGCGGCCAGATTCTCTGCAAGCCGGGTTCGGTCACCCCGCACACCAAGTTCGTGGGCGAGATCTACGTTCTGACCAAGGAGGAGGGCGGCCGTCACACCCCGTTCTTCAACGGTTATCGTCCGCAGTTCTACTTCCGCACCACCGACGTTACCGGCACCGTCAAGCTGCCTGAGGGCGCCGAGATGGCTATGCCTGGCGACCACGTCACCATCGAGGGCGACCTCATTCACCCGATCGCCATGGAGGAGGGCCTGCGCTTCGCTATCCGCGAGGGCGGTCACACCGTTGGCTCCGGCGTTGTCACCAAGATCATTGAGTAGTACTCGTTACGCTCTGATCTAACGCGCAACAGCAAGCCCGGCCTCGCAAGGGGCCGGGCTTTTTGCGCGGCGCCTGAGAAGCGCGCTCATCGCCTAAGGCACGCGTCCGGCGGCTTGCCGGCGCGCAGGGCGCCCGGCAGCGCCCCTCTTTCGTTCTTCTCGTAAACGTCCTGATCTGTACGAATTGTGAAACGAATCTGCAGATCAGCGCGGTTACGAAGCTCCCTTGACAGATTGCAGGGGAGGATGGTAACGTATTCCACCGTGCCCGCGTAAGGGTAAGTTTTAGGAGGATGTCACACATGCGTACTATGGTTACTCTGGCGTGCACCGAGTGCAAGCGCCGCAACTATACGACCACCAAGAACAAGGCCAACATGCCCCAGCGCATGGAGATCAAGAAGTACTGCCCTTGGTGCCGTCAGCACACGCTGCACAAGGAAACGCGCTAGTTTCTAACATACGCCAGTAGTTCAATTGGTAGAGCATCGGTCTCCAAAACCGAGTGTTGAGGGTTCGAGTCCTTCCTGGCGTGCCAGTATTCACCCCGTAAGCCTCCTTTGTGAGGCTTACGGTTTATAAAGGTCGAGAGTGTTTTTCTCGGAGGTAGCCTCCATGGCGAGCAACAAGAAAAAGAAGAAGGGCCAGCAGGGCGCCAAGAAGGCCAAGGCCGCCAAGGCTGCTGCTCAGACTACCGCCACTGCTGCCAAGACCGCTCAGTCAGCGCCTAAGGCCGAGGAGAAGGGCGGCAAGCTTAAAGGCCTCTTCAAGTCCGAGAAGAAGACTGCCAACCAGCCTGCCAAGAAGAAGGCCAAGGCCGACAAGAACGCCAAGCCCACTTTCTTCGGTAAGGTCAAGAACTACTTCAAGGCCGTCCGCACCGAGATGCGCCGCGTTGTCTGGCCCACCAAGAAGGAGCTCGGCAACTACTCTGTGGCCGTTATCTGCTCGCTCATCGTGGTCGGCGTTGTTATCGCGATTCTCGACATGGTTATCGGCGAGGGCCTCGTGCTCTTCTCGGGACTGAGGGGGTAAGCAATGGCTAAGCGCTGGTATGTGGTTCACACCTACTCGGGTTACGAGAACCGTGTTAAGACCGATCTCGAGCACCGTATCGAGACCATGGGCATGCAGGACCGCATCTTTGATATCCAGATCCCTACGGAGCGCGTGACGGAGATCAAAGAGGGCGGCAAGCGCGAGACCAAGGACGCCAAGGTGTTCCCCGGTTACGTGCTCGTGCGCATGGAGATGGACGACGACGCCTGGACCTGCGTGCGCAACACCCCCGGCGTTACCGGCTTCCTCGGTGCCGCCAACAAGCCCGCGCCGCTTTCGCGCGAGGAGTTCAACAAGATCATGAAGCGCTCCGACTCCGGCAAGCAGCCCAAGCGCACCGCGGTGGGTCTCGAGGTCGGAACGCCGGTCCGCGTGATCTCCGGCCCGCTGGCCGACTTCGACGGCCAGATCGCCGAGGTCAACGCCGACGCCGGCAAGGTCAAGGTCATGCTTCTCATCTTTGGCCGCGAGACCAGCGTTGAGCTTGCCTTTGATCAGGTGGCTGTTATCTCCTAAGGCCGCTTTTAGTAGGACGTTCGCGCTTGCTTCCCTGTGGACGGGGTGCTTCTAGCAACTGCGCTGACGATAGATAGAACGTTGAGTTGTTTGTTAAGAAGGGACGTAAGTCATGGCTAAGAAAGTCGCGACCGTCATTAAGCTTCAGATTCCGGCTGGCGCTGCCAACCCGGCTCCTCCGATCGGCCCCGCGCTTGGTGCTGCCCAGGTCAACATCATGCAGTTCTGCCAGTCGTTCAACGCGGCTACGCAGGAGCAGCGCGGCGACATCATCCCGACCGTCATCACCGTTTACGAAGACCGCTCCTTCGACTTTATCTGCAAGACCCCGCCGGCTGCTCAGCTCATCAAGAAGGCCCTCGGCCTCAAGAGCGGTTCCGCTGTGCCGCAGCGCGACAAGGTCGGTCAGCTGACCCAGGAGCAGCTCACCCAGATCGCCGAGACCAAGATGCCCGACCTCAATGCCAACGACATCGAGGCCGCCAAGAAGATCATCGCCGGCACCGCCCGCTCCATGGGCGTCACCATCGCCGAGTAGTTTTGACGCACTGCGCAGGGGCTCTTTTGGGGCGCCTGCGCTTTGCTTCCGCGCGGCAGCTGTGTGCCGCTGCGCGGGTAGTGTACGTGGGAGGGCCCAGCCGCCCGAATTACCACAGGAGGTAACAAATGGCTAAGCATGGTAAGAAGTTCCGCGCTGCCGCCGAGAAGGTCGACAGCACCCAGCTCTACACCCCGCTCCAGGCTATGAACCTGGTCAAGGAGGTCGCGCCGGCCAAGTTCGACGAGACCATCGAGGTTCACTTCCGCCTGGGCATCGACCCCCGCAAGGCTGACCAGAACATCCGCGGCTCCATCTCGCTGCCCAACGGCACCGGCAAGTCCGTGCGCGTTGCCGTCTTCGCCGACGGTGCCAAGGCCGAGGAGGCCGAGCAGGCTGGCGCCGACATCGTGGGTGCCGACGAGCTCATCGCTCAGATCCAGGCCGGCGAGATCAACTTCGACGCCGCCATCGCCACCCCGAACATGATGGCCAAGGTCGGTCGCATCGGTAAGATCCTCGGCCCCCGTGGCCTCATGCCCAACCCCAAGCTCGGCACCGTCACCATGGACGTCGCCAAGATGGTCGGCGAGCTCAAGGCCGGCCGTGTTGAGTACCGTGCTGACCGTTACGGCATCTGCCACGTGCCGCTGGGCAAGTGCTCCTTCGAGACCGAGAAGCTCCTCGAGAACTACGGCGCTCTTCTCGCCGAGATCCTGCGCGTGAAGCCCGCTTCCGCCAAGGGCAAGTACATCAAGTCCGTCGTTGTCTCCTCCACGATGGGCCCCGGCGTCAAGGTCGACTCCTCCATCCAGCGCGACTTCATGGCCGAGTAGCGCAAGCCGCTTCTCAAGCCACATAGCTCAAAGCCAAAACCCCGGCAAGCAGGCTCGCTTGCCGGGGTTTTCTCGTTTGGACCTGACAGTGCCCTCCCAAGCCGCGATCTTGCGCGCCCGCTTCTCTCCAAAGCCGAGACGTTGCGTCGAAATAACCCCACTTTCTTCTCAAAGCCGTCAAATCCTCCCAAGCCGAGAAGTTGTGCAAGGGGAGTGACACATCGACCCGCCTTGGGAGGGCTGATTTCGCTGGTTGGTAGAGGGCTCTCCCAAGCAAGGACTTCGCGCGACATTCTCGGCGCATCGTCCCCGCTTGGGAGAATCCCGGCCTCTGGAGCGCAAAATCTGCCCGTCTCCGCCACAAGGTCCCGCCTTGGGAGAGAATCGCCCTCTTAGGCGGAGAAGGCCTTTGACGTTCCCGCAGGTAAACGGGCCAGCCCTTCTTGCCGCTTCTCCCAAGCCGGGACCTTGCGCACCCGCATCTCTCCCAAGCCGGGAAGTTGCGCCAGGATCGCCCGAATTTGCCGCTCGACTGTGCCGATCTCTCCCCAGCCGGGACGTTGCGCAGGGTGAGTGGCACATCG
This sequence comes from uncultured Coriobacteriaceae bacterium, assembly GCA_944322175.1. GTDB lineage: Bacteria > Actinomycetota > Coriobacteriia > Coriobacteriales > Coriobacteriaceae > CALUOB01. Next base: position 8,283 of record CALUOB010000063.1, read on the forward strand.
TCCCGCCTTGGGAGGGTTGGGCCCCCGCGTCTAGGGAGGGCCCTCCCAAGCAAGGACGATGCGGCATCGTCTCGCGCGTATCGTCCTGATTTGGGAGGGCTGCCCACAATGGCCAACAAGAGCTCTCCCAAGCCGTGACGTTGCGCCAGAACAGACTGCAACTGCTGCTCGAAGCGGTGATGTTTTACGTTTAACGGTAGACGGGCGTTTTTCACTAAAGGTGTAAAACACCGAACAAACAGGGTGTAAAACGCGGAACGAAAAGGGTGTAAAACACCGAATGAGAAGGGTGTAAAACACCGAACAACAAGCTCGCAAGAGGTAGCAGCCATGCTTACGCCAGAGGGATATCAGCCGCGTCTGATCGAGAACCGTCTCGATGCGCTCATGCGCGCTTTTGGTTGCGTTGAGTTGGTAGGACCTAAGTGGTGCGGCAAAACCTGGACAGCGCTTTCGCGTTCAGCCAGCGTAACAAAGCTCGGCTGAAGGCAGGATCGCGAGGCGGCCGAGCTTGATCCTTCGCTTGCACTTGTGGGACAAACGCCGCACTTGGTTGACGAGTGGCTGGAAGTGCCCGAGGTCTGGGATGCGGCGCGCCGCTACGTAGATGATGCGGGAAATAAAAGAGGCTTGCTGCTCCTAACGGGATCCACGCAGTTCAAACAGCGGGATCGCGACAGGGTTCGTCATTCTGGTGCAGGGCGAATCGCGCGGCTTACCATGCGGCCCATGTCGCTTGCCGAGCTAGGCGAGTCTACCGGAAAAGTAAGCTTGGAGTCGCTTCTGGCCGGAGATGAGCTCCATCCGACACGTCGCGATACAACCATTGAAGACGTTGCCCGCTGGTGCTGTAGGGGAGGATGGCCTGCCAACCTGACGCTCGATGATGAAGCTGCTTATGAAACCGCAGGTCAGTGCATCCAGGCTGAGCTCGACGTTAACGTGCTTGAAGAAGGAAAGTCTCCAGACACCGCGCTTTCTCTTATGAGGTCCCTTGCGTTCAACGAAAGCCAAGCGGTCACCTATCGCACCCTCGCGTCCGACATGGGCGGCAACGGCCTCGCGCGTACGGTAGACAATGACACAGTGAGCTCCTATCTCTCCCTGTTTGATCGCCTGTTTATTACCGAGAAGCTCAGCGGCTGGGAACCGCCTATGCGCGCTAAGTCTCGAGTGCGGGTTAAGCCAAAACGCTACTTTGCCGATCCGTCGCTCACGGCGGTCCTGGTTGGCGCAACGCCGACGCACCTACTCCGCGACACCCAGACGCTCGGCCTGCTGTTTGAGAATCTTGTGCTCAGAGACCTTCGTGTATATATGTCTACGCTTGGAGGCGTGGGCAATGCCGTTTCGTACTATCGCGACGACAAGGGCTTGGAGGTCGACGCGATCCTTGAGTACGGCGGCGGCTGGGCAGGTGTGGAGATCAAGCTCAGCGACACTAAAGTGGACGACGGGGCGGCTAACCTTCTTCGGTTGCGCAACAAGCTGACGAGAAACACAGCGGCGCGTCATGCGAAGCCGCTGTTCCTGGCGGTCGTCGGGGGGCGAGGCGGTCTTGCATATCGGCGCACGGACGGCATGTACGTTATCCCGGC